>CAZFFP010000004.1:0-57366 GCA_964518215.1 uncultured Chitinophagaceae bacterium
GGTAAATGAACCCGCTCTCCCATATATTTGCGGTTCGCAGATATGCTTAAAATATTAATTACAGACAGCATTCATTCGCTTTTCATAGAAGAGATGAAAGATTTTGGCGCACAGGTAATGTATGCTCCGGAAATTTCAAGAGCCGAAACACTGCAATTAATTTCAGCATACGATGTGCTGCTCATCAATAGTCGTATTCGTGCAGACGAAGCATTGTTTGAAAAAGCCAATAGTCTGAAAGCTGTTGCACGTATTGGTTCCGGCATGGAAGTTATTGATGTGGATGCAGCCGAGCAAAGAGGCATTGCCTGTTTCAATGTGCCTGAAGGAAATAAAGATGCAGTAGCCGAGCACGCATTAGGAATGTTACTTTGTTTGCTCAACAATATTCATATTGCCAACCAACAAGTGAAAAACCATGAGTGGTTGCGCGAACAGAACAGAGGCACCGAATTGGGCGGCATGACCGTAGGCATTATTGGCTATGGCAACAATGGAAGCGCGTTTGCGGAAAAATTAAAAGGCTTCGGGGTTCAAACTCTTGCTCACGACAAATACAAAAAGGATTTCGGTCATAATTATGTCAAAGAATGCGGAATGAAAGAAATTTTTGAACAAGCCGATGTGGTGAGTTTGCATTTACCCCTTACGGATGAAACAAAAAATTTTGCTGACCATAAATTTTTTGCAGCATTTTCAAAATCCATTTATCTGTTGAATGTGGCAAGAGGAAAATTGGTAAATACTTCGGCACTGATTCCTGCGCTCCAATCGGGAAAAGTAACAGGTGCTTGCCTTGATGTGTTGGAGAACGAAAATATTTCCAGCCTTTCCGAAGAAGAAAAAATACGTTTCGAAACACTTTGCGAAATGAAAAATGTGTTGTTGACGCCTCATGTAGCCGGCTGGACTCATCAGTCAAAAATCAAAATAGCACAAGGGCTTACAACCAAATTAAAAAAATTCATGTCTGATTTAAAAATGTAAAAATTATAAAATTCGGGTTAAGAAAAGTTAAACAATGGGTTTTTTGCTATTTTTGACCGCCCTGAGCTAAAATTAAGATTTAAAACCACTTTAGATAACGAATATGAAAAGGTTTCTAAGCACTGTATTTCTGTTTTGTTTCGCTACCCTCACAGTATGGTCGCAAACTCAATCTGGCGAACTTTCCGGAAAAATTACTGACGAAAGAAAAGAAGGTTTGCCATTTGCCAGCGTGGCGGTGAAGCGGGATGGTAAATTAATCACCGGCACACAAACAGACTTTGATGGATTCTTCTCTATCAAACCGCTCGAACCGGGCAAGTATGACGTTGAAATTTCGAGTGTGGGCTATGGTGTTTCTATCAGAAAAGATGTGGTAGTTAACCCCGACCGTATCACTACGCTCAATATTCAAATGAAAACAGAAGACCAGTTGATTGATGGCGTTGAAATTATTTCATACAGAATTCCTTTGATTGACAAAGATGACGCGGGTACTAAAACCACCATTGGACAAGACCAGATAAAAGTAATGCCTACCCGTAATGTGCAATCCATAGCATCTACTTCAGCCGGTGTGTATCAGGGTGATGAAGGAAGCGGTTTAAGCATTAAAGGTGGTCGTCAGGATGCAACAGAATATTATATTGACGGTGTGCGCGTGCGCGGCTCTGCCAACCTTCCCGCTAATGCCATTGAGCAGCTTACTGTAATTACCGGTGGTGTACCTGCCCGTTATGGCGATGCCATTGGTGGTATCATCAACATTACCACCAGAGGTCCATCACGCAAATTTCAGGGAGGTATAGAGGGTATTACTTCTCAAGGTATGGACCCCGTAGGATATAACCTTCTCAACTTTAACCTTACCGGTCCGATGATTAAAAAGAACAAAGGTACCGAGGATGAAAAAGTTCTTGCAGGTTTCTTCATATCTGGCGAATATCTGCGGCAGGAAGATGCTTTCCCATCGGCAAAAGGAGTTTGGAGAGTGAAAGATGATGTGTTGGAAGATTTGGAACAGTTTCCTTTAGTGCCTTCTCCGGTTTCCGATAATTTCACTTTGAAAGCCGAAACATTAGAGTTCAAAGATTTGGAACTTATTAAAACCAAAATGAACACTGTTTCGAATAATGCAACAGGCGCGGCAAAAATTGATTTGGCAATTACAGACAATATCATGGTAACTTTTGGCGGCAACGCCAACTTCAATCGCTATCACGATTGGGTAATGCGTTATTCCATGATGAACTGGAAAAACAATCCGTTATACACCGATTTATCATGGAGGGTATTCGGGCGCTTTACTCAGAAGTTTGGAGGCAGAAAAACTGCTGAAGGAGAGCAGCAAGAAAAGAAAGGTTTGATTCAAAATGCTTTCTATTCGGTTCAGTTTGACTACTCAAAAGTTTATATCAAATACGAAGATGACGACATGGGTCCTAATCCATTTTCTTATGGTCATATCGGAGAGTTTGATGTGCTTTCTACCCCTATATATGATTATGGCGAAGATGCGGTATCAGGTAAATCCGGTTGGTTATTGAGAGGTTACAGCGATACTTTAGTTACATTCAAATTAAGCGATTTCAATCCTGAAACAGGCAATTTTACCCGCCACTTTTATGAATTAGCCGGAGACAACACGCGCTTTTACAGAAGTTTGGATGCCATCAGCTTAAATGGCGGATTGCGCAATGGAGACCGCCCCACACTGGCTCATGGTATATGGTTCAATACCGGTCGTCAGTTCAATGGTTATGGTATTCAGAACGACAACGACCAGTTCCGTATGTTTGTGAGTGGCTCTTTCGATATTATGGGTAAAGGTGGCTCTACCAAAAACAGGCACTCTATTGAGTTTGGTTTCGAGTTTGATCAAAGGGTGGACAGAACTTATCAGGTGAACCCTATCAGCTTGTGGCTGACCATGCGCCAATTGACTAACCAGCATATTTTGGGTTTGGATGAGGCAAATCCTATTTTGGTCATCAATGGTGTGGAATATGCTTATGATGACCCTAATGCTCCGGCATTTTTCCAAAACGATACCATTAAATACAATCGTTTCAACGATGGCAGCCAGTCGTATTTCGATCGTAGTCTCAGAATAAAACTCGGTTTAGACCCCGATGGGCAGGATTTTATTAATGTAGATGGCTTGTCGCCTGAAACTTTCGATTTGAAAATGTTTTCTCCCGATGAGTTATTGAATCAAGGCAGTCCATTTGTAAACTATATTGGTTATGACCCTTATGGCAAAAAAATTAAAGGAAATGTTTCTTTCAACGACTTCTTCACTGAAAAAGATGCCAACGGAAACTTTGCCAGAAACATTGGTGCATTCAGACCGATTTACACCGCAGCTTTCATTCAGGATAAATTTGTGTTCAGAGATGTGTTGTTCAATATTGGTTTGCGCCTCGACCGTTTCGATGCCAACCAAAAAGTATTGAAAGACAAATATCTGTTGTATGATTCTTACTCTGTTGATGAAGCCAGAAATTTGTTAGATGGTGTTGTTCCGGGTAATATCGGCAACGATTATTTTGTTTATGTGGACGATTTTCAGAAAGCCAGTCCTGTACCGCTAGGCTACAGAACAGGAGACCGTTGGTTCAATGCCCAAGGATTGGAAATTATTGATCCTTCTATTATTGCCCGATCTTCGAGCACCGGTCGTATTACGCCATTCCTTAAAAATTCTGACGATAATATTAAGAGTCCTGATTTCGACCCGAATTCATCTTTCAGAGATTATGACCCGCAAATTATTGTAATGCCCCGTGTGTCGTTTTCATTTAATCTTACCGACCAGGCATCGTTCTTTGCTCACTATGATGTGTTGGCTCAAAGACCTCGCGGATTTATCAGAACTACTCCGCTCACCTGGTATTATTTAGAAAATAATATTGGAGGAGTGATTAATAATCCCGATTTGAAACCTGAGAGAACCATTGATTATCAGGTAGGTTTCCGCCAGTTGGTTACCAGCAATTCCGCCATTACTATTTCTGCGTTTTACAGAGACTTGAAAGATATGGTGCAGGTCATCAATGTGAATTATGCATATCCTGTTAACTACAATACTTTCGGAAACCGCGACTTTGGTAACGTAAAAGGTTTTATGGTAGATTTTGATATGCGTAAAACTGCCACCAGCAATTTCTCATTAAAAGCCAGCTATACTTTACAATTTGCTGAAGGCACCGGCTCTGATGCAACTTCACAGTTCAGTTTGATTAATTCCGGTCAGCCTAATTTGAGAACGGTAATTCCATTAAATTACGATTCGCGCAATTTGTTAACGGTTACTGCCGATTACAGTTGGGGCTATGGAAGAAATTATAATGGTCCGCGCATTAACGATAAACCCATTTTACAAAACTCGGGGATCAATATTATATTCCGTTCGCGTTCGGGTGAACCTTATACCAAGCAAACCAATCCCACCCCCGATGCTTTATCAGGTGTGCCTACCCGTCCTATTTTGGCAGGCTCCATTAACGGACAGCGTTTGCCTTGGAATTTCAGATTCGATTTACGCTTGTTTAAGGAGTTTCAGTTGAACAGCAATAAGCCTAAAAAAGATGCTGCGGCAGCAGAAGAAGGTGGAATTGCTTCCGTGAAAGAAAGGCGTCAGCTTTCATTAAACGTGTATTTATTGGTTCAAAACCTGTTGAATACAGCTAACGTCAATAGAGTATATCCCTACACCGGTAATGCCGATGATGACGGATATATTTCTTCAGCCATTGGTCAACAACAAGTGAGCGCTCAGATTTTCCAACAATCATATATGGATATGTATGAGTCGTTTGTGGGATTAGGATTCAACGGCAACGAAGCTATCAACTTCAGTTTGCCACGTCAGGTTAGAATAGGTGCAATTTTCAATTTTTAATAATAACAACATTCATCATACAATAAAGAGGTGCGTAACATGAAAAAGACATTATTCGCATTATTAATTCCGGCACTTTGCCTTCATGCTCTTCAGGCGAAGGAAAATGTTGGTAGTTCGGGGAAAACCGGAACAATAGATGCCACTTACAAAAAGATGGCATCTAATTGTCAGCCCGCTACAGCACAAACCGACATGAACATCAATAACGTGCGCACAACGCTGCTCACCGGGGGCGATATGTGGTGGAATTTGAACGATGCGCGTTATGAAGTTCCTAAAATTGACCCACCGGGTTCAGCGCCTTCGGTGCATTCATTATTTGCCGGTGCCGTTTGGTTAGGGGGTATTGATGCGGGTGGTCAGTTGAAAATGGCTGCACAAACCTATCGCCAGTCGGGTAATGATTTTTGGCCCGGACCTTTAGATAATGCGGGCAGCACTAACAATCAGACTTGTCAGGATTATGACCGCCATTGGAAAGTATTGGGCAGCGATATTGATTTGGTAATTGCACTAGCTGCGGCAAATCCGGGAGTGGATATTCCCGAAGGGCAAATTCCGCAGTCTATTTTAGAATGGCCCGCCCGTGGCAATCAGAGAGCCAAAGGAGCCAGAGGTGTTTCATTAGACTTATCTATACAAGATTTGGCTCCTTTTCGCGATGCCGATGGCGATGGTATTTATGACCCTACTAAAGGCGATTATCCCATCATTAAAAAAAGATGTGAAGAGGTGTATGCCGATGAAATGATTTATTGGGTTTATAACGATCGGGGAAATATTCATACAGAAACCGGAGGCCAAGCCATTGGTGTGCAAGTCGGGGCTATGGCATTTGGCTTTTCTACTTCCGATGAAATTAACAACATGACTTTTTATTCTTATGAAATAAAAAACCGCTCAACTTCACCTATTGGTCAGTTTTATATGGGACAATGGGTTGATGCCGATTTGGGTTGCTACAATAATGATTATGTAGGTTGCGATGTGGACAGAAGTTTGGGTATTTGTTACAACGGAACATTAACCGACCCCGATTGCGCTTCGAGAGGATATGGTGCCAATCCACCGATTATTGGCGTGGATTACTTTGAAGGGCCTTTAGACGAGAATAACAACGAAATGGGGATGTCTACTTTTACCTATTACAATAATGATTTCACTATCAGGGGCAATCCTGTTACAGCAGTTCAATACTACAATTACATGAGAGGATTCTGGAAAGACGGAACTCCTTTTGTGGACGATGGAACCAATGCCAGTTGTGTTTATTATGGAGTAGGCACTCCGGTTTCTTATATGTTCCCGGGCGACCCTACAGCAGGGACCATTGGGTTTGGTCAAAAATCTGAGTGCAGTTGTAATAATCCGCCCGATGACAGAAGATTTCTTCAGGCTTCAGGACCTTTCAGTTTGCTTCCGGGAGCCATCAACAATATAACGGTTGGTGTAGTTTGGAATCGCCCGCCTAATGGTTCGGCTTGCGGTTCGGGAGTTTCATTTGCCCAGTCTATTGGCCAAGCAGACGATAAAGCTCAGGCTTTATTCGACAACTGCTTTAAATTGGTTGACGGACCCGATGCCCCTACTCTTGCTATTCGCGAATTAGACCGCGAAATCATCATTTCTTTTTTAAATGAACCAGGCTCCAATAACATCAATGAGTCTTATGATGAAATAGATCCTATTGCGAATTCATTGGCTCAAACAGACCCTACTATTACTAACATTACTTATACCTTTCAGGGATATGTTCTGTATCAGTTGAGAAATGCACAGGTATCTGCCAACGAATTGGGTGATATTACTAAAGCTCGCATAGTGGCACAGGTTGATGTTAAAGACGATGTTGCAAGATTGGTGAATTATACTTTCGACCCATTGATTGGAGCCGAAATTCCTGAAATAATGGTAGAAGGTGAAAATAAAGGCATCAGAGCATCATTTAGAATTAATGAAGACAGGTTTGCTGAGCAAAATACCAATCTGATTAATCATCGCACCTACTATTTTGCGGCAATTGCTTATGCCTACAACAACTATCAGGATTTTGACGCACTTAATCCACTCAATGGAGGGCAAAAGCAACCCTATTTGCGTGGCAGAAGAAACTTTCAGGTGTATTCGGCTATTCCTCATAAAATTGATCAATCATTAGGAGGAACCACTTTGAATTCTGAATATGGACAAGGCTTGGAAGTTACCCGTATTGAAGGCAAGGGTAATGGAGGTTTCGACCTTGAGTTAACCGATGAATCTGTTTCAGAAATACTGAACAGCCCGACAGGAATGTATGGGCCCATTAAGTATAAACCCAGACGCGGACCGATAGATGTGATGGTGGTGGACCCATTAAAAGTTCGACCCGCAGACTTTGTTTTAACTATGAATCCATATCCCGGAGAAATAGCACCCTACTGGCAAGTGGATGCAGATTCAACTTTTTGGACACTTACTGCAGATGGCACCAATGTGTTGGAGGCTACCGGCATTAAAAACCTGAAAGAGCGCCTATTAGAGGATTACGGTATCAGTATTTCTTTTGGACAAACTATTAATACCGGAGACGGCACTGAACGCAGACTTCAGGATGCCGGAATTGGAACGTTGCCAAACTTTGGTTTTATAAGAGGCGAGATTGAATTTGAAGACACCGAGAAAAAATGGCTCACCGGAGTGCAGGACCAATTGCAGGAAAGTCCTCTCAACTGGATTCGCTCAGGGCAATATGAAAGAGGTTGCGATGTCAATAACCCCGTTCCGTTCCAATGTGCCTTTTCTGACCACAAATTCAGAGCAACAGGTTTGAATCCGGATAATTCTTTTTATGACCCTAATAAAAATTTTGAGTCAATCCTCGGAGGTATTTTTGCACCATATTGTTTGGCTGCAAATTATTATAATAGAAGCTTTGATTTCTTTAGGTTCTCTGAAGCTCCCGGCATTCCATGGAGATTTAATCATAACACAAATAACTTCAGAAGCAGAGAAATTCCAAGTTACACTTTAGACAGTGTATTTAGTATTAATCTGGTGATTACACCCGATAAGAGTAAATGGACTCGTTGTGTGGTGATGGAAATGAGCGAAGACAGTTCGCAGGCTATCGGTGCTGCTTTTAAAGGGCAAATCAGACGCTCTCCTTCTATTGACATGAATGGTGTTAGTATTGAAAACGATACCGGAAGGTCTTATTTTCCCGGCTATGCCATCAATGTTGAAACAGGCGAAAGACTGAATATTATTTTTGGCGAATCTTCTTTCTTAAGTGGTGAAAATGGACGCGACATGATTTGGAATCCGACCAGCACCGTGGTTACCCCGCTCAATCAGTTTTATTTTGGCGGAAAACATTTTGTGTACATCATGAACACCCCTTATGATGAAGGAGATTACAATCATGAAACCATGATGAATTTATTTAACACATTTAGTTGTAATCCGCCTACTTGCCCTGCAAGCGCACAATACACTACGGCATTGAATGACTCTATCTACAAAAAAATCATGTGGACAGGCGCTTTCACAATGGCTCCGGGCTTCTCTTGGAAATCTATGGCAGATGGCTTGGTTCCGACAGAAGTAGATATTAAGATTCGGGTACACAGAGCATTCTCTAATTTTTGGGTAGATGGCTCTAATGGTGGCGCTCCTCGCTATGCTTTTAGTACCCGCGGCTTAGAACCTAATACAGAACAAAAAGAAGTAGCACAATCTGCTTGCGACCAGATCAGAGTAGTGCCTAATCCTTATTATGCTTATTCAGGATATGAAATCAGCCAGTTGGATAACCGTATTAAGATTACAAACCTGCCCACCAGTTGCGTGGTATCCATCTATTCTTTAGATGGAACCCTCATCAGGCAATATGCAAGGTCTGTCGCTTCCAATACCAGCGATGGCAGCCCTACTTCAAGAGTAAATCTTGATAATACACTGGAGTGGGATTTGAAAAATACCAAAGGTATTCCGGTAGCCAGTGGCGCTTATTTGATTCATATTAAAGCAGACGGATTATGCGAAAAAGTTGTGAAATGGTTTGGTGTATTGCGCCCGACAGATTTGGATACATTCTAAACTAAATAACTGATACAAGGAAATGATGTCATTGAAATATATAACTGCAACCATGAAAATGAAAAAAATCGCTGTTGCTGCATTGTTGGCGGGCATATTCAGCCTTCCTGTTCAGGCAGGAAATCCAGACCGTGCCGGAGAAGCCGGAGCTTTTGAACTGCTCATCAACCCTTGGGGCAGGAGTGCCGGTTTCAACGGAATGAACTCTGCCCGTGTGGAAGGGTTGGAAGCTATGAACCTTAATGTAGCAGGACTCACATTCATCAAAAAAACTGAAATTGCTTTTGCTCACACACAATGGCTCAGAGGTTCTGGCGTTACGCTTAATGCGGCCGGAATTGCAATGCCGTTTGGTAAAACAAAAGACAGCTTTTTCGGTGTTACCATGATTTCGCTCAACGTTGGCGACATTGAAAGAACTACTTACACCAATCCTGAAGGAGGTTTGGGAACATTTTCGCCTAGATTCATGAATATTGGTTTGACTTATTCGAGAGCTTTCAATGAAAATATCAGAGGTGGCGCTGTGTTCAGACTTATCAATCAGCGAATTGACGATTTGAGTGCCACAGGTTTTGCATTAGACGCGGGTATTTTATATGTTACCGGTAAGCGCGAAAACATTCGTTTCGGAGTTTCGCTCAGAAATGTGGGAACACCTATGAAATTCACCGGTAACGGTCTTACCTTCCGCGGTGGTGCACCACAAGGCGATTTCCTCATGTCACAGGAAATGAGAACTCAGGCATTTCAATTGCCTACTCAATTAAATTTAGGGGGCGCTTATGATGTGTTGTTAGGACCCGATAAAGAAAAAGGCAGGCATTTGCACAGAGTAACCATTTCTGCTCAGTTTACCTCTAATGCTTTCGGAAAAGACCAGTATGGCGGAGGAGTGGAATATTCCTTCAGAGAATATTTCATGGTGCGTGGCGGTTATCGCTATGAACAAGGTTTGCTCGATGTTACCGAAAGAACCAATGCCCATACAGGTGGTGCAGCAGGCGCTACGGTAGTGGCTCCGCTTTCTAAAAAGAAATATCAGGGAAGCGTCATAGCTATAGATTACGCATACCGCACTTCCAACCCGTTTAGCGGCACACACACCATAGGAGCGCGAATAAATTTGTAATTTCGCATTCAGGAAATAAAAAACCTTACATCAACGGAAACGTTTCTGAGGAATTGGAAACGTTTCCTTTTTTTATCTGAAACAATCAAAATTAATTTTTTATGGCAATTAATTATATGACCAAGGAAGGACTTGAAAAACTTCAGGCTGAACTTGCCGCCCTAAAAACAGGCAGAAGCGATATTGCCAAACAAATTGCTGAGGCACGCGAAAAAGGCGACCTTTCTGAAAATGCGGAATACGATGCTGCAAAAGAAGCTCAGGGATTGCATGAAATGAAAATTTCTCAATTGGAAAATGCCATTGCCAATGCTCGCATTATTGATGAGTCGCAGTTGGATACTTCAAAAGTTTCTATTCTTACTACCGTTGAAATAAAAGAGCTGAAATCGGGAAAGAAAATGAAATATACCCTTGTGTCTGAAAAAGAAGCTGATTTAAAATCAGGGAAAATATCTGTTACTTCTCCAATCGGACAAGGCTTGTTAGGAAAAAAAGTTGGAGAAAAAGCAGCAGTAACAACTCCCGGAGGAGTCATCAATTTTGAAATTATTTCTATTTCATTATCATAAGAATTTTTTCTTCCGAAATCCGGCAAAAACAGCAGTCGTCAAAAAAATTCTGGATATACGTTGTTATTTTTCTTTCAAAGCAACCATTCTCCGGTTTTCATTCTCTTGAAAGCAAAAATCTATACATGAGTCGTTCTGTTTTCTTCATTGTCATTGTTATTTATTCATTAGGTGCTTTTGCACAAAAAGCCCCTAAAGTTGCTAAGAATTATATTCCCACCGATACAGCTTCCGTTCACGGACCTTTGCCCTATGATTATTCAGAGCATCAGGTGTATAAAAAAATTAAATCTACGAGCATGTATCTCACCATGCGCGATGGAACCAAAATAGCCGTGAATGTATCGCTGCCGAAAAATCTTCCCGAAGGCGAAAAAATTCCTGCCGTGCTTTATCAAACCCGCTATTGGAGAGGCGCGAAGTTTCGTTTCCCCTTCAGTATGTTTCTCAACAATTTTGTCGGCACTACCGGTAAGATGATAAAAGAAGTATTGAGTTGCGGCTACGCGTTGGTGGCGGTAGATGCGCGCGGTTCGGGTGCGAGTTTTGGTTCGCGCACACATCCGTGGTCGGTAGATGAGGTGCAGGATGGTTATGAAATTACCGATTGGATTGTACGGCAACCCTGGTCGAACGGGAATGTAGGCGCTGCCGGAGTGAGTTACAGTGGCACTACTGCCGAGTTTTTAGCCACTACAGGGCACCCGGCAGTGAAAGCCGTAATTCCCATGTTTTCGCTCTACGATGTATATGATGATATTTCGCTGCCCAACGGATTGCACTTGCAATATTTCACCACCAACTGGGGCAAAGCCAACCATGCGCTCGACAATAATAAACTGCCCATAAAAAGTTTTATGGCAAAACTGATTGTGAAAGGCGTGCAGCCGGTGAAAGGAGAAAAGAAAATGCTGAAACCTGCTATTCGTTCTCATGCAAACAATGTGGGGGTTGATGAAGGCGTAAAGGCAATTACTTTCAGAGACGATGTGTCGGCAGTAGATACCAATATCGGCACCGACAAATTCAGTCCGCACAGTTTTTCGCACAAAATAGATATGGCGGGTGTAGCGGTATATTCTATCAGCGGATATTTCGATGGCGACTACCAACATGCCGCCATCAAACGTTTCCTCACGCTGAAAAACCCGCAGAACAAACTGCTTTTAGGTCCGTGGGAACATGGCGGAACACTCAATGGCAGTTGGCACAATCCTGGTCCTTCGGGTTTTAATATGACCGGAGAAATTCTGAAATTTTTCAACTACCATTTGAAAGGCATGGAAACGGGTATATATAATGAGCCGCGCATTCACTATTATACGATGGGCGAAGAAAAATGGAAAACAACGCATCAATGGATGCCTGAATCGGCAAAGTATCAGTCGTTTTATTTTTCTGCCGAAAATAAATTATCGGAGTTGCCGTCTGCAAAAGGTTTTGTTCAATACAAAGTGGATACTTCATTTGGCACAGGCGTTCAAAGTCGTTGGCGCTCACTCATGGGGCAACTGAAAATTCCTTTTCCTTATTATTACTGGAATGAAATCAGCACTGACCTGTTGCACTTCACTACTCCGGCATTGAAAGCAGATATGGAAATCACGGGGCATCCGGTTGTGAAATTGTATATGTCGTCCACAGCAACAGATGCCGCCATTCATGTGTATGTAACCGATGTAGATGAAAACGGAACTGCGCATTACGTAACCGAAGGAGTGATGAAAGCCATGCACCATAAAGTGAGCCAAGAACCCCGTCCTTATACTGATGTGGAAGCTGTGCCGTATCATTCATATTTGAGAAAAGATGCACAACCTTTGAAGCCGAGCGAAATAACCGAAATCACTTTCGATGTGTTGCCCGTGTCGTATTTATTTAAAAAAGGTCATTCCATACGCATCAGCATATCGGGAGCCGATAAAGACCATTTTGAAATAGTAGCGCCCGGTGCCGAATGGAAAATTTATTTCGATGAGCAATATCCTTCGGGTATAGAGTTGCCGGTGGTAAATCGATAGAGCAGCATATTTGCCCAATCAAAAAGCCCCGATATTTAGAAAAAACATCGGGGCTTTCAATGATTATTTCTGAAATATTATTTCATGATATATCCGCCTTTCCCGGCTAAGTAGCCATCAATATAAACTTCCGCAACATATTTGCCAGAAGCAAATGGCATATTGGGTTTCCATGAAATACAATGATTTTTTGAAGTGCCATCGTAATTGACGGTTTTCTTAACGGTAAAGAGATTGTCGTCTCCGGTTTCTTTAGATTTAAAAGTGCCCGAACCGAGCGATTGCACCGCCAATGTAGAGCCTTCAGGTGAAATGATGCGCAAGTAAACTTCTTTGTTGCCCGAAGGAGCAATGCGGTTTTGAACCACATCGAAGCAAACTTCGATGATGTCGGTTTTTTTAGACACTACGGTTGGAGTTCTTTTTGAGCCTCCCGATTTTTCTTTGTAAGCTATCATAACAACATTTGCGGCAGCGAGAATAGAGCCGCTTTCTACTTTTTTCTCTAAATCAGTTTTCACTACTTTCAAGTCGCTGATGGTAGCCTGAAACTCAGTGTTTTCTTGTTTCAACAAATTGTTTTCCTGAACCAATTTGTCCACCTGCTCCAATAAACTGTCGCGCATTTTCTTTAAGTCTTCGAGTTCGGCTTTAAGTTTTTTGACATCTCTGGAATATCCGGCAATTTGTTTTTCTCTTTTATCTAAAGAGGTTTTTGCTTCAGCCAGCAAACTATCCAATTCTTCCGAATAACCTTTGAATTTTTCGAGGTCTTCTCTGGTTTCAGAAAGTTCGTTTTCTAAAGCAATACGCACTTCAATCACCGATTCGAGTTCTGTAGCAGTATTTTGCTTTTCAACGATAACGGTTTCTTTGGCTTTTTTCTCGGTAAAAAATAAATAGCCTAAAGCTATATTACCGAGTAGTGAAAGGAGCAACAGAATTAATAATCCTTTGCCGCCCTTGTTGTTGTTTTGTTCTTCCATAAGATTTGAGATTTTGGTCAAAGTTATAAAAACAAGAACCATTCCATACTTTTTTATGAGTTTTTTACATTTAAACAAGCAATAATGAAATGTGAAAGAGATAATATCCACAAGGATTTAATAAAATTTGTTTCGTTCAGAGCGTTATTACCGTCAACTTGCAAACGATTTATTTACCTATGAAATACATAGTCTATCTCTTCATATTAATCTTGACTGCGTGTGGTGCTACCGAAGAAAAAAATATTGCAATACAGGAACAATGTTTTGTAGGCGAAGCAGATGAAGCGCTGATTGAGGCGCGAAACACGCTGAAAGCCAAAAGAATTTTCTTTGAAGATTATTTTCAAGCGCTACATAAATCGGGAGTTTTTAATGGCAGTATTTTACTTGCCGAAAAAGGTCAAATCATTTATATGGGTTCTTTTGGATATGCGCACAATACAAAGAAAACTCCGCTCGATATTGAAACTCCTTATCAATTAGCTTCTGTAACCAAGCCCTTTACAGCTATTGCTGTTTTTCAATTGAAAGAAAAAGAACTGCTCGACTTTGATGATGATATCACCAAATTCTTTCCCGAATTTCCTTACAAAGGAATTACCATAAAGCATTTGCTTTCGCACCGCTCGGGTTTGTCGCGCTATGATGCTTTTTCTCAAAAACAATGGGATTGGAAAACGCTCATGACGAATCAGGACATGATAAAACTTTTTGTAAAATACAAACCCAACAGCTATTTCAAGCCGGGGAAAAAACATGAATATAGCAACACGGGTTATGCCTTGCTTTCCGGTATTATTGAAAAAGTAAGCGGACAAACTTATCATGATTACATGGATGAAAATATTTTTAAGCCCGCAGGTATGCGCAATACTTTTGTATTGAACGCTCAAGAACCTCCCGATATGGAAAGTATTGCGTTGGGACATCCGAGTAGTTATAGGCTTCCATTAATTCCTCAGGAAGATTATTTGAACGGAGTAGTAGGCGATAAGGGTATTTATTCTACCGTTGTTGATTTGTATAAATTTGACCGCGCACTGCATAATAATGTATTAATTGAAGACGCTACCTTGAAAGAAGCCTTTAACCGAACAGTTAAAAACAGAAGAAAACCTGATGACGATTATGGCATGGGCTTTCGTCTGAAGCGTCTTCCCGGAAATGAATACTATACGCCCTATCATTCGGGCTGGTGGCGCGGCTTCAAAACGCTTTTTATTCGCGATATAAACAACGACCGCACTATTATCATGCTTTGCAATAGAGATATATCTCCTCAGTCGCAATTGATTTGGAATTTGCTGGATTTCATGTAGCGATTTCATTTTTTCGCAAATTTTTCCCAATTACCATAGCATCAATTGAATTCCGAGTGAATAAATAATGTATTTTTGACCACCGTGAATACGAATAAAGACGAAATAAAAAAACGAAAAGACGAGTTGTTCGAAAGGGAGTTTCTTCCCCAGATTGACGCATTATACAACTTTGCCTTTCACCTTACTTATAACGAAGATGACTCCAATGATTTGGTTCAGGAAACTTATTTAAAAGCATATCGCTTTATAGATTCGTATGAACAGGGTACCAATGCCAAAGCCTGGCTTTTCAAAATACTGAAGAATGGTTTTATCAATGAGTATAGAAAGAAAGTTCGGGAGCCTAACAGAGTAGATTATGAGGATATCGTAAACTATCATGACCAGGAAGATACCAGGCATATTGGCGCGTTAGACATGAGGCAGGAAGTTTTTCAGGGAATTATTGGCGATGAAGTAACCAAAGCAATCAATTCGCTGCCGGTAGATTTCAGAACGGTGGTTTTGCTTTGTGATTTGGAAGGATTTACTTACGAAGAAATTGCCAAAATCATTAATATCCCTATTGGAACTGTGCGTTCGAGATTGCACAGGGCAAGAAACATGCTGAAAGAAAAACTAAAAGATTATGCCAAGACACTTGGCTATAAAGAAACCGAATAATATGGAAAATCAACACAGCCACCAACACCACCACAACTGCCAAAAAATTATGGCATTAGTTGCCCAAGTATTAGACGGAGAACTGACTCGTGAAGAAGAGAAGCAATTTTTAGATGAATTGAATCAGTGTTCTTGTTGTCTCGACAAGTTCAGTATAGAAAAATCGTTCAAAGAATTTTTAAAATACAAAATTGAAAAACGCTCTGTGAGTTCTGAATGCATAGAGTCTATCCGAAAAAAAATACAAGTGTTAGATCCCAATCTTTGAAAACTTCCGCAATAAAAAATCATTTCAATTTTTCATTTTCCCAATGCCTTTTCCCGTCTCTTTTAGTTTTCTTTTCTAAGTTTTTTTCCAACGCCTCGGTAAGATTTACTCCTGTTTGATTTGCAATGCAAATCAGCACAAACAACACATCGGCAAGTTCATCAGACAATTCTTTGTCTTTATCAGATTCTTTAAAGGATTGCTCGCCATATTTTCGAGCCATGATACGGGCTACTTCGCCTACTTCTTCGGTAAGCATAGCCATATTTGTAAGTTCGTTGAAATAACGAACACCCGTAGATTTTATCCAGCTATCTATGGTTTTTTGTGCAGTTTCTATGGTCATGAAATAAATTTTAAAATCGTGAAACAATTATTCTTTATTCTTTGAGTCCATACATATAGTTACTGGACCATCATTTATTAATGCTATTTGCATCATAGCGCCAAATTCACCTGTATAAATAGGTTGATTCATTTCGCTTCTGAGAATTTTTATGAATTTTTCATAAAGCGGAATGGCAATATCGGTTTTTGCCGATTTTATGAAAGAAGGACGATTGCCCTTTTTAGTAGAAGCATACAAAGTAAACTGGCTAATCACCAAAATTTCACCCTGTATATCTTTTACCGAAAGATTCATGTTGCCATTTTCATCGCTGAATATTCTTAGCTGGGCAATTTTTTTAGCCATCCATGCTAAATCTTCTTCTGTTTGGTCTTCAGATTCAAATCCGGCTAAAATGAGCAAGCCTTTCCCAATAGAAGATTTTATTTTTTCATTGATGGTAACCGATGCGCTTGAAACGCGCTGAACAATAACTCTCATGAATTGGTTTTAACAACACAAATATCAAAAATCTGAGGGGAGAAGTTTCTTAGAGCTTTTAAGAGAAACATTAAGAGAAGCTGATTTGCTTCAAAAATTTATTGAAGTAAAGAAGAAAAGAAGATAAAATGAATATTCAGCAAGATAAAAAATCATTAATCACGAAACTCATTGAGAACATCGGGCTGAATTAATTCATTAGCAGGCTTTGCAGATGCTCTTTGCTTGTCGGTATTGAACTGGTCAATGATTTTGCTATTGAGATAAACAAAACCGAGCAAAAGAACACAAAGAAAAACCATCAACAGATTAAATGTGTAACTCTTTTTCATAAGAATAAATTTTACTGATTTTAACAACGCATTTAATTAGCGTTTAGTTTACCGAAAGGTAGTAATTTCTTTATCCGAAGTAAAGTTTTTTTACCTAATTTATAAACAGTGCATTAAAATCACTGTATTCCGTTAAACGCTTTCGGGGTGGGCTTTAAGCCATGCATTATGAAAGTTTTTCAGAAAGTTCTACCCACCGGTCGGTTTTGGCATCAATCTCAGCAATGATTTGGGTGAGATTTTCGGCAGTTTTTTGAAGCGAATCGTTATCTAATATGCTGCTGCTCAGAAGTTCGGTTAACCGAGTTTTTTCGGTTTCGAGGCGGGCTATTTCAGTTTCTATATTTTCAAATTCGCGCTGCTCTTTATAGCTCAGTTTTTTCTTTTCTGCCGAAACGGATTTGGGTTTTTCTTCCGGCAATTTTGATGGCTTTAAGACAACATTTTTTTCTTCTTTCTTTAATTCTTCTATAGCTCGGTATTCAGAATAAGTGCCGTTAAAATCGGAAATAATGCCGTTGCCTTCAAACACAAAAAGATGCTCTGAAAGACGGTCCATAAAGTAGCGGTCGTGCGAAACAATAAGAACACAACCGGGAAAATCGTCTAAAAAATCTTCGAGCACCTGAAGTGTCAGCACATCTAAATCGTTGGTCGGCTCATCGAGAATCAAAAAGTTAGGGTTGGCAATGAGCACGGTGAGCAGATACAATCTGCGTTTTTCTCCACCACTGAGTTTCGATACAAAAGTGTATTGCGATTCGGCATCGAACAAAAAAGTTTCGAGCAATTGTGAGGCGGATAATACTTTACCTCCTTTCAATGGAATAAAATCTGCAATGTCTTTCAGCACTTCTATAACTCGCTTATCTTCTTTCAGCTTCATGCCTTCTTGCGTGTAGTAACCTATTTTAATAGTTTCGCCTTTCACCACCTTGCCACTGTCGGGCTGTGCCTGTTCGGTAAGTAAATGCAGAAAAGTAGATTTGCCCACGCCATTGCGTCCCACAATCCCCACACGTTCGCGGTCTTTAAATTTATAACTGAAGTCGTTAATGATTTTTAATTCGCCAAAAGATTTATTGACGTTATGCAATTCGAGAATTTTTCCTCCTACCCGCTGCACATCAATATTTATTTTCAGGCGTTCTTCTTCGAGATTTTTTGAGGCTTTTTGTTTTATTTCCTGAAAAGCATCTACGCGCGATTTGGCTTTGGTTCCTCTGGCGCGGGGCTGTTTTCTTATCCATTCTAATTCGCTGCGGAAAAGATTTTTGGTTTTAATCAAATTGCTTTTTTCGTTTTCTTCACGGGCTGCTTTTTTCTCTAAATAATAGCTGTAGTTGCCTTTGTGGCGGTATAAAATGCCTTTGTCTAATTCGAGAATAACGTTGCATACATTTTCTAAAAAATAGCGGTCGTGGGTAACCATGAGCAAAGTCATATTGCTGCGGTCGAGATAGTCTTCGAGCCATTCTATCATTTCCAAATCGAGATGGTTGGTAGGCTCATCCATGATGAGAAAATCAGGCTCTTCGAGCAGCACTTTTGCCAATGCAATTCTCTTCTTTTGTCCGCCCGAAAGGGTTTTAATTTTTTGGTCTAAGTGGTGAATATTCAATTGAGCCAAAACCGTTTTCACTTTAGAATCGAAATCCCATGCGCCACTTTGTTCCATGGCATCGAAAGCTTGTTGCATCAAAGTTTCGTTTTCGGGGTGTTCGAGTGCATACTCATACTGACGAGTGGCTTTCATTACAGGAGTATCGTTGTGAAAAACCGCTTCGAGTATGGTGCTATTTTCGTTTAAATCAGGCTCTTGCTCAAGCAAGGACGTGGTGATTTCTTTTCGCAAATAAACCGTCCCGGTATCGGGTGTGTCGAGTCCGATAAGAATTTTGAGCAGACTGGTTTTGCCGGTTCCGTTTTTGGCAACGAGAGCAATTTTTTGCCCTTTATCTATACTGAAGCTGATATTTTCAAACAGCGTTTTGATTCCGTAAGATTTCGATAAATTTTCGGTGAGGAGGTAGTTCATGATTAGAAGCCGTTAGCCATTAGCTGTTAGCTTTAGAAGTGTTCGTTTGCTGCAAAGATACGGTAGCGAATCAGAATGAAATCATTGCTTATTTTCCAACTGTGCTACGATTGCAAAAATACTCGTTTGTTTATCTCTTAAACTAAACAACAATTTATCCGATAATGATTAAACAGATTTAGTGAAACAAATAGATTGCCGTGCACAATGCCTTAAAAGAGAATTTACAAGAAAACAACCTTTTAAATCCCTGTATGTCAACCTTTGCCTGCCTCAACCGTTTATTTTCTTTAACTTAGTTGCGCTTTCTGATGATGAAAAAAGTCTATTTTTTACCGATATTATTGCTCATTGCCTCATGTGTTTTTGCTACCCACTATAGGGCGGGCGAAATCTATTACGAAAACCTTTCTTACCTCACATACAAGGCAACTGTTGTCATCTATACTACCGATATTTACAATCCTCCCGATAAAGACACCATTTCTGTTTTTTGGGGCGATGGCACTTTCAATGTAGCGCAACGAACCAGCCAGCAGGTTGTAGGCAACAATGTTAAAAGAAGTATTTACGAATCGCCTCCACATACATACTCGGGCGCACTGCCTTTTTATGTGGTTTCAATTATTGACCCTAATCGGGTAGGAGGTATCATTAACATTTGCGGCTCGGTAAATATTCCTTTTTATGTGGAAGACACTTTGAGAATCTTTAATCCATCGCTCATAGGCTTTAATAATTCTCCTGTGCTGCTTACACCGCCAATTGATTATGCCAATATTGATGAAGTATTTTATCACAACCCTGCGGCATTCGACCCCGATGGTGATAGCCTTACTTTTGAACTGGTGCCACCCATGCAGGGCGAAAGATTGGTAGTGCCTTGTTATCGTTATCCCGACCAGGTAAATCCGGGAATTGATAACAATATTTCAATAAACCGTTTTACAGGCGAGTTGATTTGGGATTCGCCCAAGGCAACCGGAGTGTATAATATTGCCATTTTGGTGCGAGAATACCGAAATGGTATTTTAATGGGAACATTGCTGCGCGATATGCAGATTTTTGTTGACAACCGAAATAATCGCCCGCCCTTTATTGAGAAAATAAACGACACCTGTGTAGTTGCAGGCTCATTGCTTCTATTACCTGTGATTGGCAGCGACCCCGATGCTGGTCAGTCTGTTTCGCTGAGCGCTTATGGAGGCCCCTTAGAACTCTCCGATAGTCCTGCCACATTCTTCGCTATTTCGGGATTAAATCAGGCTACGGGAACCTTCAGGTGGCAGACCGTATGTAATCATATCAGGCGCTCGTTTTATCAAGTAGTGTTTAAAGCCGAAGATAATTTCTTTGTCCCGGGTGCAGGTATACAGCCTTTGTCATATCTCGAAACGTGGAATATCAGAGTAGTGGCTCCTGCTCCCCAAAATCTTCAGGCAGATCCACAAGGCAATCAAATTAATCTTACCTGGAACAACCCTTATAACTGTTCAGAACTTGCTACTCGGAAATTTATTGGTTTTTCGGTGTGGAGAAGAGAGGGCAGTAATCCTTTTCCTATTGACACCTGCGACCCCGGATTGGACGGAAAAGGTTACGTAAAACTCATTGATCGGCTTTCTGCATATAACTATACCGATAATGATGTTCAAAAAGGAAAACAATATTGCTACAGAGTATTGGCTGAATTTGCAGAGGTTACTCCGGGCGGATACTTATACAACAAAGTAGAAAGTCTTCCGTCAAACGAAGCGTGCAGTGAACTGAAACGGGATGTGCCCCTGCTCATCAATGTAGATGTAACAGAAACAGATAATGCTGATGGAAAAATGTTTGTGCGTTGGTTGAAACCTTTGGCAGATAATGTTAATGGGTTGGACACCCTGCAATTTCCCGGACCATACCGTTTTGAATTGTTGCGCAGCGAAGGTTTTGGCGTGGCAGGAAATTTTGTTTCGCTCATCAGTTACACCTCCAATACTTTTTCAGAACTGAACGATACTATTTATAACGACAGCGGTTTGAACACCACAGATAATCCCTATTCTTATCGGGTTGATTTTTATTCCAACGGAGGAAATATTTTGGTGGGTTCTTCTGAAATAGCATCTTCTGTATTCCTTACTATTGCCGCATCGAATCAAAGACTCGACTTGAGTTGGGAAGCCAATGTGCCTTGGGTCAACGAGCTTTATTATGTTTTCAAACTCAATGATATTTCTCAGCAATATGAAATTATAGACTCCACAGAAAATGATAATTATGCCGATGTAAACCTTAAAAACGATTCTACTTATTGCTATTTCATCAGAAGCGAAGGAGCTTATTCTGCCCCTACGCTCAACAGCTTAACTCTGCTGAATAATTCTCAGGAAAAATGTGCCATTCCAATTGATACGATTCCTCCATGTCCGCCCAAACTTATTGTTGCTAACGATTGCAGTTCGTTGAGCGCACAGGAAACTTGTATAGTAGATGAAAGTAGCTTTCAAAATCGTTTATTGTGGAATCATCCTCTCGACACTTGCGACAATGATGTGAAATATTATTATCTGTATTACGCATCGCCTTTCGATACGCTTTACGAACTCATTGAGGTGTTACCTGCAAGCGATACTTTCTACACACACTTTTTAGACAGTTCAATTGCGGGTTGCTATGTGGTAACCGCAGTAGATACTGCCGGCAATGAAAGCGAACGGAAACCGGTGTGTATTGATAATTGCCCTTGTTATATTCTGCCCAATGTTTTCACCCCCAATCAAGATGGCAAAAATGATATTTACACTCCCATACTTCCATATCGTTTTGTTGACAAGGTTGACATGAAAATTTTCAATCGTTGGGGCAATCTGGTTTTTGAAACTTCCAACCCCATGATAAACTGGGATGGCAAAGACCAAAAAACAAACAAAGAAGCCAAAGAAGGCGTTTACTATTACACTTGTCGTGTGTTTGAAATCAGAGTAGATGGTGTTAAAGAATCTAAAGAAGTGCTGAGCGGATACATTCACTTAATTAGGGGCAGATAATCGCTGTTTGTTCGATTGAAAATATTCTTTAAATGAAGCGATAGTAATTGAAATTTGAGCGGTGGGAACAATACTTAAAAACCACTGATGTGCTTTAGGGAACTGCCAACAAAAAATGTAAGGAAAACAAAATCAGAGCGTTTGGTAAAACCTAAAATCCCTCCAAGGCTTCCTGTGGCAGTTTGGCGATTTCTGAAATCATGAATCCGTCTAACGAGTCATTAAAATCGGGGTCAACATTGAAAGAAATGATTTTGCCATTTTGCTTAAAATATTTTTTGAGCAACACCGGCATTTTCAAATTTGAAGGCTCCATATCTTCGAGTATTGAGTCAAACTTTTTAGAATCGTCCCGTGTAATTGCCAACAGCGATTCAAAATCTAAACCTTTAAAATCGGGCTTGAACGCTTTCTTAGGTTTTACATAAGCTGCAAGGGCTTCGTTCCAATGATACTTTTTGATGTATGCCACCATGAGGCTTCTCGAAATTTTGGAATAATGGCTGCTGATGCTCACGGGACCAATAATATATTTCAACTGAGGGTTTTTCAGAATGAAATAGGCAATGCCTTTCCAAAGCAAATAAAGAGGCAAGCGATTTTTCTGATATTCATCTGCCACAAACGACCTTCCGAGTTCTATAGATTCTTCCAGAATTGCATTCATTTCATTGCCTATTTTAAACAAACTTCTCAGATAGAAACCTTTCTTTCCAAAACTTTTCATGATGTAATCGCCCGCGCCTATTCGATAAGCTCCGGCAATTTTCTCCTGCTTTTTGTCCCACAAAAACAGGTGCAGATAATGCAAATCGAACTCATCGAGGTCGGTAGATTTCAGTGTTCCTTCGCCTACATTTCTGAAAGTGATTTCGCGCAAACGACCTATTTCATTAAGTATTCCGGGCATTTTTTTGGCTTTAGCCAAAAACACTTCAAAACCGCCCTGCTCACCAATTTTATTTTCGGCTCTTATTTGGTCCAATTCATTTTTCAGAATTTGTGTTTCTATTTTTTCAGAAATCGGTTGCTCATGTATTGATGTATAAAATTTTTCAACTTCTAAAGCAGAACCCAACGAATATAGTTTTGCTCTCAAAAATCTGCCGAACTGATGTGTGTTTTGCCATTCGGTATTTCCCTGTTTTATCGGCTTGCCAATTCTTACTTTCACTTCTATTTTCTGCTGCTCCAAAAGCATCGAAACCAATCGTCTTGCTTTCAAAGCCGGATGCAGCATCCCTAATAGTTTATTGATATTGTCGTTCAACACATGAATATAGATTGGAATCACCGGCAACTCCGATTCGTGTATTTGTTTGATTAATTCTTTGTTCCATTTGCTGTCGGTGAATGACAAATTGGGTGTTTGAAATTCAGAAATATTTCCTACGGGAAAGAAAGACAAACAAGCGCCCGAAATCTTCAATTCCTCCAATACCGTTGGGCTGTTTTCTTTAAAATTGAACGATTCTGAAATATCGGCATCTTTTAAGAAATCGTTATCTAAAAATGAACCATCGGGCCTGATGTCGAGCAACAGTTTTTTCAGAATGAGTTCTTCGACAGCACCAACAGGGCGATTGCTTACTGTGAGTATGGCTCCGTTTTTCGGAATATAACCCAACTCTTTTTCGCTGACAGTAATCTGAATATTAGATAAGCCTGAAGATGATGCGCTGCTGCCCGACAATCTTTGTATGCCGGCAACTGCAACCAAGGGTTTGAATAATAGCATGGCTGAAAGGTTTGTTAAAATTAGCAGCCTGTTGTTGGGTTAATATGAAGTAAAGTTTATGAAATGATTAGCTATTAGCGATGTGCGATTTTCGATATTTATCCCTACTCAACGCAGTAGGGAAGATATGAGACAGGTGAAAGTTGTGAATATGCATTTCATTTAGGAGTTTATTGCCGATAACTTTCTTAACTTAATTTTTTTAGGATGATTAAAAAGGCTCAATAGCTCCGACCGCTCATCTTTAATGTGATTATTCTTCAACACTCGCATTCCTAAAAAATCTTCCAAACGCTTTTGTCAAAGCGATGACTTCAAACAACATCGAAATATTTTTCTGTATGTCGCCATGGTCCAACATGGAAGTGATGCAGAGGTACGATTTTTTACCTTCGGAAATTAAATGCCGATGCAACGATTCAGATTCTGAAGGTGGAATCACTACATCATTTTTTCCATGAATAAAGATAACAGGCGCATGTATCTGCTTTGCTTTCGCATAAATATCGAAGGCACTAATCCATTGTTCTTTTTCGGGAATGAGTTGAAACGCTTCTTCCAGTAAATTTTTTCTGAAAGAAATATCTTGCTCAAATTTCTGCCAAAGCAGGGCATCGGCTTCTTCTGAATTTTTTAAAACTTCAGGCAAAAGCGGTTGCGGTCTTTTGAAGCCGTTATCGTCAATAGCGGTTTTAATGATTTTTAAAATTCCTTCGGAACGGTATGCGGTGTATGGAAGAAAATTATAGAGCAATATGTTTCTGCCATAATCGTCAATATCATTATGATTCAGTAAAAAGCTCAAACTCTTTTCAATATTGCTTAACGTGCCAATGGCACAAACAGAGGAAACGAATGGCGCTGCCTCCCTATCGGCACAGGCATTCAGCATCATTCCTGCCGAGTAGGAAGGCGCTAAAAATGCTACTTTGCTTTGCGCACACAAATATTTATCGCAAGCCACAGCTATTATAACTGCCGACATTTCCGTCACCGTGCGCGGATGAATTTTTAAATTATTCAAATCGTCAAAAGCTACCGCAATTACCCGAAAGCCAATATGTGCTATTGATTTTGCCAACTGCACCATGCGCTGGTCTTTATGACCATGCACCGAAAAACCGTTCACCACTAAGATGCTTCCTTTGAAATGTTTTCGATTACATTTTTTGTAAACTATTGCTTCAAAATTTTTCAGTGAAGTTTTAATTACTACAGACTCAGAAGCGATTCCGTGATGATGGTTGTTGAGGCTGCGAATAAGAAAGTTTATAGCACTGAACATGCACTGCAAAGAACGCAAGAAGCATGTTGCCGGAATATTATGAAATAGTTTTGGTTGGGTAAAATTCGGGTTAAAACATCCCGTCACCTTTCGGCTTTACTGTCGGCACTACTACCTTAACTTCTTCTTCAGCTAATGCCTCTTTAGGCTCGGCAACAAATTGCATTTGATGCAGCTTTTGGTAGTAGCCGTTGTGCGCCAACAGTTCTTCATGGGTGCCGCTTTCTTTCAGTTCGCCTTTATCTAACACTAAAATTTTGTGCGCATGTTGAATGGTAGAAAGCCGGTGCGCAATAACAATGGAAGTGCGCCCTTTGATTAATGTAGCAATGGCATTTTGTATCAGGGCTTCGCTTTCGGAATCAATAGAAGAAGTGGCTTCATCTAAAATGAGAATGGAAGGGTCGAACACCAAAGCGCGGATGAACGAAATGAGTTGGCGCTGCCCCATGGAAAGCGTAGCTCCGCGTTCCATTACATTATAATCGTAGCCACCGGGCAATCGCATGATGAACTCGTGTGCGCCCACCATTTTAGAGGCTTCCATCACTTTTTCGCGGGTAATATTTTCATCGCGCAAGGTAATGTTGTCCATCACCGAGCCTGAAAACAAAAACACATCCTGCAATACCAGCCCGATATTTTTTCGCAGATAACTCAATTCATATTCGCTGATTTCGTGCCCGTCAATCAGCACATTCCCTTTTTCGTAATCGTAAAACCGATTGATGATATTGATGATGGTTGACTTGCCCGAACCCGTTGCTCCCACTATTGCCAGCGTGTGTCCGGCTTCGAGTTTGAACGAAATATTTTTCAGCACATATTCATCTTTCAGATAAGCGAACCACACATTTTTAAACTCCAGCGCTCCTTTCATTCGCCCGTCTTTCAGCGTGCCGGAGTTGTTGGTTTTATTGTCGTTGTCCAACACTTTAAACACACGGTCGGAAGCCACCATGCCCATTTGCAGCGTGTTGAATTTATCTGCCAGAAATCGCAACGGACGAAAGAGCATGTTGAGATAAAGAATAAAAGCAATCAGCACTCCCAGAGATGTATCCATTCGAATTACACTGTTTGCGCCATACCATACCATTAAGCCTGTGGCAAAAGCCAATAACACTTCCACTACCGGAAAGAAAACCGAGTAATAAAAAATGGAATCAATATGCGCTTTCTTATGGTCTTGATTAATGGCTTTAAACTTTTTCATCTCCTGTTCTTCGGCATTAAAAATTTGCACAATGCGCATGCCCGTAATGTGTTCCTGAGCAAAAGCATTCAGCTTCGCTACCTGATTGCGCACCCTTGTGAACGACTCGTTGATGCGCTCTTTAAAAATATAAGTGCTGTAAAGTATCAATGGAAACACTGCCAAACTTACCAAAGTCAGTTTCCAATCGGTATAGAGCATGATGCCGATAATAGTAATGATGGTGAGCAAATCGGCAATGATGGTAATGATGCCTTCGGAAAAAACATCGTTGATGGTTTCTACATCGTTGATGGTGCGCGTGGTAATGGTGCCAATGGGGGTGCGGTCGAAAAATTGCGGGCGCAGATGAATGACATGGTCGAACACTTTGGTGCGCAGGTTTTTAATGACCGATTGCCCTAACCATCCGCTGATGAATGAAAAGTAATAGCGCAAAAATGATTCGCCCACGAGCAATACTATGAGCAGTATGGTCATGTTTCTTAAGCCTTCAAAATTTAAGCTCATGATGTCGCGGTCCACCGTAATTTGAATAATATAAGGTCGGGCGGGAGCAATAAGGGCAAGCAATACCGCCAAAGCAAGCGCACTGTAAAACTGCCGTTTGAAAGGGGCGGCAAGTTTCAGAATACGTTTCAGCAGTTGCCAGTCGAATATTTTTTGTTGGGGGGTATTTTCCAATGAATAATAAATTCTATGATGAAACTATTTTTCTAAAATGATTGCTTTTACTTGTTTTTGCAGTAAGCGTTTTTCCGGCAGATATAATTGATACTTTGAAACAAAAATTTTGTTGGAAACATTTCCCATCGCATATTCTACAAGCACTTCATCTTTTTCTGCCGAAAGAATAATTCCTATAGGTTCATTATCGTCCGCCACATTTTCTTCAGCTTTGAAATAATTCAGATACAAATTCATTTGCCCAATATCGGTATGCTTCACGCGTCTGGTTTTCAAATCAATGATTACAAAGCATTTCAGTATTCTGTGATAAAAAACAAGATCAACATAAAAATGGTTGTTGCGAATAGAAATTTTATATTGCCTTGCCACAAAAGAAAACCCTTTGCCGCGTTCCAATAGAAAAAACTGAAGGTTATCTATGATTTTTTGCTCCAAACGTTTTTCTGTGATGCGCTGATTGTGAGGAATCTTTAAAAAATCAAGTATGTAAGGGTCTTTTACTATGGAATTTACATCTATTGTTGCCGGTAATTTTTTGGAAACTTCCGGTAATTTTTTCTTCTTGTTCTTATGAAATAAAGTTCGTTCATAAAGTGATGCATCTATTTGTCTGCCTAGCTCTCTAACCGACCAATTTTCATGAATACACTGCTGCTTGTAAAATTTTCTTACACGCTCCTCAGTAACGCCCAATAATTTAACATAATGACTCCAACTCAATTTGGCAGACACTGTCTGCCATTTTTGATAAGAGAGATAAAACCTTCGCATATCCAACACGTTGCGTCTGCCAAATCCTTTCCCGAATTGTTTTGTTAAATCTCTCGAAAGCATTGTCAGTAAAGCGCTTCCGTATTCTGCTCGCTCATGCCCCAACTGTTCATATTCAATGATGTGTCTGCCAATTTCCCAATTTGATTTTACCAATTCTATATTAACGGCACGAACTGCATTAGCTCTTGCCTGTCGGGCAGTAACACCTATATTATCAAGTAGCTTTTGATAAAGAGGTATTGCTTTTCGAGCAACTTTTTTAGGGTCTGACTTAGTAATTGATTTTTGTTTCATTAAATATTGAAACCTTAATTTTTATGCAAATCTAATCGAAAGCTGACTTCCGATGTTGAAACATTAATTGCAGGCTGTTACTACTCCTCAATAAAAGCGTATTTCACATCCACCAGATACAAGCCGTGGGGCGAAGCCGATTTTACAAATTTGAATCGCTTTTTGTTTTCGATGGTTTCAACAAATTCATCAACCGAAAGTTTTCCCGAACCGATATGCAACATAGCGCCCATAGTGAGCCGCACCATAGAGCGCAGAAAACGATTGGCGGCTATACGATATACCCACGTGCGTTCATGTTCGTTTTTTGTCCAGAACGATTCGGTTACCGTGCAGATGGTGGTTTTGGCGCTGTGGTTTTCGCGGCACAGCGAATAAAAATCGGTGAAGCGCGGCAGCAGCGAAGCGGCATATTGCATTTTTTCAAAGTCTAATGGTTCGCCTCTATACCACAAACATTTACCAATGAGAAAGGGCGATTTCTGCAAAACCATTTTGTATTCGTAGGCGCGATGCGTGGCATGAAAACGGGCATGTGCATTTGGCTCTACGGGAATAATTCTGAAAACAGCAATGCGGTCGGGCAGTATGCCGTTGATTTTTTTGATGAAAATGACGGGAATGGTTTTTTCCGTATCGAAATGCAGATAAAATTGTGTGGCATGAACGCCTGTGTCGGTGCGTCCGCAACCGTAGGTAAACACCTCTTCTCCAAAAACTAGCGACAAGGCTTTGTTGATTTCAGCCTGCACCGTGTTGCCGTTTATTTGCAGTTGCCAACCGGAGTATCCGGTGCCGTCAAAAGCAATTTCGAGAAAGTAGCGCATGGTTAGTTGGCAGTTGGTAGTTTACGATTGTGAATAATTCACTTTTCTAAAAACAGAAGTATTTTTTTGTAGAATTTTTTAGCAAAATATATTAGCTCTCAGACCTACTGCAAACTTACTTCCTTTTAACCTCATACACATCTGTTCTTCTGTCTTTCAGATTATTTACGCTGCCATAGCTGTGCAGTTGTTTGAGTAAATCAACATCTACATCAACAATCAAAGTCATTTCTGTATTGGGTGTTGCTTCGGCTTTGATACCGTTGGTAGGAAATGCAAAATCTGAAGGCGTAAATACTGCCGACTGCGCATATTGAATATCCATATTATTCACCTTCGGAAGATTACCTACGCAACCCGCAATGGCAACATAACATTCGTTTTCGATGGCTCTTGCCTGAGCGCATCGTTGCACGCGCGTGAATCCGTTTTGTGTATCGGTAAGAAATGGCACAAAAAGAATTTGCATGCCTTCATCTACCATAATTCGCGGCAATTCCGGAAACTCTACATCATAACAAATCAAAATGCCGATTTTTCCGCAATCGGTATCAAAAGTTTTGAACTCTGTGCCGCCCACCATACCCCAGTAGCTCACTTCGCTCGGAGTAATATGCACCTTTCGATACATTTCGTTAGAGCCATCTCTCCTGCAAAGAAAACCTACGTTGAATAGTTTTTCGCCTTCAAGGTAAGGCATGCTTCCGGTGATAATATTGATGTTGTATGAAATGGCAAATTCCTGAAATTTCTTTTTGATGGTGTCTGTATATTCCGCCAACTTTCTGATAGCCTGTGCTTCGGGTAAGTGATTGTAATCTGCCATGAGAGGCGCATTGAAAAATTCGGGAAACAAAACAAAATCGCTGTTATAATCTGAAACCGCATCAACAAAAAATTCTACCTGCTCAAACAGCGCATCGAGATTGTTCAGCGGACGCATTTGCCATTGCACCAATGCCAACCGAACTATGGATTTTGGAATATTCAACGGATTGGTGGGCTTGGTGTAGTAGATGTTGTGCCATTCCAAAAGGGTAGCATAATCTTGCGAAGCCGAATCGCCCGGCAGGTATCCTTTAATGACTCGCTTTACGTGAAAATCGTTGTTCAACTGAAAAGTAAGCACAGGGTCGAACAGTTCTTTCAGCTTCACTTTTTCAATGTATTCTTTGGGCGACATTTCATCTTTATGTTTTTTATATCCCGGAATTCTGCCACCATAAACAATAGATTTCAAATTGAGGCTTTCGCACAATTCTTTTCGGGCATCATACAGCCTTCTGCCCAAGCGCAAGCCGCGATATTCCTGATTAATAAACACATCAATGCCATACAATACATCGCCTTCGAAAGTATGCGTGCTGAAAGTGAAATTTCCGGTAATGTCGGCATAAGTATGTTGCTCATCGAGATTTTCAGATTTGATGATGAGCGACAGGGCGCAGCCCACTACTTTATCATCTACCACCACTGCAAATTGCCCTTGCGGAAATTTTTCGAGTAAGGTTTTGATTTGATGTTCGTGCCAATAAGAGCCTGCCATGTCGTGATAAGCCTGAATCATAGAATCTTTCAACTCGAGATAATCTTCAATAGCCAGTTCTCTGACTTTTATTTCTTTGATAGTTTTAATAGACATCATTTTTTAGTTTATCATTTAATATAGCAAATCTATCTGAAATCAAATATTTCGACACAAGGCAATCGAATTTAAATTTTCAGGAACAACCGGACATCCAGTAAAATCAAGGAATTTATTTCACGAAACATGAGGGGTTTATTTTTTTGCAAAAAAGAAAGCACCGCAAACAAAAGTTTTCAGATAAAGATCTAATTACTCTGCGATTAATTATGGCCTGTTAAAAAGTATTTTTAGATTTGTCTAAATTTTAGATGATTTTCTATGGAGCAATTAGAAAACTATTTTCACGCTATTGGTCCTGTTTGGTCGGCACTTATTGCAACAACTTTCACTTGGCTGATAACTGCACTTGGCGCATCATTAGTGTTTTTATTCAGAACCATGCACCGTGGCGTGCTCGATGCTATGCTGGGATTTACCGGAGGCGTTATGATAGCGGCCAGTTTTTGGTCGTTGCTAAGTCCTGCTATTGAAATGTCTGAAAAAATTTACCCTTCCATGCCCTGGATGCCTGCGGCTGTCGGATTTTTTTTGGGAGCCATTTTTCTTTTCATACTCGATAAATACATGCCGCATCTGCACATCAATTTTTCTGAAGATGAAACTGAGGGTATGAAAACACAATGGCACAATACCACACTTTTAGTGCTCGCCATTACTTTGCATAATATTCCTGAAGGTTTGGCTGTAGGCGTATTGTTTGGCGCTGCCGCTTTGGGTATGGAAGACGCGAGTGTGGCTGGAGCCATAGTATTGGCTTTGGGAATTGGAATTCAGAACTTCCCTGAAGGCATTGCTGTTTCGATGCCTTTGAGAAGAATGGGAGTGAGCCGGCTGAAAAGTTTTTGGTATGGACAACTATCTGCCATTGTTGAGCCGGTTGCCGGAGTTATTGGAGCGCTTACTGTAATTTATATGCAGCCCATATTGCCCTTTGCCCTTGCCTTTGCAGCAGGCGCTATGATATATGTAGTAGTAGAAGAAGTAATTCCCGAAACGCAACGCGACAAGTACACCGATGTAGCAGTGCTTGGTTTTATTGGAGGCTTCTTAGTGATGATGATATTGGATGTGGCATTAACAGCTTAGAATTATTTCAATACAGAGCATAAAAGCGTTGAGCGAATACTAAATTCATTTTGAGTATTAATTCGGAACTTTGACTTATCAATTTTTCATTCCTTGTCCATTAACAAACAGAAAGTATCGGTTCAGTTGCACCACTTAGGATTTATTCCATACAAGCAGGCATGGGATTTTCAAGAGTTGTTATTTGAGCGTGCCACCAAACAAAAAGTGGGCAATCGCGAATTGCCCGATGATGAAAAAATTCCGGTAGAAAATCATTTTATTTTTTGTGAGCATCCACATGTAGTTACACTTGGGAAAACCGGTGATGAGTCAAATTTATTGTTGAGCGAAACCTTACTTCAATTGCGCGGAATTGAATTTTACAGAATCAATCGCGGGGGCGATGTTACTTATCACGGACCTGAACAAATTGTGGGCTACCCGATAATTGACCTCGACCAGTTTTTTACAGACATTCATAAATACCTGCGCACGCTCGAAGAGGTTATTATCAGAACTCTGGCTGAGTATGGCATTCGTGGTGAAAGGTATGATGGTTTCACGGGCGTGTGGTTAGATATAGCGCACCCTGCAAAAGCCCGAAAAATTTGCGCTATGGGTGTGCGTACCAGCAGGTGGATTACCATGCACGGATTTGCTTTGAATGTAAATAACGATTTGAGTTTTTTCGATTTTATTATTCCCTGCGGAATTAAAGAAAAGCAGGTTACTTCATTAGAAAAAGAATTAGGAAGAAAAGTTGATAAAAAAGAAGTGAAAGCACACATTCAAAAACATTTCTCCGAATTATTTGAGGCATCATTTGTAGCGCCTTCCGAAGCAGAGAAAATTGCTGTTAAGTAACTTTTGCTTTTTCCAAAAAACGGGCAAACAAAGCGGGAAAAAATCGTTTCAGATACACTCCGTAAATTTCCTTTTTCCCAATATAAACTTCATTTTTTTTCGCAGCTACAGCCGCTAATATTTTTTGTGCCGCAATTTCTGCACTGATGCCTTTGGCAGTGGCATCATCCATTTTTTGTTGTGCACTGCCATCGGCAGTAAGCGCATTCATCGAAACATTGGTGTTCACAAAGCCAGGACAAATAATGGTAATCTTTATTTGGTCTTTGGTATGTTCGGCACGAAGACTATCAAAAAATCCATGAAGCGCATGTTTCGAAGCCGAATAACCCGAACGGTATGGCGAGCCGAATTTTCCAACCAAACTGCTGATAACGGCAAAGTGCCCCGATTTTTTTTCGGCAAAATGAGGAAGCAATGCTTTGGTTAAAGCTACGGTTCCGATAAAATTCACTTCCATTAATTTTCTGTCAACTTCAATATCTGTATCCATAGCCAGCGAACGCTGACTGATGCCGGCATTATGAATCATAATATCAATGCCGCCAAAAATATTTATCGCGGTAGCGGTAGTTTCCATTGCTTTTTTATAATCGGCAAGGTCTAACGCCAATACCATTACATTCTCGGGATGAGTGCTGCTGTTCTTTATGGCAAGAAGTTCGCGTTCGTTGCGCGAAGAAATGATAAGGTTGCATCCGGTTTTAATCAAGGCTTCTGCCAAAGCCTTTCCAATGCCCGATGACGCGCCCGTCAGCCAGACTGTTTTATTGTTGAAATAATTCAAGGTTGCATGTTTTATTTTTTGTCGAAGCTCCATCCGCCCGGACCATAAGCCAAGACATATAATAACCCGCCAAGTATAGCAAGGTTTTTTGCAGATTGAAGCAAATGCTCAAAATCTCCATAGTCGCTATACATGATTAAAGTAGCGGGCACAATAAACATTACTAAAAAGAATGCGCCAATTTTAGTTTTGTAGCCAAACATCACCATCAGCGACCCAATAAGCGATAACAATATTCCTGCGGAAAGAAAGATTGCCGGAGCAGTTACTTCCTGTTCGGTTAAATATTGTTTCACAAAGCCGTAATGTTTTAATTGGCTTCCGGCAGAAAAAAGAAAAATTAAAGAGAGAAAAATACGGGCTAACAGCGGAACTAACTTTTGGCTCATGGATACTATTTTTTTGAAAGTTACAAAAAGCTTTATTAGACCGCTTTCATAATTCAACTTTTTTTTTGGCCTCTCCATTTATCCCTCTCCAGCGAGGGGCAATTTGAATGAATGATGAAAGCGGTCTATTACTAAAATGCATCTAATTAAAATTAGATGTATAATTAATCTCATATACATGGTTAAATGCACCGAAATTATTGAGCAAAATGGGTAGGTAAAATGGAAGGCTAAAAGCGTTTTGGCAAAACTCTTATGCTATGGGAAAAGAATAATTTAAAAAGTAAAACTCGACAGCCCTGTGGATTTTGAAATAGAGCAATGGTTCGAAGGAAAAAAGTAGCAAAGGGATAGTTCCAAATTTGAAGAATGCCAATTGCCTTGAGTTTAGAACATAGGCAAATTACTCATGCTGAAGCGTGTATTGGACCGTGTAATGCAAATACATCGAACGATCGAATATAATAGCAAGATGATAGGCGAACAAAAAGATGAACAAATTCAACAGAGCAAGAAAATGACAATATTAGCTTCATACAAAGAGCCGGAATATATGATGAAAAGAGGGACGATGATATTCGCTCACAAAGAAATGAACACCGGAAGAATAAATAAACTCTGTTTAGATTTGCGCTCTGCAACAGAAAAAAAACCGGTTAACTTTTTATTATGAAAACTACAGCCCTAACAGATATGCATATTTCACTTGGAGCCAAAATGGTGGCATTTGCCGGATATAATATGCCGGTTTCATACACGGGTATTCAAGATGAACATCATGCCGTGCGTAATGCAGCCGGAATCTTTGATGTGAGCCACATGGGCGAGTTTTTAGTGAAAGGCAGTAGCGCACTCGATTTGTTGCAATATGTTACTTCTAATGATGTTTCAAAACTTGCTCCCGGAAAAGCGCAGTATTCGTGTCTGCCCAACGATATGGATGGCATTGTTGACGATTTGCTTGTGTATATGCTTGCAGAAAATGAATATCTGTTGGTGGTAAATGCTTCGAATATTGAAAAAGACTGGAACTGGATTTCGAAACATAACACCTTTGGAGCCCAGCTTGAAAACATATCAGACAATATTTCGCTGCTGGCTATTCAAGGACCCAAAGCCACCGAAATACTTCAGTTACTCACAGAAATAAATCTTTCAGAAATTCCATACTATCATTTTAGTAAAGGTTCATTTGCCGGTGTTTCAAATGTAATTGTTTCGAATACCGGATATACCGGTGCAGGCGGATTTGAACTGTATATTCCTGTTGGTGATACAGCGAAAGTTTGGAATGCCATTATGGAGGCGGGCAAACCTCATGGAATAAAACCGGTGGGTCTGGGCGCTCGTGATACACTTCGACTCGAAAAAGGTTTCTGTTTGTATGGAAACGATATTGATGATAACACCTCTCCATTAGAAGCGGGCTTAGGCTGGATAACTAAATTCACTAAAAACTTTATTAATCGCCCCGCCATTGAAAAACTAAAAGGCGAGGGCGTAACAAAAAAATTAGTGGGTTTTGAAATGGTGGAGCGCGGCATTCCCCGCCACGACTATGTGATTGTTGATGCTGATAATAATATAATAGGAAAAGTAACTTCAGGCACGCAGTCGCCTTCGCTTTCCAAAGCCATAGGCATGGGCTATGTGCAAACTGCGTTTGCGCAGCCTGGAACCGAAATTTTTATTCAAATCAGAAATACACCGATAAAAGCAGTAGTGGTTAAGTTGCCTTTTTTGTAATTCCATTTCACATTTTTTTCTGTCGTTCCGGAAGAAAATAATTCAGGCAACATGTTGTATCAATAAATATGTGAGCGCAGAATACTATTTCTTACATTTTTTTCTGATTTTTGAGCCTTTCAAAAAAACCGCTAAACCAAATTTATTCATGAAAAACATTATTACCCTCTCAGCATTTGTTATTGGATTGGCTTTGGTTCTTAGCCATTCTTATGTTTACACTAACTCTGCACAAGCTCCTGCCGGTTTTGCCGGAGACCCTCCTGCCAATGCCACTTGCGCTTCTGTAGGTTGCCATACAGGCTCTTCTGTTATTGTCATAGGAACTTTCATAAACATGAGCACCATTGGTGGCAACAGTTTGGCAAGCGGCTATCAGCCCGGAACGGAGTATAACGTTTCCGTTAATTTGGTAAACATGAATAAACCCAAATATGGTTTTTCCATTACAGCTTTAGATGCATCGAACAATATGGCAGGCACGCTTCAGTTGGGCGCAGGCGCAAATGCCAACTCACAGTTCTTGGCTTCTTTGGGAGGCAAACAATATTTAGGGCATAAAGATGCATCTTCCATTTCTACGTGGACATTCAAATGGACCGCACCTGCCAATAATGTAGGAGAAGTAAAATTTTATATTGCTGCCAATGGTGCAGATGGAACCAATACTGTAGCAAACGACCAGATTTATACAACTGTTTTTTCGGTTTCTACCACTCAGGGTTTAACCCGCGAAGGCGGCAACACAGGTATTGCTCCGCTTAGTGCCGATGATAATAACATCAAAGTGTTTCCAAATCCTGCACATGAAAATTTATTCTTTGAATTTGCTTTAAATGAAAGCCAAAATGTTTCTATTTCATTGTTTAATACTAACGGACAAGAAGTGCAGCCTTTTTTTAATGACAAACTTTTAAAAGGCGTTTACAAAGAATCTTTCCGCTTAAATACTCTTGCAAAGGGGCTTTATATTGCAAGAATCAGTTTAGATGAACAAGTATATTTTAAGAAAATATTGGTGGAGTAATTGATTTTTTAGCGCAATTCATTTTAGGAAAAGAATAGGGGAGTTCGCTCCCCTATTTTTGTTTTATTACTTGCTGATGTGAAAATTTAAAACAACCTTTTGGTTATTGTCAAATTGTGCTATTTTGGAACTGCTCCAAAATAAAATTAATTCCCAAATATGAATGAATTGAGATTGCCAAATTGGTTTTTTAAAAAAATAAAACTTGAATTTCAATTTAAGTTATGGCATCTGTGCTTGTTCATTTTAATAGTGTTGTTCTTATGTTATACTGTATGGGAAATTTATTGGTTTTCAAAAGTCGGTCTGGCATTTATCAGGTGGCATACACATATTGTATTTACTGCGTTGCTTTTTGGAATATTAATCGTCTTTCCGGTAATAATTCTTTATAAGTTTTTCAGAGGGGAAGAAATGAAAAAACTTTTTGGAATATCGGTATCTGTTTGGTTTGCTTTTATATTACTCGAAGTATTTCTCATTATTTCGGGGACGTTGAAAGATTATAATGAAGAACGTTCAGGCTATTATTTGTCGCCCTTTAATGGCTATGCCGAAAACTTTTATCACATTTTTCATCAAAACGATTCAGTGCTGATTGAGGCGCCTGAATTCAGTTATACAATACCATACAACTCATTAGGTTTTTCGGGCAAAGAATGGACACTTGAAAAAGAAAGCGCTCTTGTTCGTATAATTACATTGGGCGATTCATTTACCGAAGGAGACGGAGCGCCTATTGATTCATCTTATCCTGTTTTGATGAATAGTATTTTAGATAATGAATTTGAAGTTTTGAATGCCGGTGTGCGTGGTAGCGATCCGGTATTCGGCTTGAAAAATCTTGAAGACAGACTGGTAAAGTATAAACCGGATTTAGTTATTCAGGCTATATCAGAAAATGATGTGCTGTTTGATATGTGCATTAGAGGAGGCTATGAACGGTTTGTTAATGACAGTATGATACAATTTAATCAGCCCCCAAAATGGGAGCCTGTATATGCCATGAGCTATACTGCTAGAATATTTCTGAAATTATTCGGAATGAATATGAGAGAGCCTTGTGGAAATATCAATAATGTTAAGATTGTTGAGCAGCGTAATGATCAATTGAAAGCAGTGTTTGACAAATTTGAAGATATTGCCGGTGCCCGAAGATTTAAAGTCATCATACTTTTTTATCCAACCAAGTTTGAAGTTTTCAGAAATAAATATGATTTCGATTTTACTGAAGCTAAAGACTATATTAGAAACCTTCAACACGTTGACTACATAGATGTATTTCCATGCTACCGTAATTTTATCGCTAACAACAAAAAAGAAGCTGCCGATTTTTATTGGACAATAGACGGGCACCATAATTCTTTGGGCTACAAAATGATGGCTGAATGTGTAACAGTAGAAATGCTGAAACATATAAATGATTCAGATTGATAGACCCTGAGAAACGACAGAACGTAATAATAGCTATAGTCTCGCTTGCACTCATACAGGGTTAACCTGATTGTGTTTTTTCCGGGGTCGTTTTAATTCATTTTCACCGGAAATTTGTTTTCCAAACCTTCAATTGTGCACATGCTGTTTTTACCAACTTTTCACCGCTCCATTTTAAGTATGCCATATTATATCATATCTTTCCCCTCCAAACGTTAATAGGTTTCTATGGCTGATTCATGGGTTAAAGTTTTTGCAACATCAGACCTTGTTCAGGCAGACTGGATACTCAGTGTGCTCGAACAAAACGATATTGCTGCCGTGAAGATGAACAAGAAAGACTCTGCCTACGTGATGCTCGGCATTATTGAGTTGTATGTGAAACCTGAAAATGTATTGCGTGCGCTGAATATTATTGAATCAACCAACCATGAAAACCCTCATAACCAGAACTAAAACAGCACTGATTTTTGTAGCGGTGGTATTGGCAGGTGTCTGGCTGCATGTATGGACTTTCGGCTTGCTCATGCTGGCAGTAATGCTGTTGTCTTTTTGGGAATTTTTCAAGCTCTACGCGGCAGATTTGCAAAACAGTAGATTTGCAAAAATCTATGTTTTCTTTGCCATGTTCATAGGAGTGTTTGGCTTTGTAGCCACCTTCCCCGAAACACAACATATTCTTGGTTCCAATGAGTATGTGCTTATTTTGCTCAGCCCGTTTTTGCTTATCGTTATAGAATTATTTTCTCATTCGGAGCGTCCGTTGCAAAATATCGGGCTTACTTTTCTGTCAGTTGTTATCATTGCGCTACCCATCTGGATGCTGAATACCGTGCTGATTAAAGATGGCAATTATCAGCCTGTGATACCTATGGGATTATTACTGCTTATTTGGTGCAACGATGCCTTTGCTTATCTCGTAGGCTCTGCTATCGGAAAGCATAAAATTATTCCCCGCATTTCTCCCGGAAAAACGGTTGAAGGAACCATCGGAGGCATTATTTGCAACTTTATCACCGCCTATCTTTTAACCATATTATTCGGAGTATTTTCTTTGCAACACTGGATGGCAATAGCAGTAATCGTCAGTGTGTTTGGCACATTGGGCGACTGGACCGAATCTATGATGAAGCGCAGCCTTCAGGTGAAAGACAGTGGTAATCTCCTTCCCGGACATGGCGGCATGTTAGATCGTTTCGATGCGTTCTTTTTTGCCGTGCCGTTTGTGGTGGCATATCTCTGGTGGTGTGGCGTGTATTCATAGAAGATTAATTTTTTTTATTCATTGAAACATAAATTCCCGCTTCGGTGTTGTTGAGCAATTACTCGGTAAATTGCAACAGATTTTAATTATCTAAACTCTTTTCTCTATGAAAATTGGAATAGTTTGTTATCCCACCTATGGCGGTAGTGGTGTAGTAGCTACTGAATTAGGTAAAGCGTTGGCTTCTGAAGGACATTTAGTGCATTTTATTACTTATCGCGAGCCTGCAAGGTTAGATGCATTTCAATCGAATGTGTTTTATCATGAAGTAAGTTTGCAGAATTATCCGCTCTTTGAATATGCCCCTTATGAAACCGTTCTGGCAAGTAAAATTGTAGATGTAGTGCGCTTCGAAGGTTTGGATTTATTACATGTGCATTATGCCATTCCCCATGCCTCTGCTGCTTTTTTAGCCAAACAAATTCTGAAAGACCACGGCATTCAAATACCGGTGGTAACTACACTTCACGGAACAGATATTACTTTGGTAGGAAAAGATGAAACCTATGCACCTGTGGTTGCTTTTTCTATCAACAACAGTGATGGAGTAACGGCTGTATCGCAATCGTTGAAAGAAGATACCTATCGCTACTTCGATATAAAATGCGATATTGAAGTGATTCCGAATTTTATTGATTTTTCCCGTTTTAACAAAACTAACAAAGAGCATTTCAGAAAAGCTATTGCCGACCACGGTGAGCGCATACTGATACATGTTTCTAATTTCAGAAAAGTGAAGCGGGTAGAAGATTTGGTGTATGTATATAAAATCGTTTCAGAAAAAATAAAATGTAAAATGCTGATGGTTGGCGATGGACCGGAACGACACAACGTAGAGCAACTTTGCAGAAAAATGCAGGTTTGTGATGGCGTTCGGTTTTTGGGAAAACAAGATGCCATTGAAGAGTTGTTGGCTATTGCCGATGTGTTTTTGATGCCTTCTGAAACGGAGAGTTTCGGTTTGGCTGCATTGGAAGCTATGGCTTGTCAGGTGCCGGTAATTTCGTCAGATACCGGAGGAATTCCTGAAATAAATATTCATGGCGAAACCGGTTTCCTGAGCCAAGTGGGCGATGTGGAGGATATGGCAAAAAACACCATTTTTCTGTTGGAAGATGAAGCCCGTCTGCAAACCTTCAAGCAAAATGCTTATAAACAGGCACAACGATTCGATTTAAAATACATATTGCCGTTTTATGAAGAATTTTATCAAAAAGTTATCGAAAGTGTGAAAGCTAAGGTTTAGTTGGGTGTATGACAGAATGCACAGTTAAACCCGCAAGGTTTTATTCCAGTATAAAATGTTATATAGGATACTTCATTAAAAAACCTTGCAGGTTTTATAAAGCGCTGTAATTTGTCTTACACCCGTTTAGTTACCTCACGCTTCTTTTTTCAAACGTCCTCTATTTCTGCAAGCTGTAACTTTGTTACGTTTATTAAAATATTTAGAATGAAATTATTCCTCACACTATTTATTGCCTGTAGTATTCATGTTGTTTCGGCACAAAAAAATATTCAATTGCGCAGCTATCTGCAATATCCGGTGAAATCGAGTGCTATTTGGGGCTATACCGATACCACCACCGGTAATGAATATGCTCTGGTAGGCTTACAAACAGGTCTTTCGATAGTAGATATTTCCGACCCCGATAATATCAGCGAGTTGTTCAATGTTCAGGCACCCTTCAGCAACTGGCGCGAAATGAAAACATGGAGCCATTTTGCTTATGTAAGTAACGAAACGGAAGGCGGCATTTTAATTATTGACCTGAGCGATTTACCCAATAATATTTCAACCAAATATTGGACTGCCGATAGTTTAATTTCAACTTCGCACACTCTTTTTATAGATGAAAACGGTATTTTGTATGTCAATGGGTTTAATAACTTTGCGCGCAGTCGAAATACCGAAAACAGAGGCATATTAATGGCAGACCTCAATCAAGACCCGGAAAATCCTGTGGTGCTCGGCATATATGAGCAGGCTTATGTGCATGATTGTTTTGTTAGAGCCGATACCATTTGGGCGGCTCAAATTTACGAAGGAAATTTTGCAGTAATTGATGTGTCTGACAAGTCGAATCCGTTGTTGATGCAGACACAGGAAACACCTGCTCGCTTCACTCACAATTGCTGGCTTTCTGACGATGGCAAATATCTTTTTATTACCGATGAAAAGTCAAACGCTTTCATCGCTTCTTATGATGTTAGCGACCTTGATAATATCATTGAGTTAGACCGGTATCAATCTGCCTTCAACACCGGAGTCATTCCGCACAATACACACGTGTTGGGAAATTTTTTAGTCAATGCCATGTATAAAGATGGCGTAACCGTTGTGGACATAACGCATCCCGACAATATGGTAGAGACCGGTTATTACGATACCTCTCCTTTTCTATCGGAAGACGGGTTCAGCGGATGCTGGGGCGTGTATCCTTATTTTCCTTCACAAACCATTATAGCATCAGATATGGAAGAAGGTTTGTTTGTGCTATCACCCGATTATGTGCGGGCTGCTTATCTCGAAGGCATGGTAACCAACGACCAAACGGGTAATCCCGTGAACGATGTGCGGGTTGAAATTATTGGCGAAACCCGTTTTAAATTCACCAAAAATAATGGCAGCTATAAAACCGGAATTGTAGATGCCGGCACTTATGATGTGCGCTTTTTTAAAGCCGGGTGTATGACAAAAATTATTCAGCAGGTGCCACTGCAAACAGGTCAGACCACCCTACTGAATGTGCAGATGAATTGCGACCCGAGCGCTATCGGAATTATAAATCCTGAACTGCATTATTGCTATCCTGCTCCATCGGTTTTTCAGTCTTCAACAGTTTTGCATTTTGAATTACAAGCTGCTTTACAACAACAAACTTTTTTCAGCGTGTATGATATTTCCGGAAAAATTATAGAAACTTTTCAGCCGGAATACGCTCAGGGAAATATTACCATTGGTAACCAATGGCAACCCGGAATGTATTTCGTTACTTTGCAAACCGGGACTTATTTACAAACTTTGAAAATCGTAAAAACCAACTGATGAAAGGACGTTTTGCTGTTATCGGATTAGGGCGCTTCGGCAGCACTGTAGCCATTACTCTTGCCAATAAAGGAGCCGAAGTGCTGGCTATAGATTCTGACGAAGAGTTAGTGGAAAATATGCGCGATGATGTGGCTTATGCCGTTACGATGGATGCCACCGATATAAAGTCGCTCCGCTCGCAGAATATAGATGAAATGGATGCGGTAATTGTTGCCATTGGCAGCGATTTTGAAAGCCTTATTCTGGTAACCGTATCGCTGATGGAATTGGGTGTGGAGCGCATTCTGGCTCGCGCAATGAATCAAACTCAGCGGGTCATACTTCAAAAATTAGGTATCAAAGAAATTGTTTCGCCCGAAGTAGAAGTAGGCATTTCCATAGCAGAAAAATTGTTGAACCCGGGCATGTTAACCTATATGCAGTTGCCCGACCATTATGAAATTGCCGAAGTGGAAGCGCCTCATAATATTGTAGGCAGAAGTTTGGATGATTTAGACCTTCGCAAAAGATACAATATCAATCTGATTACCATTAAGCGACAGGAAAAAATTGAACAAAACGGAGAGCAATTAAAAGAGTATCATATTATTGGCGTGCCGCAATCAGACACATTAATAGAAGAAGGCGATACCCTGCTGCTCATGGGTATTGACCGCGACATTTATAAGTTTATTGAAGTAAACAAGTAATTTCTGTTAATCATATAAATGGCTGATTCGAATTAAACCATCAGCATCTTTGATAATAATATTGCTTTTTTCTGTTTCTACCAGACGCTCGTCTTTAAATTCTTTTAGAATTCTAATTGCAGTTTCTTTCACTGTGCCCACAAAACTTGCCAGGTCTTCTCTGGTAATGGAAATAACTCCATCAGGATTTTTTTCTTCTCTATAGAATCGGTGCAAGAACAATAGCGCTTCTGCCATGCGCCCGCGAACCGGCTTATATGCAAGGTCTGCCATTTTTCCGAAAGAATCGTCTAAATTGCTACTGAGCATTTTTATCATGCTTTCGGAAAAACGTTCGTTTTTCTTGAACAAGTCCATGAGTGCATTTTTAGGAACCAAACACACCACACAATCTTCCAATGCAGCGGCAGTTACCGGATATTTTTTTTCTGCCAACAAAGTGCTGTATCCCAAAAAATCGCCCGGCTTGGCTATGCGCACAATTTGTTCTTTGCCATCGGATGCGTAGCGGTAGAGTTTTATTTTTCCTTCATTGACACAATAAAGCCCCATAGGATTGGAGCCTTCGTTGAAAATAATCTGACCTCTTTTATAGGTAGCACAACTCTTGGCAGTATCAATTTCGTCTATTTCATTAACATGACAGAAATGAAAAAGTGAACTTTTACGGCTTTGACAATGTGCGCAATCGGGAGCTTGAAACTTCATAATAAGATATTTTAGAATAGCACCCTGTAAAGTTACGGCTTGAAAAACAAAGCCATTATGCTATTTGAAAATAATCAATGGTATATCGCTTTCTGCCGCTAATTGTTTCGAGAAACTTTTTTCGACAAACCGTTGCAAAAAATTGCGTTCGCGGCTATAAGTCGAAACCAAATCTATATCGTTCTTTTTAATGTAGTCATACACACTTTCTTTAGCGTCTTCTCCTTTTATAATATTGAAGTGAATGACATTATCGGCTGCTTTCTCCTTAAACTTTCGTTCCAGTTCCGACATTTCAAATTCGTTGATGTGAATAGTGCCTTCGGTGTCCACATGCAGGCATTCTATATGGGCATTGAAGGGCTTGAAAATTTCAAGTAGCCTGCTCAAAGAAGGCTCATCGGCATCGTTGAAATCTGTAGCATACAATACGCGGGCAGGTTTATCGCGCCAGCTTCTGTTTTCGGGAACAATCATTACAGGGTAATTGAGCGATTCAATCAAGGGATTTAAAATACTTCCCGAAAGAAATTTCGCAAACCCGGTGCGATGGTGCGAGCCTAACACTACCAACACGGGTTTAATTTCATCGGCATAAGAAGCAATTTCTTCGCGGGCAAAACCTATATGATTGGTGGTAGTAATGGTTGCTTTCAGATTTTTTTCTGTCAGGTAGGTTTCCAACTCTTGTTTTAACTCATCGAGACGAAACTGCGAATCTTTCTTCATGCTATCGCTCAGGTCGCCTACAAATTCGCCCGGCATCATCGGGTCAACTGCCGGAATATGATATACATGAAAAAGAGCCAAACTGAAGTTGCAACGGTCTGCCATGTGAAGCGCATATTTCGCGGCATTCTTACTGTATTCGGAAAAATCGGTAGGAACCAAAATTGTTTTCATAGATAAGGTATTTATGGTTGGGTGATGTATTCAGTAGCTAAGATAATAAGGGCAATTTTAATAAAGCGGATTAAGGATAAAATCAGATGCCAGAAGTTGAAAATTGCAGGTAACAAGAATATTCCTTACTGCGTTGAGTAGAGACAGGAAGTTGAAAATTCAGAAAGGTTATTGGCAAACTGGAGTATAAAATCTTCATTATTTGATTCTGAAAGCCAACTGTAATTTTTCCAGACTTTTGGAGGTTTGAACATGGGCTTCTATGTAAATGATGTCGCCCGGAGAAGCTTTTTCCAGTATCAGCTTTTTCATTTTGTCATTAATTTGGTCGCCTTCTCCTTTTTCCGATACAAGGTCTTGCATTTGTTTTCCGAAGGTAACTTCGTTAGAAACAATTCGAATCAGAGAATTATCGCTCTTCAGAAAAACTTCAATAGGCATATTCCCTTTAATCCATACTTTCAAATCGTCTAATGATAAAAAGGGGTCTTCAGAATTTTGAGCCATAGTGCCATACTGAAGTAGTAAATCGTTTTTTACAAAATCGGTTTGAGCATTGCCTGTCATGGCTAAAAATGAAAGCGCCAAAAGCAGTATGAAGTTTTTCATATCCATTGTAATTTAAAATTGAAATTACAAATGTTTTTGTTAAGCATTCTTTTTTATTGGGTTGTTATCGTTGAGCATTGCGCCTAAAACTTATCTTTGCGCCAACATGAACGAAAAGATTCTCATTATAGATTTTGGCTCTCAATACACGCAGTTGATTGCCCGCAGAGTGCGCGAACTCCATGTTTACAGCGAAATTGTTCCTTTCAACAAAATACCCGACATCGAACCTTCGGTGAAGGGCATTATTTTGTCGGGCAGCCCGTTTTCGGTGGAAGACAAAAACGCACCCGATATTGATGTGGAAGCGCTCATCGCCCAACGCCCCGTGTTGGGGGTGTGTTATGGCGCGCAGTTGATGGCGAAGAAATTCGGGGGCAGAGTAGCGCCATCGAACAAACGTGAATATGGTCGTGCCAATCTTTTGAGAATATTCGACAACGAAGATATTTTCAATGGAGTATCAGGGCATTCGCAGGTGTGGATGAGTCATGGCGACACCATTATGCAATTGCCCGAACAGTTTGAATTGTTATCTTCTACCGGCAGCATCGAAGTGGCGGCATACCGTTCTAAAAAAGATTTGTTTGCGCATCCGGTTTTCGGTTTGCAGTTTCATCCTGAAGTAACACATTCGCTTGAAGGAAAAATTATTCTCGAAAATTTCCTGAAAAATACTTGCGCCTGCCATGCCGACTGGACTCCCGCTTCGTTTGTCGAAGAAACCGTTCAGTCCATAAAAAAACAAGTGGGCGATGAAAAAGTAGTGTTGGGTTTATCGGGTGGTGTTGATTCGAGTGTAGCCGCCTTGTTGATTCACCGCGCTATCGGAAAGAATTTATATTGTGTGTTTGTAAACAACGGCTTGCTGCGTAAAAACGAATTTGATGATGTGCTGCATTCGTATCAGGATTTAGGATTGAATGTGATTGGCGTAGATGCTACGCACGAATTTCTTTCGCAGTTAGAAGGCGTGAGCGACCCCGAGCAAAAGCGCAAAATTATAGGGCGCGTGTTTATAGAAGTATTCGACCGCGAAGCGCATAAAATTCAGGAGGTGAAATGGTTAGCGCAAGGCACCATATATCCCGATGTGATTGAATCGGTTTCGGTGCATGGACCTTCGGCTACCATCAAGTCGCATCATAATGTAGGAGGCTTACCTGAAAAACTGAATCTGAAAGTGATTGAACCATTGCGCTATTTGTTTAAAGACGAAGTGCGCGAAGCCGGGCGCGAACTGGCATTGCCCCCTAATATTTTGAAACGGCATCCTTTTCCCGGTCCGGGGTTAGCCATTAGAATTATTGGCGCTATCAGCACCGAAAAAGTAAGAATATTGCAGGAAGCAGATGCCTTGTTCATTAATGGATTGAAAAATCATGGATTGTATGATACGGTGTGGCAGGCAGGAACTATGTTGCTTCCTGTCCAAAGCGTAGGGGTGATGGGCGATGAGCGCACTTACGAAAATGTGGTGGCACTGCGTGCCGTTACTTCCAACGATGGCATGACGGCCGACTGGTGTCATTTGCCTTATGGTTTTCTGGCAGAAATTTCGAATGAAATTATCAATAATGTAAAAGGTATTAATCGCGTTGTTTACGACATCAGCTCAAAACCACCCGCTACCATTGAATGGGAATAAATACATAGCATCATTTATATTACTCCTCATCTTAAGTTGTATAGTATGGGAGAGCTTTGCACAGGACGGTCCGGGCAGAAAGCGCAAGTTCGGGCAGGTGGAAGAAGAGTTTGTGTTGCCCGCCATCAGAACCGATTTAGATACTGTTTTGAAACAGGATACAACAGTTGTAATGGATGCTGAAGTTTTCCGCGCTCCAAAAACCACATTGAATATTTCGCTGCTCCTGCCATTTTTTTCAGACAGTATTACTGTAGAAGGAGATACCGGAGTTTCGGGTTATGATATTCTTAAAAGCAGAATGGCGCTCGATTTATATCAGGGCGTGAAATTCGCGTTAGACAGTCTGACGCAACAGGGTTATTCATTTCATCTCCATGTTTTCGATACCAAGCAAAGCGAGAATAAACTGCAACAGATTCTTGCTAATCCTTCGCTCAGACATTCAGACCTGATTATCGGTCCGGTTTATAACAGCTTGATTACTCCTGCCGCCCACTTTGCCAAACTACATCAGATTCCTTTAGTGTCTCCGCTTTCGCCCGGAGAATACCTGACCGACAACAATCCGTTTTTCTACATGGCAAACCCGGGTTTAGAGGCTCATTGCAAAGCGTTGGTGAATTTCGCGAAGCAACAATTTTATAAAGACAATATTATTCTTATCAGTGCGGCAGCCGATAAAGAAATGGCTCCGCTGTTCAAACAATTTTTACAAAGTGAATACGGAAGCAGTATTACATACAAAGAGTTGCTGAATAATGCCGGAAAATATATGGATGCCAAAGGACAAGACCCTTCACTCGATTTGAAAAGTCGCCTTCGCAGCGAAACCACCAACGTCATTCTTGTAGCATCAATAGATATGTCGCTGGTGCATCAGTTAAGCAGGGAATTGTTTTCGTTATCGAAAGATTATCCTATTGTGGTGTTGGGTTTACCGGTTTGGAATCCTGAAAACGATTTGCGATTGGATTACATGAGTAAAATCAATGTGCATTTTACACAGGCATCTTATGTTACCGATACGTTTTTTTACAATTCAGCATTTGCAGAAAATTTTTTAGAAACCTATAAGCATTTGCCCAACGAAAACAACTTCAAGGGCTTCGATATCGCCTGGCATTTTTGCAATGCTATTTTGAATCATGGCAATCAAACAGATGCCATTGCGGCTTATGATGTCAATCCTCTAAATCATACCTCATTTAATTTTCAAGCAGTTTATTCCAAAGGCTCTTTTGAAGAGCCTACCGTGTTTTTGTATTACGAAAATCAACGCTTACACTTGTTCAAATATAAAAATGACGGATTGATAAGGATGAGGTAGGATATTGTGTAAAGAGGCAGTTAGCCATTTGCCATCAACAATACTTTGTTCATTCTGAGAGAACCACCCCCGAAATATGGGGCTGCCTGTTGAATATGACAATTAAGTTCCACCCCCTGCCCCCGCCAGCGTGAGACAAAGGTTCACCTAAATTTCAAACATATTTTCTCAATCATTCTTGTAGTGTTTTCAAACCTATAATTAGCAATAGGAAAAATCATGTCCTCCGCTGGCAGCCTGTCCCGCACTTGTTGCGGGAGAGGTGTTTCGCCAAAGGCGGAGCGGAGGTGGAACAATTCAAGTAATCTCAGAAATCTGTCATTGGTAGCTTGTCGAAGTACAATTTTTTTTCAAAGTATTCATGGTTCGATAAACTCACCATGTTAGAATTTTGAAGCAGCCTCATTTTAGTGTAAGAAAAGGAAGGAAATATCCAAAGTGTTCAAGGATAATTCTGATTTTCGCGCTGCTCGATGTGATAAATTGTCAGGACTTTTTCCTTTCCATTTACGGTGTAAAATACTGCTGCCAATCCATCGTATGCAATATTGTTTTTTATTTCGGGTGCCGACTTTGGTTGTGTATCAGGCGTTCTAAATCTTTCCTCGCTTTTGTCCACATCTATCAGTACAAGAAATTCGGTGTATTTTTCTTTAATGGTTTTCTTGCAGTTAAACTCATCATTGATGTATTGTTCCGAAATTTTCAATGGAAAAAATTGATTTCCTATTCTGATTTTGCATGGTATTATTTCATGTTTGGAATTCCTACTTTTAAACAAGAACCGGTATTTGGTTCCCGAACGTCCGTAAACACCACCGTTCCAGTGGTAGAAAAATCCGCTTACATATTGAAGTGTTGCGTTTTTTGAAGTGTTCTTTCTGGCTGAATTATTTTGTCCGAAAACAGCATGAGAAAGTAAAAACAACGCAATGGCAAAAAGTAAAAATGAACGTGCCATAAACTTTCACAAAAATATGCGGTGCTTACTTAATTCAAACTTCCATCTACCGGAACCGCTTCTTGTTTTTCTTTGGCTTTGTCGAAGTTGAATAATAGCGTGAAGCGCATAGTATTATCCAATGGGTTGCGCAATGGGGTGGTGGGAACCAGATAAGAAAAATCTATTCCGAAAACGCTATAACGCAAACCAATACCGAGCGATAAAAACCTTCTTCTGCCTTTATCGGGATGCTCGTAAAAATAACCGGCACGAACGGCAAACAACTGGTCGTACCAATACTCACCGCCAACACCAATAGTAAACTCACTCATTTCTTCCCTAAATCCTCCGGGGGCATCGGAAAAGGAACCGAAGATGGCTCCCGGTACAGATTTTTCACGAAAGTCGGCAACACCACTTCCGTTGGTATCATACTTAGGGTTTTCGACCACATTGCCGTTTTCATCAATAATAAACTGACTCACCGGTGTAGGAACCAAAAGTTTGTTCACATCGAAAGCAATGGTGAACTGATTATATTGGTCGAAATCAATGCTGTATTTAGCACCAAGTCCCATATTCATAGGAATGAAATCTCTTTCGGCAGAACTGGTGTAGGTAATCTTACTTCCCAAATTGGAAAAATTTAAGCCCAAAGCAAAATTGCTGTTCATTTTTCCGAGGTCAATATCCTTGTTGTAATAAAAAGCAATATCTGAAGAAACTGCTGTTCCGGGACGAATAGCAACCCCCTGAATGGTTTGTCCGCTGGCAAGGTTGGAATAAATGAATCGCATTCCGATAGAAGCTGAAAAGCCTGTAGCCAACATGCGAGAATATGCGGCATCTAAAGCAAATTCGTTAGGTTTAAAAGTGCCTATTTCATCGCCTATTACGTTGGTGAAAGTGATCGAACCCAAAGAAAAATATCTGATGGAGCCGCCAATTGCCTGATTCTCGTTTTTGCCGAATTTGGCATATCCGGTAGCATGAGCCAGATAAATATCATTCACTAAAGACCGCAACCAGGGCACATAGCTCAGCGATACTCCGTAAGGCTTGTCGGCAAAAGCTAATTTGGCAGGGTTGTGAAACATGGAATTGGCATCGGGTGTAATAGCTAAGCCTACATCGCCCATAGCGCCTGAACGGGCATCGGGTGTAATGCGTAAAAAAGGCACCGATGTGGTGATGGGTAATGATTCGTCTCCTTTATTGCCAATGCCTAAACCACCGGTTTGAGCGAAGGAAACTGTTGCTGGAATGATGGCAAGGAAACTCAGTATGAGTAAAGAGATTTTTTTCACGTTCGTTATATTCATGAATCAATGATGCGTTCAAAATTATTTCAAAATAACTAATTTTTCAAACTTGTGGGCGGAAGCCCCGTCTAACAGGCTGCGCACATTCAGTTTGTAAACATAAACTCCGCGCCCGATGCGGTCGCCAAAATCGTCTAAGCCATCCCACTTTACGTTGTCTATCCTGTAACCATCGCTCAACATTTCCTGTTCAATGGTTTTTACCAACTTGCCCGATACGGTAAATATTTTCACCTGAACAAACAGCGGTTGTCCCGGTTTATTGTGTTCAAACTGAAAAGAGGTGCTCGTGGTGAATGGATTCGGATAATTCAACACATGCGCCAAAGCTATTTCTGCCGATGACGAAACTACAAATTCCGTGTATCCTTCCGATGAGTTGTTATACACATCCCAAGCCTTCACCCGTATAGTGCGCCTGCCTTCGGGTAATCTTCGCAGCGGATAACGCACTTCGCCTTTCTGATAATTATCTAATTCTGCCTGATAATATTGGTTGAGCACATAAGTGCTTTGTGTATTTTGATCCAACACTCCGGTAATATCGTGCCCGATGCCGCTGCCTACGGTGTTGATGCCGTTTTCATCTTCTAACTGAACAATGAGTATGGGGCTGTCATCGGTAATGCCACCAAACACAAATTTCTCATCGTTCATGTAGATTTTTATTTCGGGACCTTTATTGTCCACCGCAAACGAGTCTGCGGTTCCGCCTACTATTACGGGGCTGCTGCCATGAGCATCGTAAATGCCATTTTCGGCATATAAACTAATTTTTCCCGGTCCATAAGTGTATGAAATATCTTTTGGAACCACGAAGGTGAAAGAAAATTCTCCATTCGTAACACTCGCTTTGCCTCGATAAATAATGTTTCTGTAAAGCCCGAAATTTCTGACATTGCTGCCGCTTATGTTTGCCAGTGTTTGAATGGTGGAAGGTTTATCGAAAATGGTAGGATATGCCCTTCCGTTAAAATTATCGAGTTTGTTTCCGAACAAATCGCGCACTTCGCCTGTGATAGTTACTTTGCTGAGTGCGCGCAGCGTGTCGGTAATTACAGAGCGAATACCGGTAATAGTTATTACACTTACATTTTGCCTCGGATAGTTCATCACCACCGATGGGTCTCCTAACAAGGCAAACTTTCTAAGATTGGTATCATCGCTGACATTGAGTATCTGATTTTTGGCAGTAGTCATTACTTGACCAATAGAAGGATAATTGGTAAAGCTATGCTCAAATACATTGCGCATAAAAGCATTATTGAGCGTGTAATTAGCGCTGGCAAAAACTAAGCGCAAAGTAGTTACCATGGCAATGGCTCCTCCTCTTGGGCTTAATAAAACCAATTCGCCTGCCGATGTAAAAGCGGGGTCGTCAAATTTGCTGAATTCGCAGGTGGCAGTAACAAATACCGGTAGTTTATCAATGTTTTCCCAAGAGTTAATGTCATTAATGGTTAACACTCTTTCATGTGTCCAGCCGTTTACGCCACCATGCCCGATAAAATTCACCAATAAGGCTCCCGAGAAAATTTTTCTATTGATAGCATCGTTCACATCGGGATAACGGTTGCCTCCCGGAGTAGCCACCATATTGTAGGCATCTAAATAAATTTTGTCAATATTATAATTGGCGTGAAAGGTATCAATGTAAGAGGATATTCTTTCCGCATCATTACTATGAATATTGTTATCGCCATCATCAGCCACAAAACACAATTCGTTGCGCCAACTGCCCAGCGATGCTGTGGATTGATACACTTTTATTTTATTGATAACCGCCTGCGCTTCTGAAGAATTTTTCACAGGCAATCTGCCAATGGCAATGTCTAAATAATCGTTATTGTCTATCATGGAGCCGCCTTCGCTTTCATCTAAACAACCGAAATAGTCGTCAGTATTAAAAGTGGCAATGGGGCTTAATGATGCAGGGCTTTGATAGGTAGGTGCAAAGTTGGTATTGTTGCTCAGGCGGTCTTTAAAATCATAAGAAGCATCGCCAAACAGCAATAAGTATTTAGGCATTTGAGAAGTATCGCTTCCGGCTTTATCATATACCATGCGAACAAAGTCTCTGATAGCCGAAATATCGGGAGTGCCTGAAGAAAATTCATTATAAATCTCACCCACTTTTGCCACCTTCACGCTCATATTGTTTTGCTGAATGTGGTAGGTTGCCAGCGATATGGCATCATTATATAAGGCATTGTTGGTAATGATAATCATTTGCGGCTGTCCGAATGAATGAAGGTTTTGGTTATCAATTTTTCCAACCGCTGTGGGAGCCGAAAAAGAAGCATTATCGTAAAAAGCCACAAACTCCTTAAGGTTATCGGTGGCAACTGAAAACTCTGCTGTGTTTCCACTCATGCTATGATTTATCTGAAAAGGATTCATCGGGTCTGTAACATCCCAAATACGCAAATTGCCCGAAACATTCTGCAAACGGAATAAGGAAAGGTTACCCGCACCTACCGAATTTTTATCTCTGAACTGTAATTGATTGCCTGCCATAGTGAGGTTGCGTCTGGCATTGAGAGATATATAATTAATGTATCCTTCGGCACTCGATGAAGGATTTGAAAACTGCACCCGAAGGGTAATATTGCCTGAATTTGAATTGAAAGAAGTGAATTTGATGCTTTCTGTTGCATAAGGCTGTGTGTATTCCGCTCCAACTGTGTTGATTGTTTCCGTATGAAAAACCTGCCCGTTGGCGCTCAAATTAAAAGTGCTTGTAGCGGTAGTAGAGCGGGCTGCCAATGCCGACTTAACCAATACCGGTGAAGAGGCATCTATATTCGGAAAATCAAAATTGAAATCGCGACTGGTAATGCTGAAATTAAAAATATCGCCATACCACTCTCTGCCCGATTGCAAGAAATTATACTCGTCATTTTCATGAAATCGAAAATCGTCAAAAGTGCTCACCGTAACATTCGGATTGCCTACAGAGCTTACGCCCGAAATTCTTTTCCCCGGACCGTTGTCAACAGTAATAAAATAATAGTTAATATCTGAATAATGATGCACCTTATGTTCGAATCTATTATTCGAAGCATTGAACTGCCATTGGTGCGGACCTTTGGCAAAAAACAAAACATAATCGCCCTGGTCAAATCTTCCATCGCCCTCACCTACAACAATAATCGGATGTTCCACAGGGTCGTCATAACGGAGGTCCACATTTTCTTCTGGCAACATGCCGCCCCCGTTGCCATAAATGCGAATATTGCGCGGGTCAATATTGGCGGGGTTGATACCTAATTGATTCAAAAAATTATAATCCATTCTGTAAACACCATCGGCAGGCACACCTATTTTATACCAGTTACCATATTGTAATACCGAATTGGCTGCCCATACCTGCGAGCGTGAGCCACTGCGCGTTTGTGGTTTGGCTATTTGCTGCACTACAATTTCGCAACTGATGAGTTTTTCTATTTGTCCCGAAAAATTGTTTTTTCGCACCGGAATAAAATATACCGATGCTACCGGTTGTTTTTTGTAAAATCTGATTTTGTAATCAATAATAATTTCGCCCGAAATTTTGCTTTCATCTAATTGGTATTCGCGGGCATTTTGCAATGGCTCATACACTGCATTTTCTATTCTGAAAGTTAAATCAACTTCACGGTTTAAAAACACTTCGGTTTGAAATACCGGAAGAAACTGCCGCGATTCAGGATTGCCTCCGTTTTTTATTCTGAGAATGTTTCGGTATTGATTAGTGCCGGTTTGAACTCTTTCGGGCGAATCAGCCCAATCGCAGCGCACTTGTAATTTTGTTTGAGCCGAAACGTTTAGCGCTATGAAAAGTGAAAAAGCTGTGAGTAAATGTTTAAGGTTCATGGGCAAAAAGTTGAAAGGAATTTCAGGGTGTTTGATTTTTGGATACCTTCGTAAACGCATTCCTCTGTAATGTATTTTATCTGTTCAAATAGAAATTGAATAAAAAGGTTCGATGACAAAAGTGAAAAAAAATCTGTTGCCTTTCATTTTATTATGCTGTTGTATATGGACGGCACAGGCTCAAAGCCCCGAATTTAGCCAGTTTTTTGCTTCCCCTCTACAATTAAATCCCGCATTAGCCGGCATTTCTTACGGTCCGAGAGTCAATCTCAACTATCGCAATCAATGGCCCAACATAGATAAAGGATATGTTACCTATGCCGTTTCATACGACCAACACATTGAAAAACTCAGTGGCGGCATTGGTGTAGCGGTTTTGGCAGATAATATTGCCGGTGGCTTAATGAATAATTATTCCATTCAGGCAATGTATTCTTATCAGGTAGCTTTCAAAAGAAAATTCGGTTTAAAAATGGGCGTATCGGGCGGCATTGGTACCAAGCGCTTAGACTGGAACCGCCTCACTTTTCAAGACCAAATCAATCCTATTTATGGTTTTCAAGATGCCTTTGGAAATAATAATCCAACAGGAGAAACCGTGCCTCAGAATGCTTCCATATTATACCCCGACTTTGGAGCGGGATTTATTTTCTTCACTCCTAAAGTATATGCCGGAGTGGGCGTTAAGCATTTGAACATGCCTAAAGAATCGCTGTTTGGTAATGATAACCGCTTGCCCCTGCGCTATGCGATTCATGCCGGATACTCCTGGGATTTAACCCCGAGGAAAAAAAATGACAATGTTTTTCTTTCGCCCAATATTGTGCTGATTCAACAATCGAATTTTTCTCAATTAAACTTGGGCGCTTATTTCCACTATAATTTTATTTATTTCGGAACGTTTTATCGCAACACATTTAAAAACAGCGATGCGGTTATCGGTATAGTGGGTTTCAGAATAGAATATGTGCGTATCGGGTATAGTTATGATTTCACTATATCTGATTTAAGTCTGAATACAGGAGGCGCTCACGAAATATCGTTTGTGTTCAATTGGGGTGGCGATAATAACTCGCTTAGACCCAAAGGAAAAACTGCCCGATTGGATTGTCCAGGGGTGCTGAATTTTTGATTTTAAAATAAATCCCCTTACTTTAGCGTTCCTAAAAAATTGTTAATTGGCCCAAAAACCACAAAATCACATGAAAAATCTTAAAAGCCTATTATTTTTTGCTCTTGCAGGCATTGTTGTTTCAGGCTTATCCTCCTGCTCAAAAGAAAGTTCGTCAAAAACCGGATGGGGCTACAACGACCCCGATTTTGGTGGATTTGAAGTCGTTAAGTATGTCGGACAGGAAACCGGTCCCGGCTTAGTATTTATTGAAGGCGGCACTTTTTTAATGGGTCAAACCGAGCAAGACATTGCTTACGATTACAACAATATTCCTCGTAGAGTAACCGTGAGTTCATTTTATATGGACGAAACTGAAGTAGCCAATGTTGACTACCGCGAATATCTCTATTGGTTAAACCGTGTATTTGGAGCCGATTATCCCGAAGTGTATCGCAAAGCGCTTCCCGACACTTTGGTTTGGAGAGATGAATTAGCTTATAACGAGCCTTATGTGGAATATTACTTCCGCCACCCTGCGTACAACGACTATCCTGTAGTAGGAGTTAACTGGCTTCAGGCAGTAGAATATTGCAAATGGAGAAGCGACCGTGTAAACGAATTGATGTTGATTGAAAAAGGTGTTTTGAACAAAAACCCCAATCAAGTAAACGAAGATAACTTTAATACCGACTCATACCTTGCCGGACAATATGAAGGAAGTGTTCGTAAAAATCTTCCCGATTTAGACCCCAATGGTGCAGGCGAAAGATCTGTGCGTTTTGAAGATGGTATTATGCTGCCTGCCTACCGTCTGCCTACAGAAGCGGAATGGGAGTATGCAGCGTTGGGTTTGAAAGGCAATCAGCCTTACAACGATGAAGAAAGAATTACCGACAGAAGATTATATCCATGGAATGGTCATAGCCTACGTTATCCTAAAGGTGGTGGTTGGCAAGGTAAGTTCATGGCTAACTTCAAACGTGGTAAAGGTGATAACATGGGTATTGCAGGTAAACTGAACGACAATGCTTCTATTACTGCTCCCGTGGCTTCATTTTGGCCCAACGACTTCGGTCTTTACAATATGGCAGGAAACGTAAGCGAATGGGTAGCCGATGTATACAGACCTTTAACTTTCTTAGATGAAGACGATTTCAATCCTTATCGCGGAAACGTGTTTATGCAAAAAACTTTAGATGCCGATGGTATTCCGATTGAGAAAGACAGCTTAGGTCGTTTACAATATGAAGAAGTAAAAGAAGAAGACAATGTAAACCGCAGAAACTACAAAAAAGCAGATGTTATCAACTTTTTGGATGGCGATACCGAATCTGAAGTATCCTACAGCTTTGGTATTTCTTCTTTGATTTCTGACAAAGCAAGAGTTTACAAAGGCGGTTCATGGGAAGACAGAGCTTATTGGTTGACTCCCGGAACCCGTAGATTTTTAGATCAGGAGCAAGGCTCACGCAGCATTGGTTTCCGTTGTGCTATGGACAGGGTGGGTAGTCCCGGAGGAAACAACGTGAAAGGCGGAAACAATTTCAAAAAACGTTAATAGATTTTCAAAAACAAATAAAAAATGTCCTGCAATTTTGCGGGACATTTTTATTTATGGACATATCATCGCTATATCAAGTTTTTAAAACTCAGTGCAGCCGTATTTCAACCGATAGCCGTAAGGCACAGCCGGGCGATTTGTTTTTTGCATTGAAAGGCGAAAATTTCGATGGCAATCGCTTCGCCAAAGATGCGCTCGAGAAAGGAGCATTGTATGCAGTAATTGATAATGCCGAATTTGCCCTGAACGAAAAATATATTGTGGTGGAAAATACTCTTACTGCATTAAAGCAGTTGGCAAATTATCACCGGCAGCAATTTCACATGCCGTTCATTGCCATAGCCGGCAGCAATGGTAAAACCACTACCAAAGAATTGTTGAGTGAAGTTTTAAAAACCTCATTCGTTAC
>CAZFFP010000004.1:57466-77645 GCA_964518215.1 uncultured Chitinophagaceae bacterium
GAACTGTATGAGCATTTGCAACAAAATAACGGAACAGCTTTCGTAAGTTCTTTGCAAATTGATTTGATGCAGGCGGCTGCCATGGTTCAGAACAAGATTACTTACGGAAATGAAAATGCTCAAGTGAGCGGTCGCATCATCAGGTTGTTTCCCTATCTTGAAATTTCGGTGAAACATGATAGCGATGAGGTTACTGTAGCCACACAACTCACCGGAAAATACAATTTTGAAAACATCATGGCGGCAGTTGCCATCGGTTTGCATTTTAATGTGCCGATGAGTTTGATAAAAAAAGCCATTGAACAATATCAACCCTCCAACAATCGCTCGCAGATTTTGAAACTTGGCAGCAATACCTTTATCATGGATGCATACAATGCCAATCCGAGCAGCATGAGCGAGGCATTAGACAATTTGAATTTGATTGAGGCTGAAAATAAAATTGCCATTATTGGCGATATGCTCGAATTAGGGGAAGCATCGGAAGAAGAACATTTGCTTATAGCTTTGAAACTGAAGAACATGAACCTGCAACAGATAATTCTTGTGGGAAGCGAATTCAAAAAAGTAAGTAAAAAACTAAACTGCCTGCATTTTGAAAATACTGCCCAACTGAAAGATTGGTATTCCAAGCAGCATATTGAAAACACACTTTTTCTTCTCAAAGGCTCCCGGGGTATAGCTTTAGAAAGAATGCTTTCGTAGAGGATTTTAATATTTTCTGAATTTTATAAAGGAATATAATTTATTTTAATTATTTTCAGAAAAGTATTCTTCAGAAAAAATATCGTCTTTCAGTTTTTCTTCTAAAACTAAAACCCCTCAACCATGAAAAAGCTCACCCTCTTTTTTGCATTCTTGTGTGTAGTATGCATGAATGTATATGGACAACTTACCGTTGTCGGAAATGTTACTGACATTACCTGCAATGGCAGTAATGACGGCTCTATATTCCTGAATGTAACCGGAGGACAACCGCCATATCAATATTTGTGGAGTAATGGCTCTACAACAGAGCCTATAACCGGATTGTCTGCCGGAACATATACAGTAACGGTAACAGATGCCAATACCCTAACCGCAATCGAAAATTTCACCATTACCGAGCCTGCTGCTGTTGTGATTTTGAATGTGTTTACTACCAATGTATCATGTATCGGATTGTGTGATGGAAGCATAGAGATTATAGCAACAGGAGGAGTCGGGAGTTTAGAGTTTAGTTTGGACGGGGGAAATAATTTTATGGCGATGAATTTTGCAACTAATTTATGCGCGGGTAATTATTTCGTTGTAGTGCGAGATTTAAATAATTGCTTCGCTCAATCAATTGCTGTCATTAACGAACCCCAGCCTATAACAGTAACCGGTGCTATTACTCATGCAACCTGTGGCGGGGGATGCGATGGCTCTATAACACCAACTGTAATTGGAGGTGTGGCGCCTTATACTTTCTTTTGGAGTAATGGGCAAACTAACCCGATAGTAACTTCTGCCTGTGTAGGAACTTATATGGTTACCATTACCGATGCTTTCGGCTGTAGTGACTCAAACACCTTCACCGTGCAGTATACAGGTTCAGGAAATATTAACATAAGTGGAGCGGTAACTCCATCTGCCTGCGGACAAAATAACGGGGCTATCAATTTGACGGTTACCGGAGGAACACCGCCTTTAACTATTTTATGGTCAACAGGCGAAACAAGTCAGAATATTTCGGGTTTGTCTGCCGGTCTGTATCAGGTAACAGTTTTTGATATTATCGGTTGTTCGCTTGCCGAATCATTCTTAGTAAGCGATACGGATATTGATTTTTGGTTAGATTCAACAGATATTATCTGCAATAGTCCCGGAAGTATTACGGCTCACTTTACTGGTGGAACCGCTCCGTTTATCATTGACTGGGGCGATGGCAATCTAAGCCAACCAAATACTTCTCCGGTTACTAACTTGGTTCCAACGCCAGGCATCTATACAGTTACCATTCAAGATGCCAACCAATGCTTTGCTGCTGCCACTGCCACCATCATCGAGGCAGGCGTGGCAGTGTCTCTTGCAGATTCGGTGCAGCCGGTGGGATGTGCGGCAGCCACAGGAATGTTGGAAGCGGCTGCTTCGGGAGGCACGCCACCTTATCTTTTTCTTTGGAGTAATAGTGCCACTACTGCCATCATTGATAATATTTCGGCAGGAACTTATACGGTAACAGTTACTGATGGCGCGGGTTGTTCGGCTACACGCACATTTACATTACCTGCCAATACTCAAGGCTTGAGTGTAACGGTTGTTTCAACGCCTGCCAATTGCAGTGGTGCAGGTGGCGCTGCTTCGGTGAGTGTTACTGGCGGACAAGCCCCCTATCAATATGAATGGAACACTGGCGAAACAACATTTCAAATTGCAGGATTGCCTTCAGGTGTTTATTCTGTTACAATAACTGATGCCACCGGCTGTTCTGTTATCCGTAATGTCTGGGTTGGACATGCAAGCCAGTTGTTTTATGTGTATTTGAATGCTACCCAAACAAACTGCACCAACAATGGAACTATTACTGCCACTGCAAGCAATGGAACACCTCCTTATTCGTATTCGTGGAGCAATGGAAACACTACCAATGCTATTTCGGGTTTGGCTCCGGGAACTTATACGCTGACTGTTACCGACAGCTTAGGTTGTGTAAAAACTGCCACGCGAACTATTAATACATCCTGCCATAATGTGGTTACAGGAAATGTGTTTAATGACCTGAATGGCGATTGCATAAAAGATGCGGGAGAACAATCGCTTAGCTCGGTGAGCGTAAGAGCAACCAATGGCTCACAGGTTTACACGGGCAGCGCAAATTCCAACGGAGATTATACGATTAGAATAGGAATGAGCGGAACATTTACTTTGTCGGTTTACTCAAACACATACAGTTGTAGTAATTTTCAGTTGTGCGGAAATAATTCTGTAACATTTCCCGGTTTAGGAGATACTCTTGTTCAGAATATTGCTTTAGAAAATACAACAGGCTTTGACTTAACTATTCATCCCGGATGGTCATCGGCAAATCCCGGATTTCAGAAAACATATTGGGTAATGCCTTATAACCGTTCGGTTATTCCATTTACTGGAACTGCCACAGTTACTTTTGTTTACGATTCTAATCTTATCTATCAGTCGAGCGGTGCGCCACAACCCGTGCATGATGCTGTTAACCACACCTTAACATGGACAGTAAACAACGTTCCTTCACCAAGTTTTGTATGGAACAACAGGTTTCTTAACTATTTTATGGTTCCTGTGAATTTACCGTTAGGCTATCAGCTTCAAAGTAATTTTTACATTGAACCAACTTCCGGAGATTGTAATGTCTCCAACAATCATTTATATATCGCACAAACAGTTACCGGCTCTTACGACCCGAACGAAAAAGAAGTGTTTCCCGATGGCGATATTCTCGAAGAAGATTCGGTGCTCACTTATACTATTCATTTTCAGAATACCGGAACCGACACCACGCATTTTGTAATTCTTAAAGACACGCTGTCTTCTTATCTCGATGCTGCTACTGTCGAAAATATTGCTTCGAGTCATGACTTTTCAGCATTTGAAATTTCTGACCAAGGCATTCTTACTTGGATTTTCAATCCATTGTATTTGCCCGATAGCACCACCAACGAACCCGAAAGCAAAGGTTATGTTATGTTCACGGTGAAGAAGAATGCCGACCTCCCTATAGGCACTGAAATAGAAAATACTGCCGCCATTTATTTCGACTATAACGAGCCGATTATCACCAACACCGTTGTCAACACCTTAACATTACCTGTAGGAATAGGAAATCAAGAATTAGAAATCAGAAATGAAATGTTAGTATATCCCAATCCGGCAAACAACATGGTATATTTTGTTCCGAAGAACAGACAGGTTGCTTTGAGAAAAATTGAGCTGTTCGACTTGAGCGGAAGAACGATGCTGATTGCTGAAAAAGAAAACAGCATTAATATCAGTCGCTTGTCGCAAGGCATGTATATCTATCGCGTGCAGGATGAAGATGGTGTTATGTATCAGGGGAAATTATTCAGGCACTAAACTAAAACTAAGCCCTATTTTTGTCGCACAAAAAAATCATACATGGCTTATCAATTTCTTACTTACGAAACATCGGGCAGCATTGCTACCATTACCATGAATCGCCCCGATGTATATAATGCATTCAATAACGAACTCACATTCGAATTGCAGGAGGCTTTTAAAGAAGCGGGAAAAGATAAAAACGTGCGCTGCATAGTTTTGACCGGTGCAGGCAAAGCGTTTTGCAGCGGACAAGATTTGAAGTCGGCTCGCGGCAGCGAATTCAAAGGGTTTTCCGATTCGATTCATAAGCGATACAATCCGCTGATTCGCGCCATGCGCAATATGCCCAAACCTATTATTTGCAAACTCAACGGAGTGGCGGCAGGGGCTGGCGCTTCATTAGCTTTAGCCTGCGATTTTATTATTGCTTCTGAAAAAGCCATGCTGATAGAAGTGTTTGTCAATATAGGATTGGTGATGGATTCAGGCTCTTCGTTTTTTCTTCCAAAATTAGTAGGACCTCAACGCGCCTTCGAATATGCTACAATGGCAACGCGCATCAGTGCTGAAGAAGCTCATAAAATTGGTATGGTGAATCGTGTAGTGGCTCCCGAAGCTTTGGATGAATCGGTGAACGAAGTAGCCGCTTTTTATGCCAATGCTCCAACCAAAGCCATTGGGCTGATGAAAAAAATGATTAACAAATCAATGAATGCCGATTTGGATACCATGCTCGAATACGAAGCCTACTGTCAGGATATTGCCGGCAGCACCCACGATTATCAGGAAGGCGTGAATGCCTTTTTGGAAAAACGCAAAGCCGAATTTAAAGGAGCGTAATTTCACGAACAAACAGTATGCGCCAAAACCGCTGCCAGCCTCGCTGTTCGGTTATCAATATCGAAGCGGGGATTGGTTTCGGCTATGTCCATGCTTATAATTTTTCCGCTTTGCTTTAAGAGGTTCAAACACGCGAAAACAATATCGGGCAGATAACCCGAATGTGCCGGAGCGCTAACTCCTGGTGCGTGTGCGGCAGCAAATCCATCCATATCAATGGTTACATAACAATAGTCGGCTTCCTTTAGAAAAGCATTTATTTTTTCTGCTATCATGTCGAAGCGGTGAATATTCATTTTTTCGGCAGTAATAAAAACGGTATGGGTTTTTTGTGCGGTGTCGAACAATCGTTTGGTGTTGGAACAGGGCTGAATGCCCAGACACATATACCTAAATGGAATTTTCAGTTGTTCGCAATATTCATGAATTTGAAAAAAGGGAGTGCCGGAATTAGGCTGAACTGTAGGTTCTCTTAAATCGAAATGCGCATCGAAATTGATGATGCCGATTTTAGGAAGAGGATTATTTTTCTTCCGTAAAAAATTTACAAGCCCCATGAAATGCCCGTAAGCCATATCATGACCACCACCCAACAAAAAAGGAAAATATTCTTGATTCAGTATTTTACATACTAAATCTGAAAGGGTTTCCTGAGCATTTTCCATCGAATTGTTTTCGCATACCACATCGCCTGCATCTATCAAAATATGTGATTCCTCGAAATGATTAGCTAAGGAAGCCATTGCCTGCCTGATGGCTGCCGGACCCTCTTTTGCGCCCGCTCTGCCTTCATTTCTTACAACACCGGCATCGCAGCAGTAGCCTAGTATAGCGGTTCCTTTTTGTAATGTTTTTAATTCAGGTAATGGGTTGCTTTCTAAATGGATGCATTGCACTTTTTGATGCCATCTATGAGCAAGCAAATCATCGGGATGGTCTGTTCTTCCTTTCCAAGTATTTTCTGAAGTGGGGCAATACATTGAGTTACAATTTGAATCAAGCTCAATAATTAATTTCAGGAAGCTTCAACAGCATTATTTATAATCAAAAACCACTTTAGCTCTTTGCGCATCTTTAATAAGGTCTGCGGGTTGTCTCATGCCCATCACTCGATGAATTACTTTTGCTTCGGCACTAATATACAGCAGTGTAGGATATGCCGTAACACGATATTTATTGGCAAATGATGGTCCTTCTCCTTTTTCCATATCAAACTTGTAGTTGATGAAATTTTCATTGAAGTATTCGCCCACCGAATCTACTGTAAACACCTTTGATGCCATATACTTGCATGGTCCGCACCAGGTAGTGTAGGCATCTACAAAAACAGGTTTATTTTCTTCTTTAGCTTTATCGAGCGCTTGTTGCCACGTGCCTTGAAAAAATTCTATGCCTTGCGCTTGAGTAAAAGTTGCAGTAGCAAAAACAATTAAAAATATGGTGACAATGTATTTCATGTATTGGGGTTTTATAGTGCTTTTATCCTTTTTTCCAAATATCTGCAAGTTCCAATTTTATATTTTCTCCGAAAAATATTTTGGTGGTTTTTTCAAACGATTCGGTGTAGTCCGAAACATAAAAATGATGTCTGGCAGTTCCCTTTTTTCTCAGCAGCTTTTTTCTTTCAAGATATTGTTTCACCACAATGGGTAAAAAATCAGTGGCATCCATCACCTGAATTTTATTTTCATAATAAGCTGTAATATCTTTTTTAATAAGCGGGTAATGAGTGCAGGCAAGTATGAGCGTGTCCATGTTTTTAAAAGGCGCATGACTTAAGTATGAATCAATTACTGCACGGCTGATATTGTTGTTGAAAAATCCGGACTCGATCATAGGCGCCAGCAAAGGGGTGGCTAACGAATGCACCGTAATATTGGGGCGAAGCGTTTTTAGTTGTGCCTCATACATGCCCGAACGAATAGTGCCTTTGGTGCCGATAATACCCACATTATTAGAGGTATTATCTAAAGCCACATGCGAAGTAATAGGGCTTATAACATCAATAAAATCTACGTTTCCTTTAAATTTCTTTCTTAAATACTGGTGGGCAAGAGAAGACGCGGTGTTGCAGGCAACTACTATCAATTTGCAATTTTTCGCCAATAAAAAATTAGTAATGCCTTTGGAATAATGTTTAATAGCACGGTCGGATTTATCGCCATAAGGCAGGTGAGCAGTATCGCCAAAGTAAACAACATTTTCATGAGGTAAAGCATTAATGATAGCGCGCGCTATAGTCAATCCGCCAATGCCCGAATCGAATATACCTATAGGCGATGCCATTGCAATTTTCGGTGTTTTCAATTTTCGATTTTATAAAAAAGCCATCCTAAAATGTATCAGGATGGCTTTTAGATTTTTTAATTGGAGGAATATTATTTCAATCCTAATTTGGCTTTCAGCAAGGCTGTGATATCGTCAGATTCCTGAGCATATAAAACTCCCGAACCGGGCGCCACATCAAATACATAGGTGTAACCTTTTTCTTTGGCAATGTCTTTTACGGCAGCCAGCACTTTCTCTTCCAAAGGAGCCAAAAGTTCCTGTTGTTTTTCCATGAGTTGTTGCTGTGAATTCATTTCGAGTTGTTGCATGCGTTTTTCCAAATCAATAATTTCTTTTTGTTTTACCTCTCTGATAGCAGGCAGCATATTTTTTTCCTGAACCGTGTAGTCTTCTACTTTTTTCTGATATTCTTCCTGCATGGAAAAATATGTGTCCTGCAACTGTTTTGAAAACTCCTGAAGCTTGCTTTCGGCTGATTTATACCCGGGAAGCGAAGTAATAATTTTCTGGTAATTCACGTGCCCAAACTTTTGAGCGCTGGCAGAAAAACCAAAAGCGAACAATACGATTAATACAGATAAGATTTTTTTCATTTTTTAAATTTTAGCGAACAAAGATAAACTTTTATTCCGTTAGAAAACCATGTAATTGGATACCGGCAATAAAAGGTGTCGGACTGGGCTTGCTAAAACCATACCAAGTATTCTGATAATGTAGTGAAACTTATATTTTACAAGACTTTCCGCTCTTCGGTTCAGGATTGATTATTTTCGTTTCAGCAAAAAACCTCAACAATGGAAGTTCAACAACCACTGGTAGAATTGAAAGACGTGCATGTTTACAAAGGAAAATCGCTATTGCTCAACAATGTTAGTCTTTTGGTAAATAAAGGCGAGTTTGTATATCTGATTGGAAAAACGGGCAGCGGCAAAAGCAGTTTGCTCAAAACATTGTATGGCGATTTACCTATTGCACATGGTCAAGGCAGGGTAGGAGAGTTTAATTTAGCCAAACTTCCGGCTGCTAAAATTCCTATGCTGAGACGTTCGCTCGGAATTGTGTTTCAGGATTTTCAATTGCTTACCGACCGCAGCGTTCAAAATAATTTATTGTTTGTGTTGAAAGCTACCGGATGGACTGATGCCAAAAAAATGAATGAGCGCATAGAAGAAGTATTGCAGCAGGTGGGTTTGCAAACCAAAGGATTCAGAATGCCTCATGAACTTTCGGGCGGAGAACAACAAAGAGTGGTGATAGCCCGCGCACTCCTCAATAATCCTTCGCTCATTTTAGCTGATGAGCCTACCGGAAATCTCGACCCCGACACCTCTGATGAAATTATGCGCCTGCTGATGCGGCTCAATAAAGAACTCAACACCGCAGTGCTTATGGCTACACACAATTATCTGCTGATGGAAAAATTCCCGGCACGTATTATTCGTAGCCAAACCGGAACGCTGATTGAAGAGCAGCAGGCTTTGATTTGAAATAGTTTAAGAAGGGCAGAATTATGCTTGAATGCTATTTATGCTTCAATATCCTTCACATTTATTTATTAATCTAACTCTGCGTAAGCCATATATTTTCAAAATATAATAACCTTTGTTTTAAATGTATTTCTTAACCATGAAAAATCGGTTTAAATTCACCTGCTGATAAAACTTTCCTTTTGAGTCTCATAAAAAAATTAGCAGGACAAACAGCAATTTATGGATTGAGCACCATAGTGGGGCGCCTGCTCAATTATCTGTTGGTTCCGATTTACACCAGAGTTTTTATTCCTGAAGAATTTGGAAAGGTAACGGAATTATATGCCTATGCCGGATTTTTCACCGTGCTGTTTACCTATGGCATGGAAACCGCTTTCTTTCGCTTTTCTGAGAAAAACAATCACCGCCCCCAGGTTTTTTCAACGGCATTTCTGTCTATACTTTTTTCCACTATTGTGCTTGCCGGGGCATTGGTATTATTTGCTCCCGGCTGGGCGGATATTTTGCGTTACGAATCGAACCCCGAATATATCATCTGGTTTGCGCTGATACTCGGTATGGATGCGCTCACCGCCATTCCCTTTGCGGCATTAAGGCAGGAAAACAAAGCAACGCTCTTTGCTTTGCTAAAACTCATAAACATCGGTATCAATATCGGGCTGAATGTTTTTTTCCTGATTCTTTGCCCCAAATTTTCGCAACAGTTTGTATGGATGGAAAGCATCTATAATCCCGCTATAGGCATCGGATATATTTTCATCTCTAATTTGGCGGCAAGCGGTATTACGCTGTTGCTGCTGCTGCCGGTGATTTTGAAAAAACTTTTTGCTTTTGATACAGCGCTATGGAAACAAATGATGAAATACGCTCTGCCATTGTTAGTGGTTGGTTTCGCGGGTATTATCAATGAAATGTTAGACAGAATTTTGCTGAAGTGGATGCTGCCTTTCGACTATGATGAAAACATGCGTTTGCTGGGTATTTACGGAGCCAATTATAAACTATCTATTCTGATTGCTTTGTTCACTCAGGCATATCGCTATGCGGCAGAGCCCTTGTTTTTTTCGCAGGCATCGAGCCATGATTCTCCACAATTGTTTGCACGAATGATGCGTTATTTTGCATTAGTTCAAGGCATTTTTTTTCTTGTGATAATGCTTTATCTCGATTTCTTTAAAAATTTTATTGGAGCTGCTTATCATGAAGGGTTGGCAGTAGTTCCGGTATTGCTTATGGCGAATATTGTGTTAGGCATTTATTACAATGTATCCGTATGGTATAAACTTACAGATAAAACCATGTCGGGAGCATACATCTCTGTATTTGGCGCAGCGATTACCATCGTGCTTAATTTATTGCTAATTCCTGTTTTTGGCTATATGGGTTCGGCATGGGCTACGTTGTTATGTTATATTGCTATGCTTTTAGTTTCCTGGCATTTGGGGCAAAAGCATTACCCTATTGCTTACGAGTGGAGAAAAATTATTGCTTATTTGAGTGCGGCAGTGCTTTTGTATTTCTTTGCATCGCTCACAGAAAGCACTTTTGCTTTAGACTCGCCCTTAATGTTCTTCGTACGCACATTGCTGCTCTTGATGTATTTCTTGTGGCTATGGAAAATGGAGCGGAGGGAGCGCCATGGAAATTGATTTTGTTAAATGTATTTTACTCTAATACAGTGGGGCATTTTTCATTGTTTTTTTCTTTTTAAAAAAAAACGGGGAGCATCATTGTCCCGCCCACTTTTTTATTTGGTCTTCAAGCAAGTATTCATCACCGTTTTTGTAGCCGGTATGTGAGTAAACAATTTTTCCTTCTTTGTTTAACAACACAGTAAATGGGGGCGCTTGAAAATTAAAGGCGCGCCTTAAATCCTGATTTGGGTCAATCAATACGGTATAGGGCCATTTACTTCCGTTTACATACGATTTCACTTTGGCAATATTGCGCGAATCATCTATGGAAATAGCTATAAACTCAATATCATAATCTTTTTTCCAATCGGGGAACAAATCCAGAATATTGGTTAGCTCTTGTTTGCATGGACCGCACCAGGTTGCCCAAAAATTCAGCACGGTTATTTTTCCGGTTTTGCCGTAATCGGAAATATTTACTTTTTTCCCCTCCAAAGTTTGCACTTCAATATTGGGTAAATCTTTTTCGGTGAAAAGACTCTTTACCTGTGCGTGGGCGCGAAGTGTTAAGAAAAGCAATGCGATTACAATTATTGTTGCAGAAAATATGCTTCTGAAAATTTGAAGAGCCAAGCTATAAAGCATGTGTAGGGTTTTAAAAGTTGTATTGAAGTTAGCTGATTGCGGTCAACTAATTAAATGTTCAATAATAATCGTGCCGAATCAGACCAATTCTTCTGCCAGTAATTTCAGCGCCATGACAAAAATGGTGGCAAGCGTAATGCGTCTCACCCACACTTCGCCTTTTTCTATGGAAAAAATAGTTCCGTAATAACCCCCAATGGAAGCCCCTGCCGCCATAGTTAAACCATATTGCCAGTTAATGATTCCTTTCCACTGAAATATTATTACGGAAAGAATATTCATGCCCAACACCACAAAAACTTTCATATAGTTCACCTTTACCAGATTGAGGTTGTTCACCAAATTCAACACCGCCATCATCAGTATGGCAGTGCCTGCCTGAATGAAGCCTCCGTATATTCCGATAAAGAAAAAGAAGAACAAAGAAATAATTTGTCGGGGTGTGCTGAGTTTTTCGCCTGCGCCCGAATGAAATCTTTTGGGATTGAGCATGATGAGGAAAAACATCACAAACATCATGATTGCCAACACCAGATTAAATGTTTTGTCGTCCACCTTTACTGCCCAGAAGGTGCCTAATACGCTGCCCGCCAAAGCCGACAACGAAAGCATATAATTGAATCGGTCATTTTTAAAACCTTTGTTGTTAAATACTTTAACTGCCACTATGTTTTGAAACAAAATACCCACCCTGCTGCTGGCATTGGCAACATTGGGAGGTAAGCCTAAAAAAATCATGGTAGGAATGGAAATGAGCGAGCCTCCACCCGAAATGACATTAATAAACCCTACGGCTAATCCTACGAAAAACAAAACTATTGCATGTGTAAGGGTGATATTGATTTCCACGCAACAAAAATAGTGTTATGTAACATAGTTATCCTTTCTTTTGAAAAAGGAATACTCATTTTTTGTTTATAAGCTTCAGCCCAAGTTTGAAAGCTGAAAATGTTCTGCCTGCCCCAAGCAGAAGAAAAGGATTATGGTTTAAATTCCTTAAAAATCTCCTCGCTAACCACTTGCCCCGAAATAATTGATGGAGGAACACCGGGTCCGGGAACCGTGAGTTGTCCGGTGAAATACAAATTGTTCACTTTCGGATTTTTCATGGAGGGTTTGAAAATTGCCGTTTGCAGAAGTGTGTTTGCCAATCCGTAGGCATTACCTCTGAAGGCATTATAGCGGCTTTCAAAATCGTTATGTGCAAAACTTCTTTTGAAAACAACGTGTTCGCTGATACTTTCTCCGGTGTGTTTTTCCAATCGCTGTAATACGAGTTTATAATAATGTTCTCTGGTAGCTTCATCGTCATTAAGTCCGGGAGCTGCAGGTATAAGAATGAAAATGTTTTCCATTCCTTCGGGAGCTACCGATGCATCAGTTTTGGAGGGTGTGCATACATAAAACAACGGCTTGGTAGGCCATTGGGGCTTGGTATAAATTTCTTCGGCAAACAACTCGAACGATTCATCGAAAAACAAGTTGTGATGCAACAGGTTTTTGATTTTTTTATTCACGCCTAAATAAAAAATTAATGACGAAGGCGCCATAACACGCTTGCTCCAATATTCGGGAGTATATTTTCTGAAAGGCTTTTCCAAAACTTTTTGCTCAAGATGGTGATAGTCGGCTCCGCCCACCACAATATCGGCTTCGAAGGTGCCGGTTTCGGTAATTACTATTTTGGCTGTATTGCCCGACACTTCAATACGCTGCACATTTTGATGATACAAAAATTCGGCACCCTCCTCTTCGGCAACACTCACCATGCCGTTCACAATTTCATACATGCCACCCATTGGATACCAGGTACCCAATTTCAAATCGGCATAGTTCATCAGGCTGTATAAAGCTGGCGTATTTTGCGGCAGCGCCCCCAAAAAATAAACCGGAAACTCTAAAATTTTCCGGATGCGGTCGTTTTTAAAAAGTTTGTTCACATGACTGCGCAAGGAGGTAAACAATTGCATGCGAAATAAGCCGGTGAGCAAACGAATATCGGCAAATTCAAAAATAGACCGGCTGGGTTTATACACCAAATCGTTGATGCCTGCATCATATTTATAAGCGGCTTCGCTCATGAATACATCAAGATTTTTGCCGCTGCCGGGTTCAAATTTTTCAAACAAATTTCTCAGTTGAACATAATTGGCAGGAATGTCGGTGTAATCATTTTTATCCCAAAAAATGCGATAGCCAGGGTCTAATTGTTTGAGTTGATAAAAATCGGAAACTGATTTTCCGAAGCGATTGAAAAACTTTTCAAAAACTTCGGGCATCCAATACCAACTGGGACCCATATCAAACACAAAACCATTGCTTTCAAATTTGGAAGCCCTGCCCCCGGGCGATTCGTTTTTTTCCAAAACGGTAACATGATAACCTTTTTGCGCCAAACATGCCGCTGCCGAAATGCCGGCAAAACCTGAACCTATAACCACTACTTTTTTTGCCACCCGATAAAGTTTCGACAAAAAAACGAAAAAGGCGGTGTTTTGTTTAACACCGCCTTTAAAATTCGAATTATTTGCGACTCAACTAACCTAAATCTGTAATTCTATCGTCTGTGCTGGTAAATTGCAAATTTTTCAAAAAGGCTTTCAACTCTTTACGGGCAAAAAAGATGCGGCTTTTTACAGTGCCCAAAGGCAACTTCAAATGCTCGGCTATTTCATGATACTTATATCCTTCATAGTGCATAATGAATGGCACTCTGTAGTCATCGCTTAAACTCGAGATGGCGCGCTGAAGGTCTGCCATTACAAAATTGGATTCGGCTTCGTTCTTTCCGATAGTCTGCGCGTTATTGATAAAATAAAGATTATCGGTGGTATCAATCAACGTATTTCTTTTGGCTGCTCTGCGATAATTGTTGATGAAAATATTTTTCATAATAGTGAAAAGCCATGCTTTCAGATTGGTTCCATCTGCATATTTGTCGTGATTAGACATAGCACGATACACAGTTTCCTGAATCAGGTCTTTTGCAGACTCTACATCTTTTGTAAGATTAATGGCGAATGGTTTTAGTGCGTGTGTGGACTGAACAACCATATTGTTGAATTCGTTGCGATTCATAGCGGTAGGGTTTTGTTACTCCAAATGTATAAATTCTGTTTAAGAAAACAAAATAAAACCTAAACAAAAATATTGCAGAATGAGCATAACATAAGTAAAGATCAATGAATTCAATGGTTTTACAGGCGAATTATTTTCTATAAACAATCGCTGTTTAACATTTATTTACAATAAAGTAAACAAAAAATCAGTTGGGCGAGCCTGATGAAAAGGGAAAATCGGAGTTGTTTTGAAGTTTTTCAAGATAGGTCAACACCGCATCAATAGAATCTAAGTAGATAATATTTTTAGGAAAGGTGTATTCGTTATTCAACAGTTCGTGACCTGCCACAAAAATTTTAGTGCTTTTAAAAGTTTTCGAAAGCAGATTCAGGTATTCCTGAGTTTCGTAGAGTTCCGGCTGTGTAGTGAGTATGGTAAACAAGTAATCGGGCTTGTTGATTTGCGCTACATACTTAATGTCTTCAAACGGCACGCTAATGCCTAAATATATCGTGTTAAATTTGCGGGCTTTCAATAAATAATTTGTAAACAACAGGGGCATTTCATGTATTTCGCCTTCGGGCAAAAACAAAACAAATTTTTTCGTGGGCGCATGGTGCAAATGCGATTGCCCGTCAATAGCCACAATAATTTTTTGCCTGATAAGATTGCTGATGAAATGCTCTTGTGCAGGATTTACAGAGCCGGTGAGCCACATAATACCAATCTGATGCAGAAAAGGATAAATCACTTGAACCATAGTGCGTTCAAAACCTATGCGCAACGTGTTGGTAGAAATTATTTTTTCAAATCGGGCTTCATTCATTTCTACCATTGCAATCACCAACGCATTAATCTGGCTTTCAAAATCAGAATCGCTTTCGGTAACCTGTAACACTTCGGTGCGCAACTGGTCGTCAGACATTCGGGCGATGGATGAAATTTTATAACCATTGCGGTTGAGCAGTGAAATATTCAATATTCTTCGAAGGTCCTTATCTGAGTATGTTCTGATGTTGGTATCGGTTCGTGTGGGCGAAACAATATTGAAGCGCTGCTCCCATATTCTGATGGTGTGCGCTTTAATGCCCGAAAGCCTTTCTAAATCTTTTATGGAATATTTACCCACGTGCCCTTAATACAATTCAATGATAGTGATTGTTCATTAAAAAAGTAAACTATTGTTGGTTGAAAAATCAGATTTACAGTCTTTAATTATTCACGAAAACATCAGAGATAATATTTTTTAATGGGATAAATTCTGCACAAACTATCTTTGCGCAAATTATAGATACATGTTAGTTGTTGCGCACATAGCCCAAAACCCTGAAGCCGCTAAAGCGGCTCTTGCCAAACGAAATTTCAAAGACCTCGGCAAAATTGATACTGTCATCGGCTTAGATGAACAGCGCAAGAAAATAAAATTTCAGTTAGACGAAACCCTCTCAAAAATCAATCAGATTTCAAAAGATATTGGACAGTTGTATGCACAAGGAAAAAAAGATGAAGCCGATACACTGAAAAACGAAACGGGCGAACTGAAAGAGCTTTCCAAAAGTCTGGAGCATGAGTTTAATGAACTGGAACAGCAAATCAAAGATATTTTAGTTAGCATACCGAACACGCCTCACGAATCGGTTCCCGCAGGCAGAGATGCCAACGACAACCACGCGGTTCGAATGGTTGAAAAAAATGTGCAGTTGCTCGAAAGCGCTAAACCGCATTGGGAATTATTTGAACAATACCAAATTGTAGATTTAGCATTGGGCACCAAAATAACCGGTGCGGGATTTCCAGTTTATAGAGGCAAAGGTGCCAAATTGCAAAGAGCCTTGGTAGCATTTTTCTTAGACAGCGCCATCGCTGCCGGATATACCGAAGTAATACCGCCTTTTTTAGTGAATGAAGAAACCGCATTCGGCACCGGACAACTGCCCGATAAAGAAGGGCAGATGTATTTCATGCCCGAAGACAATTATTATCTCATTCCAACTGCCGAGGTTCCCGTTACTAATATTTATCGCGATGTGTTGCTAAGCGAAGAAGAATTGCCCATAAAATTGGTGGCGCATTCCCCCTGTTTCAGGCGCGAAGCAGGCTCTTACGGGAAAGACGTGCGCGGATTGAACCGTGTGCATCAGTTTGAAAAAGTAGAAATTGTTCAGATTGAAAATCCGGAAAAATCTTATCAAACTCTGGAGGCAATGGTGGCGCATGTGGAAGGCTTGTTGGATCAATTAGGATTGCCTTATCGCATATTGAAACTGTGTGGTGGCGATATGGGTTTCACTTCTGCGCTCACGTATGATTTGGAAGTGTTTTCTGCAGCACAGCAACGTTGGCTCGAAGTAAGTTCGGTTTCCAATTTTGAGACTTTTCAGAGCAACCGCATGAAAATTCGTTTTAAAGGTAAAGACAAAAAATCGCAGTTGGTGCATACCCTCAACGGAAGCGCTTTAGCGCTTCCCCGCATCATGGCTGCCTTGCTCGAAAACGGACAAACCGACAAGGGTATTCGCATTCCACCGGCATTAGTGCCTTATACGGATTTTGAGTTTATTGATTGAAAATAAAGGGAGGCAACATTTTCTGATTAGAAGAATTTGCCTTTAAGCAAAGAATAGATTTGTCTTTCAGGACTACTTCAATTCCTTAAACTCATCCATAGAAACTTCTTTTTCTTCAAAACTGATTTGTCTTTCAATGGCTGCAATTAGTTTTTGCTGAAGAATTTCATCATAGGTGCGTTCCACATGTTCTTTATTGCCCAACATGTTTTTTACCCACGATTGGTAGTCTTCGCTTTGCATCATCTCATCAGTCAGGTTGAGATATGTCTGCAAGCCTTTCAACGTGTGTTGCCTGAGTTCTTCCTGAGAAACTTCAATATTGTGTTGTTTGATGAGTTTTCCGAAAACCAATCTCGACTTTAGGTTTTTTGCAAAATCGGGATATTGCTCTTCAACTTCTTGCGCACTGATGGGTTTTTCGTTGGTTTGCTCAATCCATCTTTTCAAAAAATCATCGGGAAGCGTAATTTCGGTATGTTCAAGTAAAGCATCCAGAATATGATTCTGCATTTTATTTTTCGATTGCTGGTCGAAATACTTTTGAATGTCTTGCGAAAATAATTCGCGGAATTCGGCTTCGGTGGTTGCCTTTCCGGGTCCGAGTATCATGCTGAAAAATTCTTCGTTCATTTCGGCAAGTTCCACACGATTTATTTTATTCAGCGTAAACTGAAATTTGTCGTTGGCTGGTTTGGCATCTTCTTCTTTCAAATTCAGAAAATGCTTTTCTATTTCTTCGCGGCTTTTATTTCCGAAAGCTTCAAACAAATTAATAACTGCCGAATCGCCTATTTTCAAAGCAAGCAAAGCATCTTTGGCAGCTTTATCAGTAACCATATCTAATGCAATGGGAACCTGATTGCTGATGCCAACTTCTTTCACCGTTCCATCTTCGTTGAGTTCTTCTAAAGTTCCGAACAACACATCGTCTTCCCTAGTGGCATCTTCAGGATTGGTCATTTTGCCATAGCGCTTGCGCACCGATTCGATTTCTTTATTCAAAAAAGCATCATCGAGTTTTATTTTGTAGAAAGGAACCGTAGTAGATTTCGATAAATAACCGATTTCAAATTCGGGAGTTAAACCGAGTTCGTATGCGAACGAATAATTTTTAGGCTCATTAATATCAATTTGCAATTCGCCATTTTCTTTGGGCAGCGGATTGCCTAAAATTTCGATATTATTCGACTTTAAATATTCAGTAAGATTGTCATTCAGAATTTTATTCAACTCCTCAACAAGCACCGAATTGCCATACATTTTTTTGATGATTCCGGCAGGTGTTTGTCCTTTGCGGAAACCTTTCAACTCCACTTTTTTTCTGAGCGTTTTAATGGCATCTTCCACTTTTTGAAGATAATCTTCGGGAGCCAGTTCGATTTTTACAACCGCGTTGAGTGTGTCAATTTTTTCTTGTGTAATATTCATTTTGAAAATTTCTGATTTAGGACTTCTGATTTATAAAACCAATAACAGTTTTAAGTCGGCAATGGATTGTGGGAATAAAAATGTGCGGGCGGAGGGACTCGAACCCCCATGCCGTGAGGCGCCAGATCCTAAGTCTGGTATGTCTACCAATTTCACCACGCCCGCAGAATAAAATTCAAAAAACAAAAATTCAAAATTCAAATAAAGGTTCCCCCCAACTCTCAAAAAGCATCTTGTTCCGAACCTTTCAACAAAAATTGAAATGGAGCGCAAAAATACCATTAATAATGATTGTAGCCAACTTGCACCAGATTATTCCTAAAATAGCTGTTTGAAATTGCTCTGAATAGTTTCTAATGAACCACGACTAATTTTTTATGATAAGTTCCATGAGAAGTTTGCAGCAATGCGAAGTAAATTCCGGAAGGCAGATTCGAAGCATCAAACACCGATTCCTGAGTCAAACCTGCACCTGCTTTGCCCTCAAACAATACCTGAATCAATTGTCCTGAAGCATTAAATACCTGCAAAGAAACATTCTCGTCTGTGGCTGTGAAACCAAATTGAATACTAGTCTGTTTGCTGAACGGATTCGGATAGGCTTCAAAAACAAGATTGCTACTTTGCATTTCATCTGTCGAACTCATAAGCTTGAACGAATGATTCGGGCATGAAGGGTCAGGGTCGCAAGCTCTTCTGCTCCAAACAATATCGGGGTCTCCGGTAATCCACTTGGCAATGTAAATACCATAGTATTGTGCCGGGTCCACATGCGTTCCGGGGTGCGCATAAAATCTTCCGTTAGGCACATAAAAATCGGCATACACCAAGGCTCTTGGACCTATATCTACCGAAGGCTGATTGTCTTTTGCATCGGTATTGGCGCCTTCTACATAAAATATCACATTCAGGCTGTCGGGATTGATAGTGCAACGTGGACCTAAATCCACACGCTCTTTCACACGCACTTTGGTGCATTGTCTGAATTCTAAAATGCTTAACGCACCGGCAGCTTTGTGATTCACCCGGATTTCTTTCACATTCACCACTCCATAAGGATTATAGAAAATGACATGTGAGCCGCGAGAAAGCCGGATTCTTCCATAAACTGTATCGTTCAAAACCATAGTCTGATTGGTTCCAATACTCACGTCAGCGCCACTATTCGGCACAGGGTTTTGTTCAAAAGGCGGCAAAGTAACATTAGCCGGACTGTAAATCGGATTGGAAACCTGTGTATTGGGGAAAGTGGTAATCATCGGTGCGGCTACAAATGAACCCGTTCCGGTTACCTGAGTATGATTTTGCAAATAAGCTTCTCCTGTAGGATTCATTACGCCTACCGAACCAAATCGCACATCGTTATTCGGCATCAGGGTTACCTCTTCTTCGGCAAGTAAAGTATAAGAAGAAAGCAAATTTAACGGCTGATACACCACCTGTTGCGTACAGGTATCGCTTTGCCCGAAGAGGTCGGTGGCAATCCAGGTTACTGTGGTGATTCCTTCGGGGAATGGTCCGCCCTGATAATCGTTGGTGAGGCTTACAATGTTACAAGGCGAATCCACTTCGGGTTTGTCTAAAATGAATATGCCGCAATTGTCCTGATTGATATTTACAAAAACAGAGTCTTCACAAAGTAATACCGGAACGGGACAACATTGCTCCACAAAAACATTGGTAGTCCAAATGCTGTCGCAGCCCAAATCGGTAAGCAGGCTGTCAATTAGAATAGTGTCTGACTCATAAAACACACCGAGATAAGAATCGCCCAAACAAATGGTAGTGTCAAAACTGAAACTGTAAACCGGATTTACGGTAAGAATAGTGGTCAACACACTATCACAAGTATTGGCAGCGACAAATGTATCTCTGTATGTTCCTGAAGTGGTTTGCAATGCTCCTCCTACGAAGAACAATTCGCCATCGCAAATATCTACTTTGCGAGTGAAAGCAGCATGTGGCAGAACTGTGAGAATGGTGGTCAACACACTATCACAAGTATTGGCAGCGACAAATGTATCTTTGTATGTTCCTGAAGTGGTTTGCAATGCTCCTCCTACAAAGAATGATTCGCCATCGCAAATATCAACGTTGCGAGAGAAAGCGGCATGTGGCAGAACTGTGAGAATGGTGGTCAACACACTATCACAAGTATTGGCAG
>CAZFFP010000004.1:77745-90810 GCA_964518215.1 uncultured Chitinophagaceae bacterium
ACAAAGAATGATTCGCCATCGCAAATATCAACGTTGCGAGAGAAAGCGGCATGTGACAGAACCGTGAGAATTGTAGTTACTACACTGTCGCAACCATTGATTGAAATAGTATCGCGATAAGTGCCCGAAACAGTTTGAAGAGTTCCTCCGGTAAAATACGATTCACCATCGCAAATGTTTATGTTCTGAGTAAATGTTCCGTTAGAAATCACCGTAAGTATGGTAGTTACCACACTGTCGCAACCATTGATTGAAAAGGTGTCTCTGTAAGTGCCCGAAGTGGCTTGTAAAGCCCCTCCCGCAAAGTAAGATTGTCCCTGGCAGATGCTGACATTTTGAGTGAAAGCAATTACAGGATTCACAGTCAGGTTAGTTGTTACCACGCTATCGCAGCCATTCGCTGCAACATAAGTATCAAAATATGTTCCTTGAGTAGTTTGTAAGCCTCCACCTGCAAAGAAAGATTGCCCTTGACAAATACTGATGTTTTGGGTGAAAGATGCATTGGGCAACACAGTGAGGTTGGTGGTTACCACACTATCACACCCGCTGCCGGTAGTATAAGTATCGGTATAAGTTCCGGTGGTAGTTTGCAAGCCGCCTCCCGCGAAGTAAGATTGTCCCTGACAAATAGAAGTGTCAATGATGGTGGCTGTGGAGCGGAATACTTCAATAGTAATATATGCTGTATCGGTGAGTAACACTCCAGCACAAGCTTGGTCGTCATAACCCACCAACATTACATTGTAAGTGCCGGGCTGCGCGAACGTGTGTGTCGGAGTTTTGATGTTGGCAGTATTACCATCGCCAAAATCCCAAAAATGAGTCAGTGCAGAATTCTGATTATCGGTAAACTGCACCGTTAAAGGCGCACAGCCTTGCGTGGGCGATGCACCAACTGCTACATCAATTCCAGAAATCTGGAAATCAAATTTGATAGCACCTAAATTGCAATTGGAGCTTCGGTTGACGTTCGACCAAACGCCCGGAGTAGTAGGAAACAAAGAATTCCCTCCGCATCCGGCACAAACTGCCTGATAAATTGCGCCTCTTTTATCGAAGCGACTCGTGCCGCCATCCACGTGTTCAGCAGAGCCATTTCCGCCAAAATATGTTGCATATTCCAAATAAGTGGCATTGGGACCCAACACGATGAAATAAAAATCGCTGCCATCGGTAGTGCTTTGAAAAGCGTTAGCAGTTACAGGCATTCCAAAAGTATTTCCGGTAAGGCTGTTCCATGATGTATTCACGCTGCCACCCCAACCTGAAGCGTAAATGAATCCGCAAACATCTACTAAGAATGCAGTAGGCGATATATTAGGAGCAATAGTGCCCCCTCCAAAAGTGGTAGAAAACAAAGTTGCACTTAAATTATTATTCAGTTTATGGATAAACTGTTTGGTATTCGCATTAGAATATACTCCTGCCGAAACCGGATATACACCTCTGGTTTGACCTAATAAATACACATTGTCAAAACCATCTGTTTCTACAAAATATACTTGGTCGTAGGCACTAGTTCCGAGATAAGATGTGCGAATGAGTTGTGTTCCGTTATTATTAATTTTTGAAACAAAACCATCTGCTGCTCCGCCTTGAAAAGTAGCGTTAAGCGCCCCGGAGGTATTTTGAAGATTGCTGCTCGTGGTTCCGCCACAAACAAGAATATCGTTGTTGCTGTCTAATTTCAGAGAATAGCCCGCATCTACTCCAGAGCCACCCAAATAGGTTGACCATAACAGAGCAGAAACATTCGCATTCATTTTAAATACCACCGCATCCTGTCCGCCTGCTGAATTAGGCTGAAAGGCTCCTGCCGTTACCGGAAAATTATTGGAAAGCGTGCTCGATGCTACATAAATATTGTTTTGTGCATCTACAATCACTTCGCCTCTGAAAGGGTCGCCATAATTGAATTGCAACTGACCAATCGTGTTTTGATTCAAACCATCATTAGCTGAACCGCCAATAAAAGTAGAACCAATAAGCGCAGTTCCGGCAGCATTGAATACGGTTATAAAAATATCAGAACCTACGCTGTATGTGGCTCCGTTGGAAGGGAAAGAAACATTGGTGCCGCCATTAAAGGTATTGTCATAAGCATTGGCAGAAATGGGGAAATTGGAAGAGCCTGTAGTACCAAAAACTACCAGTTCATTATTATGATTTACTATTAAACTACTCGGAACTTCTGTATTGGTGCCACCCAGATAAGTTGAATATAACAATGCAGAACCATTGGGCGTGAACTTGGTAATACCCACGTCCACCTGTCCTGAATAGTTAACCTGAAAGGCTCCCAAAGTGGTGGGATAACCTATCGAAAAAACGATACCTCCGGCATAGAGATTTCCTGCCATATCATAAGTAGCAGTAAAACCAAAATTGTCAGCAGTAGAACCCGTATAAGTCGAAAATTCCAATATCGGGTCAATAATCAAATCGAAAGCAGTATCGTAGCCCGAAGGAAAATCAAAAGTCAGTTCATTGTTCACTAATTTATAATTGCAAGGCACTGTTATTTGTTGCCCGTTAATTATTTGATAAGCATAAGGCTTATGTTCATAAACGGTTCGCACCGAAGTAACCAGATGCAGGTTTCCGTTTTGAATAAACATATTGTCCAAGCCATTGTATTCGAGCTTGATATCAGCGGGGTTATGTCCTGCATGAACGATAAAATCATATTTCAGCGATTTAGCAGCAAAAGGATTTTCAGAAGAATAAAATTTCAAATCAATACCATTGTAAAGCCCCGAATAAAGAATAGTTTGGTAGGAAAGCACGTTCGAAGCCCATTTAGATCGGTTATTTCCTATGTAATAGTTGCGATAATCGCTGAAAGGCTCAACAGCACTGATATTTACGGAAGAAAGTGCATTTTTAAAATGGACTCGAAATGCATGACCTCCCACTATCCAATCGTTGGGAATCGCGCCTGAAGTTTGTCTGTGTTTGATCTCTTCGAGTGCATCAATATCGGTAGCATTCAAGAAAGTATAAGTAAGCGCATTTTTTTCAAAAAACATAGCGCCTCTGTGCAGTTCAAGTTTGTATTTAATCTGCCGCTCCCACTGATTTTTATTTTCAATGAAGCGAATTTGCTCGGGATTTACCGCCTGAATCTGGTTGGGATTCACATTTGGAACGCCATGAGAGCCATGGGCAGACACCGTGAATGGAAATGAAATTGCAAAAGCAATAATGAGTCGGTGTAATAGCAAACGTGTTGACGTAAACATATCGGTAGGTTTAGTATTTGAATTAAATCGGGCGTTCAATTTACCCAACTTTATATGCCTAAGCAAGAAATAATTGGAAATGAATCTCCGAATTTGGCAATATCCATTTCATGATTTCAAGCTACAGAACTGTTTGAACTACATGAAATTTGGAGTTGAATTATAGATTGGCATTTCGAAAATTTTCCTTGAGCAAATAAATGCAATTCATCAGTATGCCTTATTTTTAAAAAAGATTTTTTCAGTATGCTGAATATTTTAATGAAAAAAATAACATCAACATGAGGATTTGCGGTACATTTTCCATTCTATTGGCAGTTTTATTTTTTGCAGGCATTATTCCTGCTACAGCTCAGGAAACCTGCGGCACCGATGCCCTGCATCAATACCTTTCGCAATCAGAGCCGGGCTATGTTCAGGAAATGCAGGTGCTCGAAAATTTTTACCGACAAGCGCTCATGCAACCGGTTTCTTCCGGAAGGTCCATAGCCACCATTCCGGTAGTGTTTCACGTAATACATTTGGGCGAACCCGAAGGAACAGGAAGTAATGTTTCCAATTCTTTAATATATGCGGCATTGCAAGGACTTAATCAGCGGTTCAGAAATCAAATCGGACAAAGCGTTGACCTCGAAATTGAATTTTGTCTGGCAAATGTTGACCCCAATGGATGCTTCACCTCGGGAATCAACAGAGTTGACGGAAGCGTAGTACCCGACTATGAATCCTTAGGCATTCAGTTTCAGGGCAACAACGGAGCCAATGAAACTGCGGTGAAAGGGTTAAGCCGCTGGCCCAATCAGCAATATTATAACATTTGGGTGGTGCATTTCATTGCCGATGGTTGGGGAGGATATGCCTATTATCCCACTACCAATATCAATGACGGCACTGTCATCAGAGCATCGTTTTTAGACCCCTCCCGCGCCACTCTGGCACACGAACTCGGACACGCTTTTAACCTGCGCCACACTTTTAATGGCGATGACAGCGGCAATAGTTGTCCGCCCGATTCGGCTTGCACCACCACAGGCGATTTTGTATGCGATACTCCGCCCCATAAAACAGGCGACTGTGGCGCCACCAATCCCTGCTCGGCATCAGGAATATGGGACAACTCCAGAAGAAACTACATGAGTTATTGCGGAACCATCAGAGACCGTTTTACCTCTGGACAAAAAGCCCGAGTAACTGCCGCATTGCTCGCCAATCCGAGAGCGCAATTAGCTTTATCGAACAAATGTTCAGGCGTATATGATTTTGAAGTAACGGTTCAGAAAAATTTTGTGCAGTGCGGCAATGTATGCACCGGCTTCATCAACTTGTCGGTAAATTGTCCGGCTTCTGATTACACTTATCAATGGAACACTGGCGATACTAATGACCGTCTGGAAAATATTTGTGCCGGAGTTTACACGGTTACGGTTACCAAAGACCAAACTGAAACCAAAGTAGTTACAACCGAACTGGAAGGCCGCCCTCCTTACTTTATTAATGCCGACATCAATCACCCAAGCTGCGCAGTTGCCAATGATGGAAGTATTTCATTAAACGTAAGTGGAGGAACGCCATACAATTGTTTAGGCGGATTGATAAAAGAAGTAGGCAACCGCGATACTTTAATTTCTAATACTTCTTTCCCTTCCATTTTCGGCTCAACTTTTTTGGGCGTGAAAACTCAAATATTATATCACGCACAGGAATTGTTGAATGAAGGTTTTCAGGCAGGATACATTACCGTTGTTAATACTACATTACCTAACCTTTCGCAGTTTGCCAATAGGAATTACGAAAACTTTCAAATAAAAATAGGCACCACCATTCAGCAGGAACTCACTCATTTTGTTGGCGGATTAGAAACCTGTTACGCTCCAAAAAATATTCAGGTTTCTTTGGGAAATAATTTCTTTGGTTTAGATGTGCCTTTTTATTGGGATGGGCAATCGAATATGGTGCTGGAGTTTTGTTTCGATAATGCCAACTGGCTCAATCCTTCATCACAAAACCAAAGAAATTTTCTCAATAAAACTTCATTTAATGCAACCCTTTGGCAGCATCAGAATCAGGGTTTCGATTGCAATAATACTACTGCCATCAGCGGCACCTCCCAACTTCGACCTGCAATTACTTTTACTATTTGCGATGAAACTGATTATTACTTCTATCAATGGTCGAACAATGCCACTGAAAAACAAATTTCGGGTTTGAGCGAAGGCATGTATGCCGTTACGGTGAGCGGGTTGTTTTGCTCACATGCCGATTCGTTTTATCTCGAAAAACAGTATCCTGAAATAGCAATGATTAGCCTGCTTCAGATAAGTTGTTTTGGAGCAGCCGATGGCGAACTTTCCGCTACTGCAAGTGGTGGAACCCCTCCTTACAATTTTTATTTAGAGCCTCCGGTAAATTTCAGTGAAATTCCCGCTGGCGATTATCAACTTTTACTTTTAGACAGTAAAGGTTGTGGTGATACGGTGCTGATAAGTGTAACAGAGCCTGATGCGCCCGAAGCGGTGCAGATTGTTTTTTCTGAAAATAAATTAACTGCTGTTTCATTAGCCGTGCCGCAAACCGTTCTTTGGTATTTTGAAGGCGAATTAATTGAAGACTGCACCACAACTCAGTGCAATTGCATAGGCGAAGGCAATTACACTGCAGCATTTATTTTCCCCGACCAATGCCGTTCGGTGAGTGAACCTTTTCATTTGGATATTTCGTGCATCAGTTCTGTTAAAGAAGTTGCTGATGATGATTACAAAGTTTATCCCATTCCGGCAGAAAACTATGTAGTTTTTGAAAACCGTTCCGGTGAAAGTTTCAGCCGCTTAATGGTGTATGACATAACCGGAAAAGAAACCGCAGTTGTTGATGCCGCTGATGAAATGATTTTGCTGAATACCACTCACTTTCAAAACGGATTATATTTTTACCGTCTTATTCATCAATTCAGCAATAAAACAATCACCGGAAAAATCATTATTGCCAAATAGTATTGTTTTAAACTTTTTATACAAATGCCTCATTACACTTTCAGCTATGCCAACCCTGCCGCTAAACTGGTTCAGGTAAATATTCTTTTTGAAAATATTTCATCCGAAACTACTATTCTGCAATTGCCTGCCTGGCGACCGGGCAGATATGAGTTGGGCAACTTTGCTCAAAACATCGTGTCGCTCAAAATTTCTTCCGAAGAAAAAAATCTTCCTTTTAAAAAAATTACCAAAGACCGATGGGAAGTGAATACGCATGGAATTTCAGCTTTTGAAGTCGCCTATACTTATTATGCTGCCGAACTCAATGCCGGCTCTACTTATTTGTGCAGCGATTTTTTATATGTGAATCCGGTGAACTGCTGCATGTATGCCGAAGAAAAAATGCATGAACCCTGTACCATCGAGTTGCAGGTGCCCGATAATTTTGAAACAGCGAACGGGTTGCCTTCACAAGGAAAAAATATTTATGCTGCGAAAGATTTTCACGAGTTGGCGGATAGTCCTTTCATTAGCGGAACTACACTTCAGAAAAAAACCTATCAAAGTCATGGTGTAGATTTTCATGTTTGGTTCAACGGCAAAATTGAACCCGACTGGAATAAGGTGCTGCGCGATTTCAAAGCCTTTACCGATGAGCAATATGAAGCCTTCGGAAGTTTTCCTTTTCCCGAATTTCATTTTCTGATTCATGCCCTGCCCTATCAGGCATATCACGGTGTGGAACACCTCACTTCCACCGTAATTTCTTTAGGTCCTTCGGAAAAAATTATGGGCGATTTGTATGAAGAATTGTTGGGTGTGAGCTCGCACGAATTGTATCATTGCTGGAACATCAAAACTATTCGTCCGAAGGAAATGATGCCTTATGATTACTCGAAAGAAAATTATTCGCGATTGGGTTATGTGGCAGAAGGCGTTACCACTTATATGGGCGACCTGATGTTGCTGCGCTCGCATGTGTTTAACCGCGATGAATGGAAAAAAACTTTCGATTCGTTGTTGGAGCGGCATTTTCAAAACTTCGGAAGATTCAATATGAGTGTGGCTGAAAGCTCTTACGACACCTGGATAGACGGCTACAAACAAGGCGCTCCCTACCGCAAGGTTTCCATTTATACCGAAGGTGCCTTGTGCGCTTTCATGGCTGATGTTTTAATTATGAAAGCCACCGGCAACCGAAAAAATTTATCTCATACCATGCAGTGGCTCTATGAACATTTCGGTAAAAAAGAAAAAGGCTATACTGAAAAAGATTTTCAGTGGGCATTGGAAACCGTTTCGGGTATTTCTTTTCATGAATTTTTCGATCAATACTACCACGGCACATACGATTACGAGCCTTTGCTACGCGAATGTTTGGAGTATTTGGGTTATGAACTGAAAATTACCAACCGCTACAATTTACATGAAACTGCATTTGGAATAAAAGTTTTGAAAGAAGGAAATGCTTTTGTGGTGAAAGCCATTTATCCCGAATGCGAAGCACAGCAAAAAGGTTTGGAATTGGGCGATAAAATTCTTTCGATAAACAATGAAGAACTGAAAGAAATTTCGCAACTGAAAAATGCTGCGGAAGCCACTCACATCAAACTCAAAATTCAAAACTCATTTCTCGAAGAGCGCGAAATAGAATTGAACACCGGCAACTACTTCAAAAAATATTTTATCGAGCGCCAACAAGAAATAAGCGAAGCACAGGCCCGCAGCTATGCCGTTTGGGCGGGAGTAGTAGAGAATTGAATTTTTTATTTTAAATTCATTTATTCTTTTATGCATACAAAATTTTCGCTGCTATGAAAAAGATGTTCCTTCTGCTGACCATCGCGCTTATCTCTTCGCACGCTTATGCGCAATGTGTTGCTGGTGGAGTTAAGTGTCAACGGGAACAGAGTGGTGAAGAGAGTAGTTAAAATGGAATAAGTTCTATAATGAAATACATTCTTCAATTAGACTCACTTCAGATTTGTTTCTACATTTCCAAACTTTGTATTGTAACTAATGTTACCGAGCATTCAGAACCGTGCAGGTAGTTTTGCAGTTGTAAACGTGAACACTAAAAAATCAAATGTTATGAAAGTAGAACAAATTTATACCGGATGTCTGGCTCAGGGAGCTTATTACATCACTTCCGAAGGCGAAGCCGCTATTATTGACCCGCTCCGCGAAATTCAACCATACTTAGACCGCCTGGAGCGCGATGGCGTGAAACTGAAATATATTTTTGAAACACACTTCCATGCCGACTTTGTTTCGGGACATGTGGATTTGAGCAAAAAAACCGGAGCGCCTATTGTGTATGGACCCAATGCCGTTTGCGAATTTGATTGCGTGAGCGCCAAAGACGGGCAAGTGTTTGAACTGGGTAAAGTGAAAATTAAAGTGCTGCACACCCCCGGACACACCATGGAAAGCACCACCTTTTTACTCATAGATGAAAATGGAAAAGACCACGCTATTTTTTCGGGCGATACGCTTTTCATTGGCGATGTAGGCAGACCCGATTTGGCGCAAAAAGCCGCTAACATGACTCAGGAGCAATTGGCTGCCACGCTCTATCATTCGCTCAGAAATAAAATTATGACTTTGGCAGACGATGTAATAGTGTATCCTGCACATGGAGCAGGAAGCGCCTGCGGTAAAAACATGAGTAAAGAAACCGTTTCGACCATTGGCAATCAGAAGCAATTCAACTACGCCCTTCGTGCCGACATGACCGAAGCCGAGTTTGTTAAAGAAGTAACTGAAGGTTTAACGCCACCTCCCGGATATTTTGCGGCTAATGTGGCGATGAACAAAAAAGGCTATGAAAGTTTTGAACAAGTGCTGAACACAGGCATGACTGCCCTTTCGCCCGATGAATTTGAAACCGTTGCCGAAAGCACCGGTGCGCTGATTCTTGATACGCGCAACGATGCGGAGTTTCACAAAGGTTTTGTACCGCAGTCGGTGAATATTGGTTTGAAAGGAGACTTTGCTCCGTGGGTAGGCGCGCTGATTGTTGATGTGAAACAGCCCTTGTTACTCATCACCGAGCCGGGCAATGAAGAAGAAGCCGTTACCCGATTGAGCCGTGTGGGGTTCGATAATGTGTTGGGGCATTTGAAAGGTGGTTTTGAAACTTGGGCAAGTGCAGGCAAAGAGGTGGATACCGTGAAAAGAATTTCGGCAGAACAATTTCAGAAAGAATTTAAAAAAGACGAAAGCGTGGTAGTGGATGTGCGCAAAGAAAGCGAATATGCTGCCGAGCACGTGGAAGATGCTTACAGCAAACCGTTGGCATACATTAACGACTGGATAAAAGACATCAACCCGAAAGAACATTTTTATATGCACTGCGCAGGCGGTTATCGCAGCATGATGGCGGCAAGTATTCTTCAAGGAAGAGGCTACAGGAACTTTACCGAGGTAGAAGGTGGTTTCAATGACATTGCCAAAACAGAGGTTCCTAAAACCGATTTCGTTTGCCAGACAAAAGTTTTAAAATAAAATCAAACTGAAAATTTTATGTTCTCAATATTTAAAAATTTATTCGGTACTGCCAACACACCCAACATTGAGGAATTAATGCAGCAGGGAGCATACTTAGTAGATGTGCGCACACCTGCCGAATTTTCTCAAGGAAATGTGAAAGGCTCGGTGAATATTCCGTTAGATAAAATTGCATCAAGCACTAACAAGCTCAAAGGAAAACAAAACATCATAGTGTTTTGCAGAAGTGGCAGCCGAAGCGCGCAAGCTAAATCTATTTTGGAAAAAAATGGTTTTACCAATGTTTCTAACGGGGGCACCTGGCAAAACGTGAGTCGGTTTGTTGCTCAAAAAAAATAATCTTTGTTCAGACAAAGCATTTTCAACTTTCAAGCCCGTCAGCTAAAGCATACGGCTATTATTATTTTCAATTTTATACCTTACAACTTTGTAACCTTATAACTTTTCAACCCCCCCCACACAACATGTTAGACTTTCTCAAACAACCCTGGTCCTGGTATGTAGCCGGTCCGCTTATCGGGCTTACGGTTCCGGCTTTGTTAATTATCGGCAATAAATCGTTTGGTATTTCTTCATCGCTCAGGCATATTTGCGCGGCTTGTCTTCCTGCCAAAATTCCATTCTTCAGTTATGAATGGAAGAAAGAAGTGTGGAATTTATTTTTTGTTTTCGGCATACTTATCGGAGGTATTGTTGCTGCATTTCTTTTAGCAAATCCAAATCCCGTTGAAGTGCATCCCAACCTGTCGGCAGAACTTGCGGGCTATGGTGTTACAGATTATTCTTCTTTGGTTCCAATAGATATCTTCAATTGGCAAAGTCTGTTGACCTTGAAAGGATTTATCATGATAGTGGTGGGCGGATTTATGATTGGCTTCGGCACTCGCTATGCCGGTGGCTGCACCAGCGGACACGCCATCATGGGGCTTTCTACTTTGCAGTTGCCCTCTTTAATTGCTACCTGTTGTTTTATGGTGGGCGGCATCATTATGGCAAACTTTATTTTGCCATTTATATTGAAACTTTAAAAAATCAAAGCCAAAGAAAATTCAACAAACATGAATAAAGAAAACATAAGTTCTGCCATAGACACCAACACCGATTTTGAAGTGCGCTCTCTTGATGCCATGTGTGTCAACGAGTCGGAACTGCAACACCCGTGGTGGTATAATTTGAAATATGCCTTCATCGGTATTTTATTTGGAATTGTATTTGTGAAAGCCGAAATCATCAGTTGGTTTCGCATACAGGAAATGTTTCGTTTTCAGAGCTTTCACATGTATGGCGTTATTGGAAGCGCGGTGATGGTAGGGGCATTATCAGTATGGCTGATTAAAAAATTCAACATCAAAACCATTCATGGAGAAGCCATTGAATTTTATCTTAAATCGTTCAGCAAAGGGCAGGTTATAGGTGGTTTTTTATTTGGGTTGGGCTGGGCTATTACCGGAGCTTGTCCCGGTCCATTGTTTGCTCAAATCGGGACAGGTGCCACGGTTATTTCCATTACTTTATTGAGCGCTATTGCAGGTACTTGGGTGTATGGAAAGTTTAGAGAAATTCTGCCGCATTGATTTTGAATAGACTTCCAGTTTTATTGAACGCTTTGGATTCATTACCCTGCACTGCTACATGGATGCCGCACGCCCTCCCGAAGTAGGTTCGGGACAGGCTCTTCGCGCGCGCGCAATGGCTGCGCACAAGGGGGACAGTTTAGGTTCCCCTGCATTTGGCGATAAACCTGAAAAAGCAAAAGTCTTTCGGTATGACAAAATTGAAATAATTGATAGAACACAATAATTCCATTTGATAATAGCACCTCCCTAAAATTAGCAGTTCAGTGCTTAAATCAACCTTTGTGTATCTAAATCGCCAACTTCTTAAACCCGCAAAACGCCACATTCAGGCAAAAGAGTAAGTTCCTTACATTATCCAAATGCCTGTTACTTTTCCTATTTTTGAGCTATGCCACAACTCATTTTATTCGATACCATCGCGCTCAGAAAACGGCTGCTTCCCTTCACGTTCACCCGTCCGGTGGCAGACATACGCATAGGCATCACCACTATTCGCGAAAAATGGGAAACACGATTCAAATGCGCTTCAGGAACCATTACCGAAAAGTATCTCGGTGAAAAATTCCCTGCTCAATTTTCAGACGACAATATTCTTGTGAATGGCGGATGCCTGCCCGATGATGCGCTCATGCAGGCTGTTGAATCTTTACAACAAGGTGAAGCGCTCTATTGGAAAGATATTCCTTTGGCATTTCGCTGCACTCAATTCGATGTGCCCGATACCGACCATCTGCCCGAAATTTCCGAACAGAAAAAAAAGTATCAGGACCATGAGCCTTTTCTGCTCAAAAACGTGTGGGATATTTTTCAACACAACGAAAGAGCATTTATTCAAGATTTTGAGAGCATTACTGCCGGAAAAACTTCTGCGCCCGTTGATGCTTCTAACACGATTATTGGCAACGGAAAAATTTTTATCGAAGCCGGAGCCAAAGTTTTCGGCTCGGTTTTCAATACTTCAACAGGCGCTATATATATAGGCAAAGATGCCGAAGTGATGGAAGGCTGCATGGTGCGCGGACCAATGGCATTGTGCGAACATGCAACCTTGAAAATGGGCACGAAGATATACGGAGCCACCACCATCGGTCCATACTCAAAAGTGGGGGGCGAAGTGAACAATTCTGTAATATTCGGATACAGCAACAAAGCGCACGATGGCTTTCTGGGCAATTCGGTGTTGGGCGAATGGTGCAATCTCGGAGCCGACAGCAACAACAGCAATTTGAAAAACAATTATTCTGAAGTGAAATTGTGGAACTATTCCAAAGAAAAATTCTTAGCTACCGGATTACAGTTTTGCGGACTGTTTATGGGCGACCACTCCAAGTGTGGCATCAACACCATGTTCAATACCGGAACGGTGGTGGGTGTGTCGGCAAATATTTTCGGAAGCGGTTACCCGCGCAATTTCATCCCTTCGTTTTCGTGGGGTGGCGCACAGGGCATGAGCGCTTTTCGCATAGAACAGGCTTTTGAACTTGCCGAAGTTGTAATGCAGCGCAGAAACAAAATTTTCACCGAAGCCGACCGCGATATTTTCAAACATATTTATGAGTTGGAAGAAAAGTTTAACAAATAATGGTTTTGATTTCTGAATGCTTAGGGCTGATTTCTGAATTGAAAGGGGCAGTTAAAAATTAGAAGCGGGAGTGCGGAAGCCAAGTGCTCAACAGGTGGATGTCCATTTGAAGTCATAAATTATGCTGAATATCCGTAATTACTCATAATTGTGTATATTTGCTTAAAAATCAAGGAGAT
>CAZFFP010000005.1:0-79734 GCA_964518215.1 uncultured Chitinophagaceae bacterium
TGATCTATGGAGGAGTAGGCCTTGGAAAAACCCACCTAGCTCAGGCAATTGGTAATGAAGTGATTACAAAACATAAAGGGAAGAATGTGCTGTACATTACTTCCGAAAATTTCACTAACCAGATCATTCAGGCTATACGAAATAACTCCATCAATGATTTTGTGAGTTTTTATCAACTTATAGACGTACTCATCATTGATGATATCCAATTTTTAGCTTCAAAGACCAAGACCCAGGAAATATTTTTACATATATTCAATCAGCTGCATCAGAACAGAAAACAGATCATCCTTACTTCTGATCGTGCCCCGAAAGACATGCAGGATATTGATGAACGGTTGATTTCCAGATTCAAGTGGGGATTGACGGCTGATTTGACAGCACCTGATCTGGAAACCAGGATGGCGATACTTCAGACCAAGATGGAGGAATTTGAGATCGAACTAAGTCCAAAGTTGTTGGAGTATATCAGTTTTCATATCAAGGATAATATCCGGGAACTGGAGGGAGTGCTTATTTCGATACAGGCTCACTCGAGTCTTGCCAGGAAAGAGATAGATCTGGTTTTGGTGAGGGAGGTGATCGAAAAGTTTGTTTCCCAGATGAGCAAGGGAATCAGTGTAGAAGGTATCAAGGAGTTAGTGGCAACTGAGATGAATGTAGAGACAGAAAAGCTGAATGGCAAATCCCGCAAGCGGGAGGTAGTCATTGCCCGACAATTGTCTATGTACCTATGTAAAAATTTTACCGACAAATCGCTTAAAACAATAGGGGAGCATTTTGGCGGCAAGGATCACAGCACGGTTATTTATTCCTGCAAGGCGGTTCAGGATCTGTTGGAAATGGATCTGCGTTTTGCTGAGAAGGTTGCTCAGATAGAGCACAAGCTGAAGCTGGCGCAGACTGCCGGGGTGATTTAATAGATTTTTTTTGCTTAATAAAGATTATTCTGTTTAATTATTTGCAGAGTTGATTTAAGTGTATATATTTGCCCCGCGTTAAGCGAAACGGAAGAGAAGTTTTCTGTTTTTCATCAAGGTGAGATGGGTGAGTGGCTGAAACCAACAATTTGTTCTTTAAAATTTGGAAATCAATTAAGCGTCTTTATCTTTGCAGCCGCTAATAAAAACAGTTACCAATGGGTATCAGTTAACATCCGGGTGAGATGGGTGAGTGGCTGAAACCAACAGTTTGCTAAACTGTCGTACTCGCAAGGGTACCGCGGGTTCGAATCCCGCTCTCACCGCAGTTTTTACCGCGGGCGTTTAGTAAAATGTCTCACCTGATGACCAGAAGATTTGAAAAAAGAAAAATTTAACTGAAACGTTAAATAAAAGCTCCAAAGCAGAGACGAAAGCGTTTTTGCGAGAAAGAATTTAAGTGCGGGGTGTAGCTTGTGCCGACGCTTGCGGTCGGCATTAAGAAATCCGGTTAGCGTATCCCGACATTTATCGTCGGGATGGTCGCAGGTTCAACCCGAGCAAGGAAGAGATTGAGAGTAAAATTAAGGTGGTAGGATTACCTGCCGATATGAAAGATAGACGAAAGCGTCTTTTCAAAGAAAAGAATAAGTTGAGAGATAAACATTCGGGGTGTAGCGCAGTCCGGTTAGCGTACCTGGTTTGGGACCAGGTGGTCGCAGGTTCGAATCCTGCCACCCCGACAAAAAGCCTTCTTGAATTTTTTCAGGAAGGCTTTTTTGTTTTATGCGCTCAAAAATCTAACAAATCACAAGTATATAACTTTACACTTAAAAGCATTATGGAACTTATCATAGCTACCATTGCAGCACTCATACCTATTATTAATCCTTTCAGTACCGCGCCTATGTTTTTAGCCATGACTAAAGGCGATGATGATACTTACAGAAATACTCAGGCTAAGCGTGGCGTCATTTACATGGTTATCATTCTATTAGTATTTCTTGTTGCCGGAACATTTATCATGAATTTTTTCGGGCTTTCGCTTCCCGGAATGAGAATTGCCGGAGGTATATTAATTTCGGGAGTAGGCATGAGAATGCTGAATCCGCCTGCAAACAAAGAACGCTCAGATGCAGAAGAAAAAGAAGCCTCTCAAAAACAGGATATTTCATTAACTCCTTTAGCCATGCCCAGTTTGAGCGGTCCGGGCGCTATTTCTGTAATCATTGGTATGAGTTCGCTGGCAGATTCTATTGCCGATTATTTTTTCATTGCAGCAGGCGTTTTGGTTGTAGCAGTAATTGTTTTTGCTACTCTTCGCTCCGCATCTAAAATGGTTAAATATCTGGGAGTAAACGGCTTAAATGCCATGACTAAAATTATGGGTTTCATTATACTTTGTGTGGGGGTTCAGTTTATAGTAAACGGAGTCATTGCCATTGCCACAAGCGAAGTGATATTGCAGTTTTTGCAGAAAATAAAATAGATTTTATCGAATTCAACTTAGTTAGAGACAAGGCCCGCCTATCCACGAAACCACTCCACTCATTTCTGCCTGGCATTCATTTGCATAAGTTATATTGTCGCATCCGCAAACAGGATTATAAACATAAGGGCAAGCTCCTGTTCCCATAGCACTTACTCTATTAAAATCTACACATTGCTGGGTTTTTCCGCAGGAAAGAAAAAACAAAAAAGACACTATAGTATAAAAACAAAATTTCATATCGCTAATTTAATGAGAAATAATTTGAGTAGTGATATAGGTATTGCTTTTACTCTGTTCAACTGAAGTCAATAAGTGGCAATATTTTATGTTGAGTATTGATAATCAGCTTTTTTATTGACATATATCAACAACTTTTACCCTTTTTTTAAATAGCTATTAAGCAGAATAAAAGAAAAATGAAACATCGAATGAACGCTTTTACTGAAGATGCTCCGGGAACTATAGATGCTACCGCTATGGCGGAATCCATCGCTACAAAAAAGATTTCAGTAACTGATGCGCTTGAAGCAGCTATTGCGCGAGTTGAAAAAGTAAATCCTGCCTTGAATGCCATTTGTGCATCAAGCAAATGCAGAAAAAAAATTTGATTTCTAAAAAGGATAAATACTCTGTGTTACATCGGTGTATGCGTAAAGCATGGGCATATACATCGAAGGGTCAATTTCTCTGCCTGCACCGCCATACATTGCGGCTGATTTCGGGTCGCCTTTTTGCACTTTTGCGTATGCTACTGCCCCTTTTAAATCTCTTTCAAAATCAGACACAATATTCGGATTGGTTACCTGCGGTCCGGTAATGCAAAAGTGAAATCCATTCGGATGTTGTTGTCCGTTCATACGCCAGCCTTTGGTTTTCAAATAGTCGTTCACATGATAAATATTGAATTGGTCGGAGCCGATGGCAGTGATAAAAAGAGAATCACCGAAAAGTTTTAATTCAGGAATGGAGCGCACCACAGCTTTCATTTTTTTATTGATATCGAATATCTGTTGCGCACGTTTCATATAACCTTCTTTGCCATAATGCACCATAGCCGCCCAAGTAGCGGCAAACAAACCGCCCGATTTACTTCCGTTGAAACCGGTGGAAATATAAACGCCTCCGGGCCAATCTGGTGTGCCGAAATATTGATAACGCCTCAATTCTTCATTGGCAAACAAAACGGTGGAAGTGCCTTTGAGCGAATAGCCATATTTGTGCGTGTCGGCAGACATGGCGGTTACGCCCGGCAAACGAAAATCAAACACCGGACAATCAACGCCCAACGGCTGAGCCCAAGCTAAAATAAATCCGCCCAGACAACCATCCACATGTAGGCCGACATTGTGCTTCAGGGCTATGTCCGAAAGTTTTTCAATCGGGTCTATAATACCATGACCGTAGTTACCCGCTGAACCCACAATCATAATCGTGTTGGGAGTGATGTTGCTTTCAATATCCTGCACATCCGCCTGAAAATTTTCATCGAGTTTGGTGGTAATGGCTTTAATGTTGAGGTAGTGTGCCGCTTTGAAAAAAGCAGGATGCGCGCTTACAGGCAACACCATTTCGGGCTGAGTAATGCCCTTGTCAACACCCCATTCGCGATGCACATAAACAGACTGAAAAATACTGTCGGTGCCACCGGTTGTAAGCGAGCCACAGGCTTTTTGTTTCGGGTTTGTTCGTTCCACCGCATCGCCATTAAAAATGGAAAGCGTCATGGCAATTATTTCGCCTTCGTATTTGGTGAGCGAAGGACACACATCTCTTTGTATAGAATTGACCTGCGAGTAAAACGAAAAAGTTTCGTTCAGAAAATCATAATGTTCCTGATCGCCATGATAAAACGAGCCGGATATTTTTCCACTTTTCCACGGTGCACTTTCTTCAGCGTGCATCTCTTTAATTTGCTTCAGAATTTCTTCTTTAGGTGTTGATTTATCTGGCATTTTAGCATGCACAGGATATTTTTCTCTGTAAGGAAAAATAGAATCAATCATTTCGGGATTGCCACGCATTTCGCTTTTAACCATTTCAATTTTCCTTTTATCGCTGAGGCTGCGTTGAACGGCTCTGGCAACTGAAGGCAGATATTTTACAATTTTCTTCTCTAAAAATTTGGCAATACTCATGTCAATACTTTTTGAATTTTTGAAATCATTTCAAAGGTAGGCTTCTTTAACATGCAAAAGAAGCAGATAGTTTTCCAGCAAGGAAGCATTTAGTTATGGAACAAACGAACGTGATGTTGCGAATTGTTTTGTTTGAGGACTACTATCTTCTATCACCAAAAAATCTTTCGTAACCGGAGGTTTATACCAGATGCTTCCGAAAATAATTTTCCCTCGTATTTTCCAATCACTATTCATTTTCCATTCATACAATAATTGAGCAATGCCACTAAAAGTAATACGCAGGGGGTTGTGGCTGATGGGTGGTTGATGGGTTAATCCTACAGGAGGCGTTTCGAGATATGGCTTGCGATAAGTGCCGAAAATTCTGTCCCAAAAATTGAAAGGCGTTCCGCCCAAATTCACGGTATGGTCTTGTTCATAAGCGCTATGATGCACCAAATGATACACGCCTGTATCGCCAAACAGGCGCGAAGCATTTCTGATTAAAGGATTGCTGTAACAAATTCGGTAATGCGCAATAGAATGATTGAACACTTCAAGGCTATATCCAAGAGTGCTCCACAAAATCATTTCCATTATCAAAGGCTGTGTGTATATGAGTTGCGAAACCACCATTCCGAGCAATGCCGATGGCAAATGCAGCAGAAAATCGAAATTAAACGCAGGTGCAGTAGCGGTTGGATACAAATACTCCATAACATGATGCGCCCTATGAGTTAATAGCCAGAATAAACGAGTGCTGTGCGATAACCAATGAATGAAATACAAGGGCAAGCCTCTCAAAAAAACAGTGAGTATTAACGCAAGCCAATAGTTGTTTACATTGAAAATCAAGGGCACATTCCTGTTTATCCATGCCCCTAATTCATGAACGCCATAGTTAATAATGTTGCCATCCCATGATTTACCAACGCCTGTCAAATAAGCTATTGCAGCTAATAACAAGAGCATGAACAAGCCGCTTATCGAGCCCACAATGAACGCTCCCAGTCCGGTGAAAAAAACTTTCTTAAACTGCAAATCGCCTAACTCTTTCTTGGAAAGAAAATAACTGTGAATAATGGAGGCTATGCGCAATGCCACACAAAACAAAGCAAGCGCAATCCAAATGTGTGGAAACAATTCTTCAAATTTCTCATAATCAAAACTGAATACATTGCCGCTTTTCACCGTTTCAAAATAATTGAAAATATTGAATGAAGAACCAGCATTTCCAAAAGCAAACAGCACCTCTATAACCGGATAGCAAATGGCAATAACCAATACAAGCAGCAAAAAGAAACCTGAGCCTATTTTAAATTGGCTCAGGTTGTAGAAATCAAAATTCCAGAGTTTGTTTAAAAACGATTTCAATTTTCAGGTAATGAAAAATTTTACTGCACCATAAGTTTTTTATGCGAAGCCCTGCCGGATTGGTCTTTTATTTGGACCATATAAAAACCTGTGGAAAGCGAAGAAATATCTATCTGCTCTGCAATATCGGTAAGGCGTTTCTGTATAATCAGCCGACCGTTAAAATCAAAAATAGAAAAATCATACGCACCTTCTTCTTTAATAATATTGATTCTTCCGGAGGCAGGATTGGGATACATTTGAAATGAAATTTCATTCGCTTCTTCTATTCCGGTACAAACAGAAAGTTTACCCAACATAAAAAATGCTGCCGAAAGCAAGGATGGCTCCACGCATGGACCGTGGTCAAAATTTCCGAAATTTTCACTAACTACATCGGGTGCTCCATTGGCATTCCATACAGAATCGGCACGAATGGCATTGAGATAACTCACCTGTCTGTCGCCCGTGCAATAATGAATCCTCACCGGATTTTGCGGCACCCATCCCAACAAATCATTTTCAGCCAAAATCACTCGCAACGGATGGTTGAGGTCGTTTTCAAAAGCGTTGATGGCAGAATCTTGAATCATATTTCTTGGAACCGGATCGCAATAATTGTCAATTTGATTAGTGGTAAAATCCTTACTGTAAAACAAAGCTGGGAGAATACTATCATAAGGGCTTTTAAAAATATCGGAATAGCTCGGATACAATTGTTGTAAGGAAGGATACACCGAATAATATCCCAAAAGCAGATATGGCAAATAACTAGGTGCAGGAAAGGTGTCGAAAGAAAGCATCACATCTACCATTGTTTTATTCAAATCATATGGACCCGACATGGGAGCGCTTGCCACAATATTAAATTCGGAAGCATAATTTTCCTGAATCAATTTATTGGTAGCCATAGTAGTGTAACCACCTTGCGAATAACCTGTGAGCGCAACTTCTCCACTCAATGCAATACCTAAGGTGTCTGCCAACTGGCGTGCGGCACGCATCATGTTCACAGAGGCATATCCTGAATGAAAGGCATTGATATAAGGATGAATAATGATGCTGCTGTCGCTGTCGCCCATGCCTAATTCATCGGGCATCACCGCCACTACACCGCCCACTCCGGCAAAAAACAAACCGATGGGTCTTTCAGGACCTTCATAGCTGGGCACTTGCGTGCGTTTTGTAAAAGTGCCGTGCGCATAGCAGCCCAAAGCGCTGGGACAAGCCCTGTTTAATGGAAACACCACAATGCCCGAAGCATTTACGAGGGAGTCTATGTGCTTGTATGGTGTTTTGTAAATTATCTGATACACTTCAATATCATACTGCGGAGGAATAGGCAGCGAAAAACCCGTAGCGCCAAGAGAGCTGTCTAATTCAGATTTAGTAAAACTTTCCTGAAGCGTGTAGGAAACCATTTGAGCGTTGCAAATAAGGGCGAAAAATAAAGCAAAAAATGCGGCAGTAAATTTTTTCATGAAGGAGAAGTTTATTTTTTAAAAAAATTAAAAGTAAAGTTAAGGGATAGGAAATTGTGAAGGGATTTAATTACAGTTTTTTTTTGAGATTTGTTAGCGTTACGCTATAAAAACTATTTAGCAGTAGTCTTTTTCATTTTTGCCAAACTAAGAAAAAACCTTTGGGCAAGACTTCCTTTTCTGCCATGCTTGCTATGGACTCTGAAACTATCGAAATAAAATTTGCTGTATGAAGTTGCAAAAAGCCCACAACTGCGATGTCCATATTTTTTACCCGGGTTTCTAAATGCAATATCTTCTGTTCCCAACTGCTTCATAGCATTGTATGTAACAACTGAATTCTCATAAAAAACAATTTCATCGCCTTTGCAGTGGCACAACTGAACCGGATTTTCAGGTTTCCAACAGCAAATGGTATTCTCTTCGAGTGCTTTGTGAAAGACAAAATTTTTATCGTTCAGGTAAAGGTTTAGGAAGGTATCGCGAAGCATGTCTTTCGGTATAGCCGGAAACAAATCAGTTAAATCATCGTGTGTATAATTCCAGTCAAAAAACTTTGAAATCATTGTATCGTAGGGGGGACGAAACATATCATTTATATCCGGAACCAAATTGTAAACTTCATTAACGCCTAGCAAAAGATAGGGCAAAAATTGAGGTCTTGGATAAGGCTTAAACATAGCACGGCTTTGAACACCCATCATATCGTAAGCACCTGCATTAGCCGAGGTGGCAGTTACTTTAAAATGTTCAGAGTATTTTTCCTGTATCAGTTTATTAGTTCCCAAAGCGGCATACCCGCCTTCGCTGTATCCGGTGAGAAACAATTGCTCATTCACTCGCACATTGAGTAAATCATCTAGTGCTCTTACTGCAAACAAAAAATCAACGGTGGTTTGCCCTAATGGCTCATAGAGTTGGTATAAATGAAATCTTTCGCCATGTCCCAAGCCAAAATAATCGGGCATGAGCACTAAATAACCATCTACTGCATAGCCTAAAGCAAGATTAGTTTCGCCTTTGATTTCCTCGTCTCTGCCTTTTTTCATTTTTGTGCCATGATGGTAAACCAATTGCGGCATGGCACCATCTACACCTTGCGGCACAAAATACAAGCCCGAAACAAGCACTTCGGTGCCATCGTGCCAATGAGATATATATTGCACATCGTAAATGTTTACATCATACTTTGGATTAAGCAGGGCTTTGGGAACTTTTCGCTCCTTCATTTTTTGGCGCAGTTCATCTTTACTCACTGTTTTCCAAAGCTCATACGAAACAATGCGACTTCCATTAACCGCAAATAAATTATAACTGTCGGCATATAAAAGTAAGAGGATAAATAAATGAATATTTTTCATTGTTTTGATTTAATGAGAATAGAAGCAATTTATTCGACACAAGGATACCGTTTTGGCACTTAAAAATATTTGATCAAAGTCAAAAGAATAAGTAATCTGTTCCTTTTTCTATTGAAATAGCTCAATAAGCGTAAATGAATTTTAAAAGTATATGAGAACTTAAGGGGAATAAGATTTAACAGTTTTAAACATTAAGAAAGTGTTGCCGTCAGTCGCTACGCTTAGTTTATTTTGTTCAACCGCACCATCACCCCATTGCCCGGCTTCAAGGTAATCATTGGTTCCGGTTCAATGGCTTCGCTTACGAGTTCCATGTCCACTCTTGCCGAAAGCATGGCATTAATCAGTTGCATTTCGAGCATAGCGAAATTGTTGCCGATGCAAATGCGTGGACCGGCTCCGAAAGGCATGAAGAAAAAACGGTTATCGCCTTTCAGTTCAAAGTTGTCAAAATGTTCGGGATAAAACTCATCGGGCTTTTCCCAATAGCGTGGGTGATGATGCAATCCTGCAATATTGATGACAATAAGGCTCTTCGCATCCAGCAAATATCCTGCGGCTTCGTCATCTTTCACCACTCCACGACCAATCGCGGGCACAGGCGGAAATATGCGCATAGATTCGTTCATTACTTTCCATCCGTATGTCATTACATGAATATCGCTGAACGATGGATTCACCGAAACAAACTTTTTCGATTCTTCATGCAGTTTTTGTTCGCATTTAGGGTATTTCTTCAGCAAATACCAAGTCCATGAAAGCGCGTTCACGGTAGTTTCGTGTCCGGCTACAAAAACCGTCATTACTTCGTCCCGAATTTGTTCATCGGTCATAGAAGAGCCATCCTCATAACGGGCATCTATGAGCATTTGCAACAAATCATGCGGAGGGTCTTTTTGCAGTTTTCTTTTATGAATGATGTCATATATCAACTCATTCATTTCAGCGATACACTTTCTGGCTTTATTGTAGCGGGGCAAAGGAAATTTAAAAGGAATATGATACGGATTCCCTGCCATTTTACTGGCGGCATTGTTCAGAAAATTCAGATTGCGCCAAACCATTTTAATGTGTTCCTCAGACACATCGGAAGTAAACAGGGTTTTACAAACCACATCAATGGTGAGCCACGCCATATCATGCGTAAAATTGATTATGGTTCCTTCTTTCGCTTTCCAGTTTTTAAAAAGTTGCTCAGTGGAATTCACCACTATGTTACACATGGCTTGAAGGCTTTCGCGATGAAACGCAGGTTGCAATAAAACTCGTTGCTTGCGCCAGTCGTCATAATCGGGATTGGTTATGAGTCCGTTGCCAAGCAATAAAGCTAGCACTCTATAACCTCTATCTTTAATATAGTTTTTGTGATTTCGCATCAAAACCTGCTGAACAATTTCATGATGCTGAACTATAATTATTCGCCTGCCCGGAATTTTTACCTGAAAAAGGTCGGGGTGTTTTTGAGGCGCCTGAGCAAGCAGGTTGAACTTATCTTGTCTTCCTAAGAAAAAATGAAAAAGATTAACGCTTGGTTTTTGTTTGAGTTGGACTATTTCCATGATTATTCATTTTTACTTTCAAAGCAACTTCGTTAAATATTCAACAACTGTTTCGCGCGAAAAATGAACCAGCAAAAAAATACCAGCAAAATGTAGCGATATTCCCATGAGTGAACCTGCTAAAAAGTGTTTGAATTTGACCGAAGTAACCCCTAACATAAAAGTAATAAATGGGCTCATAAAGAACATCAGTCGAAGCATAATAATGGATTGAATAGGGCGCTGGTCTAAACGGCTGAGTGTTTTAGCAATAAACGGATGTTTTAGTTGCCCCAGAGATTTGCCACCGATAGTTCGGGCAAACAAAAAATGACTGATAAAAATTACCGAAGCGGTGGCAATGCCCAGCAGCAGTCCGGTGAAGCCATCGAAAAATAAAAAACACACTGCTAAAAAAACATAAGCAGGCACGTGCAGAAAAGAACCGACAATTGCCAATAGTAGAAATAATGCAATGCCTATGGGTCCCGAATTTTGAATCATTCCCGAAACATGAGCGTAGGTAAATTCTTCCGCGAAAAAATATTTTACCGTGAAAAGCAAAGCAAAACTCAACGCCACAAATGCTATTAACCGAACGATGTGTTCTTTCTTCATTTTTGCTGAATATTTATTTTCAAAGATAATATTAGCTGAAAGTAAAAGGATTGACGCAGGTCAAATAAATATCTAGCAATAAAAACTAATTTTGACAAGAATAATCAAACCGTGTGTTGGACAAATTGCACATTAAGGTAGATATGGTTCGACAAGCTCACCATGACACTTATAAAGTTATTGTCACTCTGAGCTTGTCGAAGAGTATTTTCCACAGAATGTGTGCAATTTGTCCAACACCCATCAAACCCATATAGAATCTATGTCTTTGCAAACCAATGAAACACCTTATTACGATGTAATTGTTGTAGGCGCAGGCTTATCGGGTATTGGCGCTGCGTATCATCTGCAAACCGCCTGCCCAGATAAAACTTTTATCATTCTCGAAGGAAGGCCCAACATGGGCGGCACCTGGGACTTGTTTAAGTATCCCGGCATTCGTTCCGACTCAGATATGTTTACGCTGGGATTTCCTTTTTCTCCTTGGGAAAATCCGAAAGCCATTGCAGACGGACCCTCCATTTTGCAGTATATCAAAGACACCGCAGCCAAATTCGGCATTGACAAAAAAATTCAATTCAACCATAAAGTAACAGACGCATCATGGAGCGATGAAGAACAAAGGTGGACATTGACGATGGCTCCTAATGAGCACCTAAAGCATCAGGTTTTGAAATGTAATTTTCTGCTCATGTGCAGCGGTTATTACGATTATGAAAATGGCTACACTCCTGAATTTCCAAGCATCGAAAATTTTAAAGGCGCTGTTATTCATCCGCAAAAATGGGATCCCGAAGTTGACTACACCAACAAAAAAGTAATCGTTATCGGAAGCGGAGCTACCGCCATTACTTTAGTTCCGGAAATGGCAAAAAAAGCAGAGAAAGTAATTATGCTGCAACGTTCTCCTACCTATGTCATCAACCTTCCGAGCGAAGATGTTATTGCCAATTTTTTCAGAAAAATGTTGCCCGGAAAATTGGCGTATGCACTAGCAAGATGGAAAAATATTTTCATCAGCATGTTCTTTTTCATGGCTTCAAAAAAATGGCCCCGCTCGGTCAGAAAAATTATTCAAAAGCAAATCAGAAAAGTACTGGGTAAAGATTATGACATGAAACATTTCGAGCCTCCATACAACCCGTGGGACCAGAGATTATGCGTGGTGCCCGACAATGATTTGTTTCATGCAATAAAAAGCGGAAAAGCAGAAATTGTAACCGACCATATCGAGCAATTTACCGAAAAAGGTATTTTGCTGAAATCTGGCAGCGAACTCGAAGCCGACATTATCGTTACTGCCACGGGTTTAAAAGTGCAGTTGTTAGGCGGCATGACCGTGCATATCAATGACGTATTGGGCGACACTTCCAAAACGCACGCTTATCGGGGCGTGATGTTCAGCGATGTGCCCAACTTTGCTTTCACTGTGGGGTATACCAATGCCTCGTGGACTTTGAAATGCGATTTGAGCTGTCAGTTTGTAACCAAAGTGCTGAACTACATGAAAGAAAATAATTACACCGTTTGCACACCTCGCTTCGACCCTTCCATGCCTTCTGAGCCGCTGCTCGATTTTAACGCGGGCTATGTATTGCGTGCATTGGATAAACTTCCTAAGCAAGGCTCGAAACATCCGTGGAAAGTGTATCAAAACTATGTGCGCGATTTAATGTCGCTCAAATGGAGTGGGGTGGATGATGAGTATTTGGAGTATCGGTGAAGTTTTCAGAAGAGTAGTTTGAAATTTAAATTTTAATACCTCATTATAGTTTTCTGATAAAGAGAAAAATACGAAAAGACAAAATAATTACCCCTATTTTTTTATTACATCCCTGTTAGACCTATATTAATTTTCAAATAAATTTCTATTTTCGTTCGCGAATAAATCAACCAAACATGAAATCAATCAAATTCCTCCTGCTTTTTACACTTTCTGCTTTTATTATTTCTTCTTGCGGAAAAGACGATGATAACAATGACGATGATGATGCCGATGCTTGCCTGAGAGTGAATTGCAGAAATTCAGGAGTATGTGAATATGGCGACTGTATCTGCGCTACCGACTGGATGGGAAGACTTTGTGATTCTTCATCTGTGTTGCCTCCTTATTTAGGTTCTTATGATGTGGTATCAACATCAAGTTGTAGCAATCAGACTTTGAAAGTAATGTTCTCACTTCCTAAAAATGCAACCAATCCACGTCTTGCCCGTTTTGCTCTAAATATTGCCTGTAATTTTGGAAACGATAATGTAGTGATTATGGATGCCACTTTCGATGGTGATAATTTTACCACCACTACCAGAGAGTGCAGATATAACAGTCAGACAGAACAAACACATAGGTCAACAGGATATTTCACTGCAGATTCGTTGTTCTTTACATTGTATTCAACCTATTTGGGTGCAGCAGACGAAACTTGCACGTATGCCGGCAAGCGTTGATCTCGGGTCATTAGAGGAACTTCTGAAAATATAATGGTCTGTTTATTTTTTTCTTCGGTTAATATAGACCACGGTTTAAACCGTGAACTATATTAATCGTGGACTGACTTTTATTGATAATCAATTAGCAAAATCAACATGATCCAAAAACTTACATAATCTATTCAAAGGCAATTTCATTTTCCTCTGAACTAAAATATATTTTTGCGGTGTTTAAAATATTTCTTACACATAAAAACGCTACTGCAATGAAAGCACAATTTCTATTCGGAACATTACTCTTTCTTTTAGCCACTTTTCAACTGAATGCTCAGGAGGGGGCCGGAAAGAAGGGAAAAAAAGTAAAGGCTTCTATTCAAACCTCGGCTGTTTGTGATGGCTGCAAATTCAGACTTGAAAGCAATGTAAAAAAAATTGACGGAGTTAAATCGGCCGTTCTGAACCTCGGAAACAAACAAATGAAAGTTCAATTTGACAATTCGCTTACAAACATTGAAGCCATTCGTCAGGTAATATCGGCTACCGGATATGATGCCGATGATGTGAAAGCAGACCCCGCTGCACTTGAAAAGCTTCCTGCCTGTTGCAAACCCGGTTACAAGGGTAAGCATTGATGCAAATAACACTGAACAAAAAAAAGAAGGAATCGCATAAGCGATTCCTTCCATTTTAGAACTATTATACATCCAAGGTTAATTGCCCATGATGACTAATTTCTTTTGATAATTCTGTTCGTTCAACAATAGATTCAAATGATATAATCCGGAAGCAAATTTATTACTGATTAGCATTTTGTTTTCGCCTTGAGTGATGAAACGTTTCTCTTTATAAACCAATTGCCCTTTCATATCAAACACTTGTATTATGCCGGTTTGAGACTGTGGGCTGTTAATACGAATAAAGAAATTTTGCTGTGTTGGATTTGGATAAACATTCCAATCCAAATCTATATGGTCAGTAATTGCAGCTGAACTATACAATCTATCAACATTAATATCATCAATAAAAAGGTTATTAGCATATTTATTTCGTGTAAATTCAAATTTAAACATGGCTTTTCCATTATTAAATGCTGCGGGAGGCAAAGGGATGTCAATCTCTGACCAATCTGCTTCGCTGGAAGGAATGAAGAAGTGCTCAAAAGCACCGGCATTTATCAAATCAACTCCAGCGGTATTATACATAGAAACCCATGTATTTCCACAATTAATTGAATAGTAAATTCTAAATCTGTCTTCTATGTTAGAACTAATGTTAGTTCTTGTGGCTAGACTGTATTTGAACCTTAAAGACGGATTTACAAACCCTGCATAATCATATTCAGGAGTAATAAATGCGTCAACATCGTAGCGGTTAATAGCGTGATTATTAAGCATGAGACACTGACCTCCAGAAAAAGAAGTTTTATTTGTAAGACGCCATTCAGTTTCATTGCCCTCAAAATTTTCGATTATGTATCCATCTTGCTCAAAAGATTCCCCACTTTCAAAATCCTCAAAAAATGGACGTGCAAATCCGTCATTAACATAGACATATCTATCGTCCGCTTTAGTATCCTGCCCGTTAGCACTTTTAACGGTAAGAGAAACTCTTTGCCAACCGGATTGATTGAAAATAACCGTTGGGTTTCTATCAGTTGACTGTGCAGGTGTGGCATTTTCAAACTCCCAGTTCCACTCAGTAATAGGTCCTCTCCAAGAATGGTCTCTGAAATTAACAGAGTTGCCTATACAAACAGCCTTATTGTTAATATTAAAATCGGCAATTGGCGGACAAATGTTGATGTTCTGAGATACATCAGCCCCGGTAAATTGAAGTGTAGAAGGTTGCCAAAGATTAATTCTTTTAGCTGCATCGCTGTTGAGTGTGGCATGCATTCGCAGTTTTTGCCCATGTGTAAACATTCTCGAACAAAAACTATATTCCATGTGATTCTGAACATTTTCAATTACGCCCGGAACACAAATAGAGCCGTTAAGGTTACAGGTTTGCCATCCGCGTGTAACAGGAATATCAGGAATTCCATCATCACCGCAAGTTTGGCCGGGCTCGCCTTGTCCCCATGTATGCAGCAAATTAAGCGAATGCCCCATTTCATGAGTTAAAGCACGCGCTCTAGTGTAATTGCCGGTTCCTATACTACCTACATAATTATGCAAAATAATAATTCCATCAACTAATCCTAAAAGCCCATCCATTCCGGGAGGCAAATAGGCATAGCCTGCAACACCCGGACGACTAATAGAATTTACTACCCAAATATTCAGATACAATTCGCGCGGCCAAATGACAAACTTTGCATCGTCAGAACCAAGATAAGTAAGCATTGAGCGATAACGATTAATACCATTAGTACAATTTCTATTTGGATCTTGAGTGGCAAGCCTAAACTCTATTTCACAATCGGCAGCAACAGCCTTAAAGGCATTCACAATTTGAGAGGTATCACTGTTACGAAGACGGAAATCTTCATTCAAAATTCTTACTGCATCATAAATCTGGTCATCTGAAATATTTTCAGGACCATAGTTGTGCAAAATATGAAATACAATAGGAATAGTATATATCTGCCCGCTTCTTGATTGATGACCACTTTGACTTCTGATATATTGAGCCGTAAACGAATCAATTTGTGCTCTGGCTGACGCTAACCAAGGATGTTCTTCGAGCAATTTTTGACTCATATCGTCAGAAGCGCAAGAAAAATTATTTGTTTGTGCAAAAGCAAAAAAAGAAAAGCAAAAAGATGTAAAGATTAAAATCGTTTTTTTCATTTGTAGAGCATTATTAGCTTAAGAAAATTTTCATGAAAATAATGAATTTTATTAAAATCAGGAGAAATCACGATAGTAAATAATTACCTGTCTTACCATGAAATTCCTTCTATTCTGAGTTGCAAGCACCTGTTTTTTTGAGCAAGAAAAAGATTTTTTTCAGCCTGCTTCTACACTAATTCACACATCTTCATAACTTTGAAGCATTCCAACCTTATGTCCCTCCGAAATTTATTCCTCACACACGTAGCGCAAACCAGCGATGCGCCCTTAATGCTCGAAATAGAAAGGGCTTCGGGCATTTATCTTTTTGGCGCTGACGGAAAAAAATATCTCGACCTCATTTCGGGTATCAGCGTGAGCAACCTCGGTCATTGTCATCCGGCAGTGGTGAAAGCCGTGAAGGAGCAAGCTGAAAAATTCATGCACCTCATGGTATATGGCGAATACATTCACTATCCGCAGGTGGCGTTTTCCAAATTATTAACCGAGCAATTGCCCCAAAATCTCAATTGTGTGTATTTAGTCAATTCGGGTGCTGAAGCCACCGAAGGAGCTATGAAATTAGCCAAGCGACATACAGGAAGAACTGAAATAATTTATTGCCAAAATTCTTATCACGGCAGCACACAAGGCGCACTGAGCATTATGGGCGTTGAAAGTTTCAAAAACGCTTTTCGCCCTTTGTTGCCCGGCACTAAAATGATTCGCTATGGTGCAGAAGCAGATATTTCTGAAATTACTGCTGAAACCGCAGCCGTGTTTTTAGAGCCGGTACAGGCGGAGTCGGGTGTTACGTTAGCTTCTGAAAAGTATTTTGAAAAAATAAGAGCGCGTTGCAATCAAACAGGAACATTGTTGATTTTCGATGAAATACAAACCGGCTTTGGCAGAACCGGAACGCTCTTCGCGTTTGAGCCGCTCAATATTGTGCCCGATATTCTTTTATTAGCCAAAGGTATGGGGGGCGGAATGCCAATTGGCGCATTTGTTTCTTCGAAAAAAATCTTGAACAGTCTGACACATCAACCGGTGCTGGGGCATATTACTACTTTCGGAGGCAATGCGGTTACTGCTGCGGCAGCCAAAGCAACTTTAGAAGTGCTGCTTGAAACAAAAATTTTCGAAAAAGTTGCCGCTAAAGAAAAACTCTTTTTAGAAAAATTGCAACACAAGGCAATCCAACAAATCAGAAGTAAAGGTTTACTGTTAGCCTTAGAATTCGACAGTTTTGAAACCAATAAAAAAATCATAGACCGCTGTATCGAAAACGGTATCATTACTGATTGGTTTTTATTCGCTCCACATTGTATGCGCATAGCGCCACCACTCATTATTTCCGAAAGCGAAATAATTTCGGCTTGCGATATTATTTTAGAATCCATTAATCAGGCAACCGACAATTGAGAAACCTTATATACTTCAGCATACTTTCAATCTTTGTTTTTTCTTCCTGTAAGAAAGAAAAAATTCCTTTTCTGTGGCAGGTGCTCGACACCGACACACAGCACATTTTATACACGCTCTCGGTAGTGAACGACACGGTGTATTGTTTCGGAGGAAAAACTTATGAGCAAGGCATCATGCTTAAAGCATTCGGAAAAGAAATTGTTTACTCCGATTCAGTTGTTACGAAAGCCATTTATACTTCTTGTTTCATTCATTCCGAAAAAGGTTTTATTGGTGAATATGACGGCAGAATATACACCAGCGAAAACGCAGGAAACACATGGAACGAGTATCAAACCCATAATTGGTTGCCCATTCAGAAAATTGTTTTTTTCGAAAATTGGGGCATAGCGGTTGGTGGCAGCGGACAAAATGAAGGGGTGTTGTGCGTGAGCGATAATGGTGGTATTTCGTGGAGTGAAACACGCTTAGAGCGCGAATTGAGAGCCGTTGCCATAGTTGATTCCAATACGGCTTTGGCGGCAGGATTTGGTGTGGTGCTGCGCACCACCAACCGCACGCAATCGTGGGATACACTGCGTATGGACGGAGATTTTTTTACCGATGTTCAATTCATAGGTAGCACGGGATATTTGCTCGGGCATTCGGGCACACTTTACAAGTCCACAAACAATGGTGTTGCGTGGAAAAAAATAAAAGTGCAAACGGCTCGCTTTTTCAATTACGGGTTTTTCAATGCGCTGCATTTTACCGATACGCAACGGGGCATTATTTGTGGCGAAAACGGTTTGGCGCTCCTTACTACCGATGGAGGTAACTCATGGTCAGAGCCTGAAAACAAACCCGACTTTCATTTTAAAGATGTATGGCTGTCACCCGTTTCCAATAGCGGTTATTTGTGTGGCAGCAAAGGCGGGTTGGTGTATTTTGAGTTTTGAGATTTTCTGCCCTCACTCGCATCTCTCGGGTGAGCATTGTTGAAGCCTCCGGCTGAAATTTACTTGAAAATATTTTGTGCAAGATGCACAGTCAAGCCTCACTCGCGAAACGCGAGCGAGGGAGGTAAGCCGTCCGACCACTGCGCTAATTGTCAGAATCGTGGATTTGGCAGATGAAATGATTACACGGATTTTGTTTTCAAACCCGCTTTACTTTTTCAAACATTCCGCGCCATCCTGTAATCTGTTTCATCAGTTGTTCAGACCACTTCACATTGAATCGAAATCAAATTATAAAAAGTTGCGGAAGTGGGTATATTTGGGGGTTGGCAGGCAGCTTAATAGACAGTTAATCTTTTCAAACGATATTTAATCGAAACTGACGAAGAAACATTTTTGGATAAATGAAAAAGGAATTTTCAAACAGAACACAAATAGACAATATATGATACCAGACTACCAAACATTAATGCTTCCATTACTCAAACTTGTTTCGGACGGACAGGATCATAAATACAGAGACCTGATTGAAAGTTTGGCTGTAGAATTCAAAGTAACAGACGAAGAACGCAAAGAACTTTTGGCAAGTGGCAACCAAGCTATTTTTGACAACAGAGTTGGTTGGGCAAAGACTTATTTGAAAAAAGCTGGGCTTCTTGACTCTCCTAAACGTGCGACATTTGCAATTACTGACCTTGGTAGACAAACCTTAGCTAAAAAGCCCGAACGCATTGATGCAAAATATTTAAGACAGTTTCCTGCATTTTTAGAGTTTCAAAACTCATCACGTAATGACAACGAAACCGAAGATGAAACAACAATCGTTTCAACCAATGACCAAACGCCTGAAGAGATTTTAGACAAAGCCTATCAAAGAATACGCAAATCTTTAGCTTCGGAACTGTTAAATAAAGTGATTGAACTATCACCTGCTTTTTTTGAACGACTTGTAGTTGAACTTTTGGTAAAAATGGGTTACGGTGGCTCAATCAAGGACGCAGGAAAAGCAATGGGAAAAAGCGGTGATGAAGGAATTGACGGCACAATTAAAGAAGATAAACTCGGACTTGACATTATTTACATTCAAGCCAAACGTTGGAAACCAGGAAACGTAGTTGGACGACCTGAACTTCAAAAATTTGTTGGTGCACTTGCCGGACAAGGAGCCAAAAAAGGTATTTTCATTACGACTTCAAGTTTTACAAAAGAAGCCCTGGAATACACACCAAGAAACGAGACAAAAATTGTTTTGATAGATGGTGAACAGTTGACCCAACTAATGATTGACTATAATCTTGGTTGCACTGCACAACAGACTTATGAACTGAAAAAAATTGACAGTGACTACTTTGGAGAAGAATAAACCATACGAAAGAAGAGAAACCAGCCCTTCAGCAATTACAATTTGCACATAAATTTCTCATTGATTTCTCCCGTCAGCTAAAGCAGACGGCAACCTGACTTCAGATTTTCATCCCCCTGCCAATATTCCTACTCTATGCAGTAGGGAACCTCGCTTGGCTGCAAAAGAACTACGCGCAAGGGGGACTTTTAGGTTATTACATTTTCAAAACTTCATTGCTTAATGAAGTTTCAAATCTCACATCTAATATCTCAATTCTCACTTCTCCCTACTCCCCTCACTCCAAATCCCGAAAATCCACCGGCACTACTTTCGACACGCCAAGTTCCTGCATGGTTACGCCATAGATGACATCTACCGCAGCCATGGTGTTTTTGTTGTGGGTTACGAGAATGAACTGTGAGTTGCTGCTGAACTCGCGAATCATTTTGTTGAACTTGCCGATATTGGCATCGTCCAATGGCGCGTCCACCTCATCGAGAATACAGAAGGGCGCGGGTTTCAACAAGTATAATGCGAAAAGAATGGCTAAAGCGGTGAGCGTTTTTTCTCCGCCCGAAAGCTGGTCTATCACTTGTGGGCGTTTGCCTTTGGGTTGCGCTACAATTTCAATTTTCGATTCCAAAGGATTGGTGGGGTCGGAAAGGCGCAGGTCGCAGTTATCTTCTTCGGTAAAGAGCGAACGAAATACCTTAATGAAATGCTCGCGCGCCTGCACAAAGGCATCCATGAATTTGTCTTTGGCGCTGTTTTCAATTTCGCTCATGGTTGCCAACAATGAGTTTTTCGCTTCTAACAAATCGTTGCGCTGCGCGGTGATGAAATCGTGGCGCTCTTTCATTTCCTTGTAAGCCTCCATTGCCATGGGGTTCACTTCGCCAAAGCGCTCCAACTTTTCTTTGAACTGCTGCACTTTCTGGCGCAGGTCTTCTTCGTTCATTTCAGAATTGGGTTCCTGCTCAATAATATCGTTGATGCCGATATTGAATTCTACCGAAAGGCGCTCTTTCAGCGTTTCCAATAAAATTTTCAGTTCGGTATTTTTCTCCCGAATCTCATTGGTGATAAGGTCGGTTTGCTGTTTTATTTTTTGCTCCTGCTTCAGCGCATCTTCTTTTTCGGTGATGGCTGCACGGGCTTCGTAATATATTTTTTCCGCTTCCGAAAGCGAATCTTCAAACGCTTTTCGTCCTGCCACCACTTCCTGCAATTCCTTTTCTAATGTTTCGTTCACCTTTTCCTGTTCCGAATGTTTTTCATCGGCAGTTTTTATTTCTTCGTTGTTGCGGGTGGTGCGCTCATTAATTTCTTCAATCTGCTTTTCGGTGTATTGCACTTCCTGCTGCAACTGGCTCAACAGGTTTTGCTGCTGATAGAAATAGATATTGCGCTCGTTGTATTTCGCGGCATTGATATTCAGTTGGTCGGCTGCTTCCTGAAAATCTTTCTGCACTTTATAATAACGCTCGTCTAAATCTTTGCGGGTGGTTTGTGTTTCGGTTAAATGCGCTTCGGCAACCTGAAGGTCTTGCTCAATCAATGCCAAACGCTCGTTGATTTCTTCATTCTTGCGTAGGTTTTCGGTAACAAACGATTGTGTGTTTTCAATCGTGGCGGTGAGCGATGCCAAACGATTGTTGAGTTGGTTCAACTGTTGTTGAGTGGTAACAATTTGATTGCGCACGGTTTCGTTGCGCACGGTATTCACCTCCTGCTGCTTTTGTTGCAGCATAGTTTCCGTTTGTTTTTTCTGCGCTTCTAATTTTTCAACTTCTTTCTGAAGTTTTTCTAAATTTTTAGCCCGACCTATTCTCATGCCTTCAAACAAACCTACCGCGCCACCCGAAAGCGAGTAGCCCGTGCGGGCATACTTGCCACTTTTAGAAAGCAATACGGCATCGCCATTTTTCTGCACACTCAATTTGCCGAACACATCTGGATTGTCGCGGAAAATTTCATCGGCTACGATATAGGCACTATCTAAAAGAAACGCAGCTAATTTTCTGTATCGCTCTTCCACCTCCACCAATTCGGTAGCGGGCATAATGCTTTCGGCTATCAAAGGTGTTTTGGGCGAGTAAGCGGCAAATTCTGAAAGAATGAAAAAGTTGGCGCGACCTTTACCCGAATCGCTGAGTAAATGAACCGACTCTAAAGCGCTTTCAGAATCATCAAGTACGAAATAGTTGAGATAAGGCTCCAGATAATTTTCAATCGCCACGCGATATTCTTCCTTGCAATAAATAACATCAGAAAGCAGAGGCGCTTCTTTGGTTTTATTGCTTTTGGCATTCTTTTTCAAAAACTTGATACTCTCCGGAAAACCTTCGAGGTTGTCAATCAAACTTTTGTTCAGATTGTATTCGTTGGTTTTGGCATCGAGGGTGCGATTTTCGGTAGCGAGTTTTTGTTTCAGTTGTTCAATATCGGCTTGCAACTGCTCCATGCGCTGTGTCCATTCAGTTTCGCGCTTGTTGAGTTGTTCCAATTCTTCCGAAAATTTATTGCGCTCGGTATCGTGTGTTTGGTATTCGGCTTTCAGTTCGGAAAGTTTTATTTCGCGCGAAGCGTTTTCGCTTTTCTGTTGCTCGGCAATGCGCAGCAAATTGTCTTTCTGATTTTTTCCTACCGAAATTTTCTTTTCTAATTCATAAATTTTCTTGTCGCTTTCGGCACGGTCTTTTATTAGTGTGTCCACCTGATTCTTCAATTCATCGTGATTGCCTCTGAAACCCGAAACGCTCGCGTTGAGTTCTTCCACTTCGGTTTTCAACTGCTCCACTACGGTTTGCTGCTTAGCCACACGGTCTTTGGTGCTGTTGAGTTGTGCCGAAACATTGTTGAGTTGCAAAGAAGCATTTTCAATCTGTGTGCGGATGTTTTCTTTTTTCTCGCGGAGATATTTCACCTGCTCTACACCGATGTTGCGCTCGTTTTCTTTTTTAGAAATGGCAGCCAGAATTTCGTTGAGTTTTTTCTGACGCTCGGTGAGGCTTTTTTCTTTTTCGAGCGAATCTGCTTTTTCTTTTTCGAGTTCGGCTTCTAATGCGGCAATTTTCTGTTCAATTTCTTTCGCACGTTTATCCTGGTCTTCGTTTTGTGTTTTCAAATCTCTGAAAGACGATACATAACGCTGCACCTGAAACTTCGATAGCTCCAGCGTGAGTTCTTTGTATTCTTCTTTCATTTTATAATAGCGCTCTGCTTTCTTCGCCTGCGATTCAAGCGTTTTCAGATTATTGCCGATTTCAAACAGCAAATCTTCCACGCGCGCCAAATCAGCATCGGTGGCGGACAGTTTGCTGAGGGTTTCTTTTTTGCGGGTTTTAAATTTGGCGATGCCTGCTGCCTGCTCAAACAATTTTCTGCGCGAGTTGTCGCGGTCGTTCAGAATTTCGTCTATCATGCCCAATTCGATGATGGCATACGAATCGTTGCTTACGCCTGTGTCTAAAAACAAGTTGGTGATGTCTTTAAGGCGGCAGGTAACATTGTTGAGGCGGTATTCGCTTTCGCCACTGCGGTGCAGCACCCGCGAAATGCTAACGGTAGAAAATTCGGAAGGCAGCAGTCCTTTGTTGTTATCGAACGTGAGCGAAACTTCCGCCATACCCGCAGGTTTACGGTTTTTGGAGCCGTTGAAAATGAGATTGTCCATCTTTTCGGAACGCAACTGGCTGGTGCGCTGCTCGCCCAATACCCAGCGAATGGCATCTACCACGTTGGATTTGCCACTGCCATTGGGACCCACCACGCCCGTAATATCCTGATTGATATGAATGGAAGTTTTATCGGCAAAACTCTTGAAGCCCTTGATTTCTAAAGTAGTTAAACGCAAAGTATAGTTTATTGAGAAGGGCAAAAATACACAAATAGCGTTGGGGAAAAAGGGGGCAGCGAAAAAGGTGGATAAGGTGTGGGAAAGTGGCGACTATTGTGCCCCGATAGTTATCTGAATTATGATTAGGGGAATTGTTTGTTGCGGGAAAGGTATTTCCTGCTGTGTGGAGTATGCTACAACTGCATTCAATTTCAAAAAACATTTGAGTTATAGCAAAAAAAAAATCCGCATTCAAAATTAATCCTCTAAGAATATTATCTTTGGAAGACAACGTTAAACTCCCATTGTGATTTTTTGTTACTATTCAAATCTTTTATCTGAATAATGAAACACGTCAGGTTGTCTGCAATTTTTATTGCATCGCTTTTAATCATCTCGTTTTTTTCAATTGCCCAAACTTCTGAACGCTGTGCTACCATGCAAATGGATAGCTTTGTTCGTGCGTTAACGCCCGGCAGCCCCTCCCTTCAGGATTTTGAAGACTGGCTTCAATTGAAAATAAATGAAAGACCATCGCACCAAACCCGTTCTCGCCAAGTTTACACTATTCCGGTTATTGTACATGTGGTGCATAATGGAGAAAGCGTTGGCAGCGGAAGAAATATTTCCAACGCGCAAGTAAATTCTCAAATAGCTGTATTGAATGAAGACTTCAGAAGGCTGAATGCCGATGCTGCCAATACTTTAGCTCAGTTTCAACCCGTTGCTGCCGATATCGAAATTGAATTTTGTATGGCAACCATCGACCCTAATGGAAACGTTTTGCCGGTTCCCGGTATCAATCGTGTAAACGGAGGCAGAACTACATGGACAACCACTGATATTAACAGTATTTTAAAACCTCAAACCATTTGGGACCCTAATAAGTATTTTAATATTTGGGTGGTTGATTTTGGCAATACGGGCTTATTGGGTTATGCCCAGTTTCCTCAAGGTTCGGGATTGCAAGGTATGCCAACCGGTACACAAAATGCGAATACCGATGGCATAGTTGTTTATTATCGAGCTTTCGGTAGAGTGGGAAATTTATCCACCCAATCTAACAGAGGAAGAACCGCTACTCATGAAGTTGGTCATTGGCTTGGTTTGAGACATATTTGGGGCGATGGTGCCTGCACTGTTGATGATTTCTGTTCAGATACCCCTACTGCAGATGGAGCGAGCACGGGCTGTAGCCTGAACAGAACTACTTGCAACAACCTGAATATGGTTCAAAATTATATGGACTACTCTAATGATGCCTGTATGAATATTTTTACGCTATGCCAAAAAACAAGAATGCGTACAGTATTGCTCAACTCGCCTCGCAGAGTTCAGTTGCTCACATCGAATGTATGCCAGTCATTCACGGCTTTGAGTGTCAGCGGAACAGTACGCGATGCAGTTACGCTGCAAGGCATACCAAATGCTAAAGTCCGTTTTTCTTCTACCGGAGGATTTAACTTTTTGGCAAGCTGTGATGCCAACGGCAACTTCACGATCAATAATATTTTCGCTGGCACTTATAGTTTTTATGCCGGTAATTGGGGGCATGTTACCAAAGAACTTACCAATGTGAATGTTCAGGCAGGAATGCAACCTATAGCAATAAATCTTGAAAGAGGATATTATGACGATTTTGTTTTGGAATTTAATTGGGCTAAAACCGCTACACCATTAAGTTCAAGTTTTACAGGTGCCTGGGTGCGCGAAAAACCTATAGGTACACTTTTTAATAATGTGCAATGTGCTCCAGACAATGACGTTCCTGTCGATTTTGGTTTAGACGCATACATTACAGGAAACGGTGGAGGAGCGGCAGGTTTTGATGATGTAGATGATGGTTATGTTACTTTAACTTCACCTGTATTTGACCTTGCTGCTGCCAATGACCCGAAAATTAATGTTTCATTATGGTTTTTTAATGGCGGTGGAAGCGGAACACCCAATGATACTTTAATTGTGAGAATCAGTAACGGATTACAAACGGTTACGATGGAAAATATCAGAAACAATATCCAGTGGGCGAAAAGAGAATATCGCGTGCGCGATTACCTGACTCCTACTGCTAACATGCGTGTAGAATTTACTACTATGGATTTGGTAGGAACCGGACATTTGGTAGAAGCCGGTGTGGACCATTTTTATGTTACTGATACGAATTTGGTAGTTACCCTTCCTCCTGTTCCGGATTTCACTGCCGCGAATGTAATCGGGTGTGCTCCGCTTTCGGTAAATTTTTCTGATAATTCATCCAACAATCCTATTTCCTGGCAATGGACTTTTCCCGGAGGAACACCTGCTGCTTCTACACAGCAAAACCCCACTGTAGTTTATAATGCTCCCGGAACCTATAATGTTACGCTCAGAGCTATTAATCAATTCGGAGACAGCGCCACGACCAAACAGGCTTTTGTTACTGTTGAAAATGTGGCAGCAGATTTCACTGCCAATGCCACTTCCGGCTGCCCGGGCTTGAGAGTTACTTTTTCTGATGCTTCTACATGTAGCCCAGCTTCATGGAATTGGTCTTTTCCCGGAGGAACACCTGCTACCTCTACTCAACAAAATCCAACAGTAGTTTATAATGCTCCGGGACAATACAATGTTACATTAATTGCCGGAGGCAACACCATGACCAAAACCAATTTTATTGATGTTGGCGTGGGTGGTGTCATTACTGTTTTGCAGGAAGACTTTGAATCAAATTCGTTCAATACGAATGGATGGACTGTTCAAAATCCTGATAATGGAATTACGTGGCAAGTTGCAAATGCCAATGGCAACCCGCCCGGAACCCGTTCTGCATTCATTGATTTGTTTACCTATCAGGCTCAAGGAGAAAGAGACGGCATTACTTCACGAGTGTTGGATTTATCTAATGTAAGTAACGCTTCGCTTTCATTTAAACATGCTCACAGAAGATTTACCCCACAAGCCGGTCAGGCATCGCCCTACCGCGATTCTCTCATAGTATATGCCTCCGGAAATGGTGGTGCAAGTTGGGACAGAATTCTGTCTGCCGGTGAAAACGGACAAGGTTCTTTTGCTACCGGAGGACTTATTACTGCGCCTTTTGTGCCGGCAACTACTGATGACTGGTGTATCAGCGGAACGGTTGGCGCTGCTTGTTTTACACTCAATCTCAGCGCTTATGACGGATTGCCCAATGTTCAAATCAGGTTTGAATCGGTAAATGATTATGGAAATAATATTTATCTCGATGATATTGTTGTTTCGGGCATTTGCACGGCTTCGAGCAATACTAATCCGGTGGCGAATTTCAGCGCTGATGTTACTTCGGCTTGCGGCTCTTTAACCGTAAATTTTACCGATGAAACCGTAAATAATCCTACCTCATGGAACTGGACATTTACAGGAGGAACTCCTGCCACTTCTTCTCAGCAAAATCCTACTGTAGTTTATAATACTCCCGGAAATTATCCTGTGAAACTGGTGGTAACGAATGCCACAGGCAGCGATTCGGTTACCGTAAGTAGTTATATTCAGGTGAATCCATTCCCTGCTTTAGGCATAGTGAAATCTGATGTTTCCTGTTTTGGTTTTGATAATGGTTCTGTTGCCATTTCGCCAACCAACGGAACTGCTCCTTTTACCTATAACTGGAATAATGGAGCCGCCACTTCAAGTATTAACTCTTTAGAGCCGGGCACTTATAGTGTTACGGTAATTGATGCCAAAGGCTGTGCTTCCAATGCTCAGGCAATTATTGGAGAACCGACAGCGCTTCAAACATCTGTTTCAAAAACCGATGCCGATTGTAATCAGGCTAACGGCACTGTTACCACAACAGTTTCAGGAGGAACGCTGCCTTATACATATCAATGGAATTCCGGAGAAACAACAGCTTCGCTTTCTGGTCTTTCGGCAGGAGTTTATGAAGTGTTGATTGCCGATTCAAATGGCTGTGCTGCCACATTGGAGGCAGAAGTTTTTGATGAAGGCGCTCCTGTTTTAAATATAACGGTACAAACGATTTCATGCTTTAATGGTAATGATGGCAGCATTATACTAACAGTTTCAGGGGGCAATGCCCCTTACGGATATAGTTGGTCTAATGGTGCCAATTCACCTAATCTAAACGGACTGCCTTCCGGTTCTTATCTGGTTACAGTTACCGACCAATCCGGCTGCTTCGCTCAGCAAGCAGTATTTGTTTCTGAACCTGATGAAATAGAAATAGAGTTTACAGTTACTCCGGTTCCGTGCAATCAGAAATTCGGCTCTGCCAATGCGGATGTTTCAGGCGGCACTGCTCCATATCAATATGTATGGAGTAATGGCAGTAACAGTGTATTTAACAATCTTCTCGAAGAAGGCACATACATCGTAACGGTTTCCGACAATAATGCTTGTTCCAATACAGCATCTGTAACCATTACGAAAACTGATACCATACTTATTCAAACTTTTTCTACTCCCGATGATGGCAGTGGCAACGGCACTGCAACCGTTCAGATAGTAAGCGGCACAGCACCTTTTAATATTAGCTGGAGTAATGGCGCAACTACCGATTTTTTGAGCGGTCTTGCTGCGGGCGATTATTTTGTTACGGTGTCGGGATCTAATTGCACCACCATCGAAATGGTTACCGTAGATTTTCTCAACAGCATTTTTGATATAGCAGATTCAGAAAACTTCATAAGCATTTATCCCAATCCGACTTCGGGCATGGTGCAGATTTCAACTACATTAAACGAACTGCCGGAAATACAGGTGTTTGATTTATTGGGAAGAAAAATTTCTGTGTCGGCCACACCAACCGGAAAGCAAGAAATGCAAATCAATCTCTCCGGAAATGCATCAGGCATCTATTGCATTGTAATGAAAGTGAATGATTACTCTGTGGTGCGAAGAATTTTGTTGGAAGAAGGGAAGTAGTAGTATTTTCATTGAATCGAATCGACACTGATATTGATTTGTGTTTATTTTAGGCTAACCACCATCTAATAACCATATTTAAAATGATGGCAATCCGGATGGCATTATAAAATATGTTTAAAATATATAGTTTAAAAATATCTCAGAAACCGACACAAGCATCTATTGACAAAATAAAAAATCTGCACCATAAGTTGAAGATTTGCATAGTTATAGAAAGTAAGTTTTCAAAAGAACTGCCGTAATATTGCCCTGCTCTAAAAATTAAGGTATCATTACTTTTCTTTCGGAAAAAATCACCAGTGAAATCCCTCATTTGTCATATTACCACCGTGCATGTAGCTAAGGATATGCGCATCTTTTACAAAGAATGTGCATCGCTGTCTAAAGCCGGTTATGAGGTGAAACTTCTGGTCATCAACGGCAACAGCGAAACCACTCCCGAAGGAGTTGAAATTATTGGCATTCCTTGTAGTTTCAATTCAAAATTTCAGAGATTTTATAAAGCAGGAACATTGGCTTTTCAAAAAGCATTAAGCCTCCATGCCAACTTGTATCATTTTCACGACCCGGAGTTTTTGTGGTTCGGCTACAAATTGATGAAGCAGGGAAAAAAGGTGATTTACGATGTGCATGAAGATGTGCCGCGCCAAATATTGGGCAAGTCTTGGATTCCGTTAATTTTCAGAAAACCACTTTCGTTTTTGTTCGAAAAATTCGAGAATCATTTTGCCTCAAAACTATCGGGCATTGCAACCGTAACCGAGTTGATTGCCACACGTTTTGAAAAAAACAACCATCGCGTTGCTATTGTAAAAAACTTCCCTATACTTTCAATGCTTCCCGAACCGGGAAATTGGGAAAACAAAAAAGACCAACTGTGCTACATTGGCGATATTACCCAAGTGCGTGGCATTGTTGAAATGGTGCTGCCTCTAGCAGGCTTGCCCTACCGATTGGCTTTGGGCGGAAAATTTTCTCAAAAGGGATTACGCGAATCGGTGATAGCGCTCGAAGGGTGGCAACAGGTTATAGAATATGGTTTTGTGGACCGAAACATTGCCAAACAAATGCTTGGCGATTCGAAAATCGGCTTCATTTTGCTGCACCCCATTATCAATTATCAGGATGCCATTCCTGTAAAACTGTTTGAATTTATGGCAGCCGGTATTCCGGTGATAGCTTCCGATTTGAGATTTCAGAAATCGGTAGTGGAAGAAATCGGCTGCGGCATTGTAGTGAATCCTTTCGATACCAAAGCCGTTCGCGATGCTATTCAGTATTTATTTGAACACCCTGACGAAGCCCAACACATGGGCATGAAAGGCAGAAAAGCTGTGGAAGAAAAATTCAACTGGAAAGCGCAGGAACAAGTTTTGTTAAAGTTCTATCAGGAAATTTTAAGCGAATAAAAGCCCTGCAATTTAGCTTCTTACTTCAAAATTTTTCGGCAGCGCCTCATGCCGGTCAATCAATTCTTTTACAAAAACATCTTCGGGATAAAGTTGCAGTATAAACTTTTCGCTTTCATAATTATCGAGATGCTTCAGAATTTGCAATTCAGATTTTTTGAAACTGTTTTTAGTAAGGAAAATATTAACAAAGTCAGACTTTGGTACATCTTCAGGCTCCTGAAAACCTAATAGTTTGTTATAACTGAGCGCTGCAAAGTTGTCGTTTTTCACTTTGGCTTCAATTTGCTCAAACTGAAAAATATCGAAAACCAAATGCAGCAAATTCAGCGATGCCACCACCGGAACAGGAGAGCCGATAAAATTTTCGTCCCAAATAAATAAACCCGATTGAGCATTTTTATCTTTCCAGTCAATTTTTGAAATATGAATCATCCCAATCAACTTGGCTTCGTGTTCAATAATGAAATAAAAATCATTTCGGGCATCCAACGAAAGAAACCATTGCAATTGCATTTCGGGAGAAATAATGGCTCTGTATTCCATAACATTTCTGATTCGGTCGGAATTGCGCCAATAGCGCACCAGTTCTATATGTTCTTTTCTGAGGCGAATCAGACGCACGCCAAATCTTGAGATAATCATTCTATTTTTTCTTTAATAATAAACATCGGGTAAGACGATTCTTTGTAGTAAAGCCTGGTGATGTATTCGCCTATGATGCCCAACGAAAACAGCATGAGACTTGCAGAGAAAAATATGGCTACAATGATGGAGGTAAAACCTAATTCCACATAATCGAAAAGTTTCTTGTAGATAAAATACAACCCGATAAAAAAACTGATGAGCGAAAATAACAATCCGCCATAAGTCATCATCCTTAAAGGTAAAATAGTATAATTGATAATATAATTAAGCGTCATAAAAATCAACTTGAATATCGAGTATCCAGATTTTCCGTTGCCGCGCACATGATGTGTTACAGTTGTATGAGCAATATGCGGAGCAATACTGCACAACAACTCATCTAATAAAAAATACTTACGGTTAAAAACCATTACACCTTCGAGCATATTTCGCCTGAAAAGCCTGAACGAAGAGCCATTGCCATAAGTGCTCGAAAAATATTTGAAAAAACTATTCACAACCCTGCTGCCTAAGTTGCGAACAATGCCATGATGCTTTTTCTCAAAAACACCATAAACCATTCCGGCATCGGTTTCTTCCATGCGTTGAATCAGCTTGCCTATTTCCAAAGGGTCTATCTGCAGGTCGTCATCAATTGTTATTACATATCTGCCTTTGGCTTGCAGAATACCGCATAGCGTAGCTTTCTGCTGACCGTAATTTTTGGCAAGTCTGAAAATTTTTAAATGGAATTTCTTTGAAGCGCTGATATTCTTCATTTGCTCCCAACTGTTGTCAGGGCTGCAATCTTCCACCATAATGATTTCATATGATTCATTATTCTTCTGAAAAAACTCGTGAGTGCGCTCACAAAGCCTCTGAAGAGTGCCTGCACTATTGAACACCGGAACAACAACCGAATACCTAGGGAAATTTGTCATGCTTTAAGGAAAATCAAATTTAACTACTTGAAGCGCTAATTTCAACTGAAATATTAACATACCTAAACAGATATGAAACAAATTGAATTTTACCAAACAAGCTGAAAGCAGATTTGATAATAGAATGAAATTTTTGCCCCAAAAGTAAACTCTGTAAAGAACCTAAAAATAACCTTTGTATTTATAGAGAAAGCTATGAAGTGGAATGGCTGCAAGTTTGAGTTATCTTTGTATCGAAAATTTCAAAAATGGTTTACCTCACCAGACGCGAACATTTTAACGCTGCTCACATGCTCTCCAACCCCAATTGGAGCGATGAACAAAACATATCAGTATTCGGGAAATGTGCCAATCGCAATTGGCATGGGCATAATTATGAGCTGTATGTAACAGTTAAAGGAACTCCTAATACTGATACCGGTTTTATCATGAATGTCAAGGAGTTAAGCAAAATTATTAAGGAAATAATTATAGAACAGTTAGACCATAAAAACCTGAACGTTGATGTGCCTTTTATGCAGGGAAAAATGACTTCAACCGAGAATCTTGCAAAAGAAATCTGGAATCAATTAGAGCCGCACATAAAGGGGTGTAAATTACATTGTGTTAAACTTTTTGAGACCGAAAACATTTATGTAGAATATTTCGGTGAATAAAAAATAAATTTATGCCTCTAACGCATCATCCCAATTACATGAAATTAGACCGCTACAACGAAGAAACCCTCAACAAGCTATCTTCCGATTTTACTGACATTATTAATGCTATTGGAGAAAATCCGGAGCGCGAAGGTTTGTTAAAAACCCCTGAGCGCGCGGCTAAAGCGATGCAGTTTCTTACTCAAGGCTATGATTTAGACCCTGCAGAAATCCTGAAATCTGCCATTTTTGAAGAAGACCACAGCGAAATGATTGTGGTGAAAGATATCGAGATGTTTTCTTTATGCGAGCATCACATGTTGCCTTTTTATGGCAAAGCACACATCGCCTACATTCCTGATGGAAGAATTGTCGGATTGAGCAAAATTCCAAGAATTGTAGATGTTTTTGCCAGGCGTTTACAGGTGCAGGAACGTCTTACCACTCAAATCAGAGATTGTATTTTCGAAACGCTAAAGCCTCATGGTGTGGCGGTTGTTATTGAAGCAGTTCATTTTTGCATGATGATGCGGGGCGTGCAAAAGCAAAATTCTTCTACAACTACTTCTGCTTTTACCGGTGAATTTGAAAAGCAAGCTACCAGAAATGAATTTATAAATATCATTTCGGCTAAGCTGCATTAATTATCAATAAGCTCTTAGATTTTTTCCTTCCATATAATTTATGAAGGCTTTGTTTACTACACGGTTACCGCCCGGGGTAGGGAAATTGCCTGAGAAATACCAGTCGCCCGTATGATTCGCACAGGCAATATGCAGGCTTTCTATAGATTGATAAATAATCTGAACATTGGAGAAAATATGATTAGGGCGGAGTATTTCTGAAATTTTATCGGATATCTGTTCGGCAGTAAAACAATCGTAAAGTGCTTTTACTTCGTTTTTCACTTCTTCAATAGGAAGCTCCAGCGAAAGTTTACATTTCTGGTAAACCTCTTGCAGCAAATGTTCAAGATTATTTTCTTTCAGCAAAGCAATCATGGCGCGAAACGCCACAAAATCTTTCAGTTTTGACATGTCAATGCCATAGCAATCAGGATAGCGAATTTGCGGAGCAGAAGAAACCACAATGATTTTTTTAGGAGCTAATCGATCTAAAATGCTAATGATGCTTTGCTTCAGTGTAGTGCCGCGCACAATCGAATCATCAAGCACCACAATAGTATCTACATTATTTTCGATTAACCCGTAAGTAACATCATACACATGCGAAACCAATTCATCGCGGGCAGCATCTTCAGTAATGAACGTGCGCAATTTCACATCTTTAATAGCGAGTTTTTCGATGCGCGGCTTGAACTTTAAAATGTTTTCTATTTGCTCATGTGTAGCATTCACACCCAGCTTTTTGATTTGGTCGGTTTTGTGTTTGTTCAGATAATCATTCAGCCCATCCATTAATCCGTAAAAAGCCACTTCGGCAGTATTGGGAATAAATGAAAAAACCGTGTGATGCAAATCGTAATCAATGGCTTTCAGAATGGTATCGGTGAGCAAATGCCCCAATTTTTTTCTTTCCTGATAAATATCCTTATCGGTGCCGCGCGAAAAATAAATACGCTCGAAACTGCACGATTGTTTAGTGCCCGGTTCGCCAATGGGCAGTTCTTTTACATCGCCATCTTTTTTAATTATCAGGGCGTGTGCGGGCTTAAGTTCCTGCACCTGTTCCACCCGAATATTGAAAGCAGTCATAATTGCCGGACGCTCGGATGCTACCACACAAACTTCATCGTCTAAATAATAAAAAGCCGGACGAATACCATACGGGTCTCGAATAACAAAGGCATCGCCATGACCTATGAGTCCGGCAATGGAATAGCCACCGTCAAAATCGCGCACAGAGCGCGAAAGGATGCGCTGCACATCAATATTATCTGCAATCATGTGGCTGATTTCCCTATTGTCGAATCCTTTCTTTTTAAAGGTATCGAACTGCCGTTGCACTTCCACATCGAGAAAATGTCCGATTTTTTCCATTACCGTTATCGTGTCTGCTTGCTCCTTAGGGTGTTGGCCAATTTCAATCAATTGCTGAATCAAATCGTCCACATTGGTCATGTTGAAATTGCCCGCAAGCGCCAAATTACGAGTCATCCAATTGTTTTCTCTTAAAAACGGATGGCAGGCTTCAATACTGTTTTTACCATGAGTGCCGTAGCGCAGATGCCCGAGCATGACTTCACCGGTAAACTCCAGATTGTTTTTCATCCAATTGCTGTCGTTGAGCAGCGCAGGTTCCTTTTCTTCTATTTTTACTAAAGGCTCAAAAATTCTTTGAAAAATATCTTTAATCGGCTGATTGGAGTTAGAGCGGATGCGGTCAATGTATTTGAATCCTGGAGCAGGATTGATTTTTATGGTAGCCACCCCCGCACCATCCTGACCACGATTGTGCTGCTTTTCCATCAGTAAATACAATTTATTGAGGCCGTAGAGGGTATTGCCGTATTTTTTCTGGTAGTAGTCTAAAGGTTTGAGCAGACGAATGAGGGCTATTCCGCATTCGTGTTTAATGGCATCGCTCATCAGGCTGGTAGATTATTAGAATGTAAATTTACGAAAATGCTTTGGCGTTCACTTGTAACGAAAATATTTTTGTGTGGAAAACATAAACTATTCCTAATGGTGCAATTATCTGCATGTTTCTTAGGTTAATGTACCGAAAGAGTTGCAATTTTTAAAAAGTTTTTTTAACTGATAACATTTGCTGGAATTCGGTAATTTTAATTTTCATGAACATCGAAGAATTACAAAACATTTGTTTGAACTTTAAAGGCACCACTCAGGATATTAAGTGGGGCGAACATCTGTGCTTTAATATTGGAGGAAAAATGTTCATGATAACCTCACCCGACAGGTTCCCGGTAAGTGCATCGTTCAAAACCACTGACGAAGATTTCGACATATTAACATCACAAGAAGGGTTTAAACCAAGTCCATACATGGCGCGCTATAAATGGGTATTTGTAGAAGATATCAGCCGCCTGTCTAAGAAGCAATGGGGACACTACGCACTTAAATCTTATGAAATCATTGCCGGAAAACTTCCTAAAAAGACAAAAAAAGAAATAGGCATAACTACTCCGATATAATAATACTGTGGCTAATTGTACCTTTATTTGTTTTGACAATCAACCAGTATACTCCACTATTGAATTGATACTCTTTAAGACTAAACATATTCTTTCCTATCTGAAGATTCATTTCTTTAGTCAATAAAATTTTCCCCTCCGAAGAGAACAGAGCTATGCTTGCATTTTCATTTTCCTCAGATTTAATTATAAGCCGCGAATAATCGGCATTATACCAAACAGAAAGGTGATTGGGTGCTTTAGCATCGTAAGAAGAAAGAATGTTTTCGGGCTTAAATGCCTCATGTTTATTGCTTGGTCCAAGTCCCTCCTGAGTAGCGCCTCCGGGTATATATATAATGCTGTCGCCCAAAGTAACTGCACCAAACCCATGACGGGGTGTTGGCATATCAGGCATTGAAACCCATGAGTTCAAAGCCGGGTCAAACATTTCGTTTTCACCGAAAACACCTCCTCCTTCTCCACCAAACACAAATAGTTTTCCACCTAAAGCTGCGGCAGCAATACCACTTCTGCCGGTAGGCATAGAGGGTGCAGTAGTCCAAGTATCTTGTTGCGGGTCATATATCTCAAGAGTAGTCTCAGCATTTTGAAAAGCTCTTCCCGAAACCACATAAATCAAATCGCCAATGGCAACTGCAGCATGATGCTCGCGGGGTGTAGGCATAGGCTCTTTATCAACCCAGGTGTTATCGGCAGGGTTATAAACCAAAGTTTCGCTTTGAACTCCGTTATTGTTAGTGCCGCCAAACACATATATTTTATCGTTCCAAGCGGCAGCAGCGGCAGCTCCCAATGGAATGGGCAAAGGCGCAATGGTATCCCATTGATTGGTATTGGCATCGAAAACAAAATTTTCACTCACGGCATTAAAAAACAAAGTGTTATATCCACCCAACACATACATCTTCGATCCAATTACCGCAACAGCATGATGATGCCTTGTGGCAGGTGCAGGCGCCATAGCTGACCATGTATTAGCTGCAGGATCATAAGCCTCGTTTACAGAAAGAACAGTTACAGGAAATCCAATACCTCCTACTACATAAATTTTATCATTTACCAAAGCGCAGGGCATCTCCTGACGGGTAGTAGGCAACGATGCTTTAGTAAACCATTGACCGGTTTGTGCCATTACTAAAGCATTAACAAATAAAGTAAACAAAAGAGGCGCGATAAATTTCATTGTGCTTATAAATTTGAATTTAACATTAATTGCTTTTGTCAAAAGTATGAATATCTTCTTTAGCGTTGCATTACAAGTCGAACAAATTTAATTAATAAGAATTTTACTCTTTGAAATATTGTGATGGAGTCTGTCCAGCTAATCAGCAATATTGATTGATAGGCATTATTTCAAAAATGGATGTACTTAAAATTTGAAGAATTTCGTCAGGGATTTGATTAAGCATAAATTGCTTTTTTTATTATGGCTACAATTACAAAAACTGACGCTGCAATCCACACCTGAATTCTGACTGCATTTTCGCTTTGTTACCAAAAAGATTCTACAGGGAGTTGAAGCTTACAATCAAAAAGATACTTATCGTATTTTATAAAAAGAATTTCATTTTATCTGTTGCAGCTTACAAGGGGCATGAAGGTTAGAACACATAAACAGATTGTCTTCATTTTACTTACTTATTGTAATTGTAAAACTCAAAAATCCTCTTGTATTTACTTGCTCGCCTCAGACTGCTAAGTCCCCCAAATTAACCTTTATCTATCAATCAAAAAGTCTCTGACTTTTCCATTACAAGCTCCTCAATCCGGTTTTAATATTTTAACACAAAATGCCCTAACATCTATTAGGCACACTTGCTTTTTTAATCAAGAGAAAAGTGTGAATCATGCAACGTCTTTCTGAAATTGTGTAACACTATTCGTCTTTGCGCCTATCATCTTTGTAAAATAATTATCAGTTCAAAAAGCATGGTAAATAAAAGAGAAAAAAAACGAACCGGATGATAATAAAACGACAGGCCGTTACCTGTTGGTAATAATGATATCGAAAAGTGAACAAAAAAATTTTGCAACAAAATGAAAATATCTAATAATACACCTCCATCCGAAAACGCAAATGGAAAAATCACTTCAGGCGATAATCTTTCCTTTTGGTTTGCATCGGCAATAAAACCCATTGCTTTTGAAAAATTAAACAGTGATGTTGATACAGATATTTTAGTTGTGGGTGGCGGCATTGCCGGACTTACCACTGCCTATTCTCTGGCAAAAGAAGGGCGCGAAGTAATTTTAGTAGAAGATGGTTTTATAGGAAGCGGTGAAACCGGAAGAACCACAGCACATCTTACCTGCGCATTGGACGACCGATATTCTGATTTAGAAAAAATATTTGACCAACCCACGGCAAAATTAGCAGCGCAAAGTCATACAGCAGCCATTGAATGGATAGCCAACACCATTCAGCAAAATAACATTGATTGCCATTTTAAACGAGTGGACGGTTATTTGTTTTTGCATCCATCAGATTCGACTGATTCGCTTCAGGAAGAATATAAAGCAACACAACGTGCAGGGCTTTTAACTGAAATGTTAAATCACACTCCTTCCATTGCGGCAGAGCAACTTGAGTGGTGTATTAAGTTTCCGGAACAGGCGCAGTTTCATATTCTTCTTTACATGAAAGGACTGGCAGATGCCTTTATACTATCGGGTGGAAAAATTTACACCCAAACAAAAGCCGAAAACATTTCTAAAGAAGGAGCAACAGCAAACGGTTTCAAAATAAAAGCGAATCACATTGTAGTGGCTACCAACACTCCCGTTAACGACTGGGTGGCTATACACACTAAGCAGTGGCCCTATCGTTCCTATGTCATTGGCGCAAAAATTCCGAAAGGAAAATTACCTTACGCCTTATGGTGGGATACGGGCGAACAAAATTCCAAATGGATTTCAAAACCCTATCACTATGTGCGGTTAGAAGAATTTAATGAACAATATGACATGCTCATTTCAGGTGGCGAAGACCACCGCACAGGGCAGGCAGATGATGAAGATATAAAAGAAACAGACCGTTACACCAATCTTGAAGAATGGACAAGAGAACATTTTCCCGCCATTGAAACAATAGAATTCAAATGGAGCGGACAGGTAATGGAGCCGGTAGATTCTTTAGCATACATCGGGAAAAATCCGGGAGACGATAATATTTACATCATCACGGGTGATTCCGGCAACGGCATGACACACGGCACATTGGGCGGCATGATTATAAAAGATATCATCATCGGAAAAGAAAATCCGTGGATTAAAATGTATAGCCCTTCGCGCATCACATTAAATACGTCAGGCGACTATTTGCACGAAGTAGGTAATATGGTTGCACAATATGCCGACTGGTTGACTCCTGAAGATATAAAACAGACAAACGAGTTAAAGCCCTGTGAAGGAGCAATTATTTCCTCCGGCATGAAAAAAATTGCCGCCTACCGCGATAAAGAAAATAACGTGCATACATGCTCTGCCGTTTGCCCGCACTTGGGCGCCATACTGCAATGGAATGCCGATGAAAAAACTTTTGATTGCCCCACACACGGTTCACGCTTCACCGCTCAAGGTAAAGTAATCAATGGACCGGCATCAACCGATTTGAAAATAATAATGATAAAAGAAGAACAAACTGTTTAACAAAACAATATCAATTCACCATTTAAATAAAAATCAAAATGAAAAAAACAATCTTAGTATTAGCAACTATTGCAATCACCTTTGGTGCATACGCACAAACCGATTCAATAAACAGAAAAATGTTCCCGCCCGACATCAACAACACCAATGATGGCATGAATCAAAATCGGGACATGGACAACAATCAAAAACCTACCGTGCAAGACCGTGCCGTTGACAAATCGCATCCCGATGGAGTAATGATGCAAAACGGAAAAATGGTGATTGTGAAAAACGGTAAGATGACCGTATTAGACTATGACATGACTTTGGGCAACGGAACCAAAATAATGAGCAATGGAAATTATGTAAAAAAAGACGGGACCAAAATGACGCTTAGAGAAGGCGAACACATGGATATGTCAGGCAACATGATTCCCATGAAACCAAAAAATTAAATAAAAATTTTTAACCCATAAAATCAGAAAAAATGAAAAGTCAAAAATCAAAAACAGCGACTGCTTCCCAAAACGGAAAACAGTCAAAGGGGAAATCAAAAAATGCTTCTATGCAATCATCCCAACTAATGAAATTATTTGAAGATGAATTGAAAGACATTTACTGGGCTGAAAAAGCTCTGACCAAAGCAATTCCTAAAATGATTAAGAACGCAACATCAGAAGAATTGATTGAAGCATTAGATAATCATTTGGCAGAAACCGAAGAACAAATTACACGATTAGAGCAAATTTTTGAAATACTCGGAAAAAAAGCCACTGCCAAAAAATGTGAAGCCATGGAGGGTCTGATTAAAGAGGCAGGAACAATCATGGAATCGTGTGAAGAGGGTGCCATGTGCGATGCAGGAATTATTTCGGCTGCACAAAAAGTGGAACATTATGAAATTGCTTCTTACGGAACGCTTCGCCAGTTTGCAGAAACCTTAGGTTTAACAGAAATTGAATCGCTACTTGAAGCCACGCTCGAGGAAGAAAAAGCGGCTGATGAAAAACTATCAGAGGTAGCAACAGATGCCATCAATATAGAAGCGGCTCACGAAGAAGCATAATTCAAGGAATGAAAAAAAAATCACAAACATTTAAAAATAAACCATCATGGGAAATATTCTTTATATAGTTGCCGTTGTTCTGATAATTTCTTGGGCAATTGGATTTTTTGCCTATAGCGCAGGAGCTATTATTCACATACTGCTTGTAATTGCATTAATCTCTTTCCTGATAAAAATTTTCTCGGGAAGTAAAAGTGTAAAATAAAAAGTAAATGCTCCGATAAAGCTGCTTCAAAGAGGCTGTCTCAAAAGTCTGCAAAGCTTCATAAATGTAATCCTGAGTTTTCCTATTGCGTAGAGTAAGAATACAATATCGAAGGATATAGCATTTACAACTGTTTCATGGTTCAATAAGATGAATGACAGACTTTTGAAACAGCCTCTTGTTTTATTAAATGGTTAAACATAGCCGAACAACAAAATGATACTTCAATTAAATCCTTCGATATTGGTAGAAACTCCCTTAGGAACCGGACAAGCACTATTTATCATTGATTATGGTATGCACCAAAATACATGTTGGGTTATTGCACTCGTTAAAGATGGGAACATCAAACATTTTGATTGCAACGATGTAATTCTTTCTACCAATTACACTTACGGATTAAACCTAATGAAAAATAAAGAGCCTCATGTAATTGATGCATCATAAATAAGCACATAGTAACATTTGCAGCACACAAGGCTATACGGATAGACTAAACAACTGAGACTTGGTATTTATAAATACTTTTGAAAAGCAGCAGGTATCAACTAACTTAGTTGAAAATATAGGATATGGTAGTCGTTTTAAAGCGAGGAGCTACAATCAAACAAATCGAACGCGTTAATAAACGTTTACGTGGCAGGCATGTCAACAAAAAAGAAGTTAGAGGCAAAAAAATTTTGTGACACTATAAAACTCAAAGAGTCTCCCCTGAAAATTCAGAAAAAATTGAGAGATGAGTGGGAGTAATATTGCCTTAGACACCAACATCATTCTTTATCTGCTCGGGGGCGATGAAACTTTAGCCGAGTTTCTGCAAGGCAAAAAAGGATATGTTTCAGTTATTACAGAACTTGAATTATTGGGCTATCAGGGTATTACTGCAAAAGAACAATTGCAAATAAAATACTTCCTTGAAAATTGTATAGTTGTGAACATCAATGAAGAGGTTAAAAACGTTTATGTTCAGTTAGGAAAAAAAATACCGGATGAAATTAGGCGATGCCGTTACTACTGCAACTGCCATATATCTTGATTTACCGCTTATTACTGCCGACAAAGATTTTAGCAAAATACTATAACTTCAACTAACACAATACAATCCGAAATAATCGGTAATCATCTATTGCGGCTCCCTCTTAACCTTTTCGTAACGGTATTGCTCCAGTTCGTATTCGAGCGCTTCATAAAAAAGCTCCGCCATGATACGCGCACCTTTGGGAGTAAAATGCACATAATCGGCACCCGCCAATGGAGGGTTGGCAGACACCCACGCAGGCATGGAATTTTTTCCGCCCATGGCTTCATACATGTCCCAAAAGCCTGCCCCCGATTTGAACGCGGCATCTTTTAACGCATCGCGCACATCTTCCAAATGAGGAATGGTAACAAAATATTCTCCCTGCTTGATAGACATATCGGCAGGACCGATAACGATAATCGCGGCATCGGGCACGGCATTTTTCAAAGTTTTTAATTGAGTATAAAACCAGTTGCCATAATCTTTACACTGCTTTTCGTCTTTGATGTAGGGCAACACATTTCCACCAAACTGCATAATGATTAATCCGGTGTTGAAGTCGCGCAGCATTGCCGTCAGTAGGCTTTGGTCCATTTTATTAAATATGGTGCCCGAACCACCTCGCATGGCAATATTATCTACACAAACGCCATAAGGCATGTCGAGCGAAATGCCATATATATCTGGGCTTTCAATACCTTCAAAAATCAATTCTACATTGTCGGAAGGCGCGTTGAGCGAAATGGTTTTGATGTTCAGAGGAATGTTGTTTTGTAAGGTGTCCGAGTGAATTTCTTCATTGTTTAAAACAGTTTTCAATACAAACGGATACTGATGATTGCCGTAGTAAATTTTTATACGCGAAAAAGTTTTTGTCGAAGGATAAATACCTTTAGATGTATTGAATGTTGCGGCTGAAGTATAAATTTTTGCATTCAGCGTGTCTGAAATTTTTGCCTCTGCGGGTGAGAATCTCGAAAAAGCACACAAAGCTCCGTAGCTTTTATGATTCACGTTTTTATCTGTCTTGCCGAAAATGGTGTAACGATACCAATCGCCTGAATTGTTGTGCAACACCGAAGCCTGATTGTAAATTTTCATAGCCGGAACCAAGCCAGGTCCTCCCCCATCGAACCGGCTTTGCAAGCGCTCACGAATAAAGCCGCTGATGCGGTCGCCTTCAATCTGCGAATCGCCATAATGCACAATGCGCACACATTCATCGGCATATTTGGAATCTTGAAGTTTTTTGAAAAAAACATGTAATGCCGAAGCATCATTTTTTGCAAATTGTATGCGTGGCGAATTGATTTCTTTGGGCTTGGCAAGAGGCGGTTCTACTTTATCGCTCTTGCGCGGCTCGGTTTCTTCCGTTAAAGAATCTGTTTCGGCAACCGCAGTCGCTTCCATTTTCTCAGGTTGCTTTTTCTTTTCGTCCAACATTTTCTGAGAAGCAATATCGGCTTCCAAAGCAGATTTGGGTATCTCTTTGTATTCGGGCTTATCGGGATACACCACACTTCTCCAATTCGGAAAACGAATGGTAAATTTCCGGCTCACCTGAATGCCTTCGGCAGGAAACACTACAGAAATCAACGCAAATATTGCAGCTACAGCAAGCACAAACAAAAGTGTGCGATAAGGCGTGATAAAATTTCCGGAAGAATTTTCGTTCGGCTGCAATGTTGATGATTGAATGCGATTTCAAAAATAAATGTTCTTGAAGATTAAATTTCATAAAAACCATTTTGATATTTATTGAAGCAAAAATTTTGATTATTGATTTCCAAATCGAAGAGGAAAAATCTTCAATCTTTTTTTGTGTGTAATTTTACCGTATGAAAAAAATATTCTTACTACTGTTTTTCCCATTAGGATTAATGGCGCAAAACGAAGTGTTGTTTTCGCTCACAGGCGCATTACAACCCACCGGTGTTAATATCAGAGCAAAACTTACCGACACCACAAGTAATGTCAGAGCGGCTGTTTCTTTGTCGAACCCGCCCTCGGCACCTTTTATTTACAGCAATATGTCAACGGCATTAGAAAACACCAATAATATTGCCGCACTGCACGTAACCGGATTGCAGCCCAACACTACTTATTACTATCACATAGAAGCTGACGGAATAGCCGATGCAAGACCGGAAGCCATCGCTACATTTAAAACTCCCGAAGCAGGTCCTTTCAGTTACACGTTCATGGCGGCAAGTTGTAATCGAGAACCTAACACCAATACTTACGATGATTTTTTAGGTTATAACCCTTTGTTCTATCTGAACACCGGAGATTTGCATTATGCCGACCCTAATTCACCGGATGTAAATGTGCATCGAGATGCCTATGAAAACAGGGTTTTTTCAAGACCTAAGCAGGTTGAATTATTCAGAAATTTACCTTTTGCCTATGTTTGGGACGACCATGATTACTGCGGCAACGATTTTGACGGACCGAATGCCGCGGGTGCAGCAAGCGCCCCACAGGCATATAGAGAATATATTCCTCATTATGAATTTCCGCAGCGTACCGGAAACGATACGGCTGCTATTTATCAGGCTTTTACAATAGGCAGAGTAAGATTTATTCTGAGCGACTTGAGAAGTCAGCGTGTGAGAACAGGCCTGAATCCATCTGCTATGGGCACAGTTCAAAAACAATGGTTTAAAGATGAATTAGTGGCGGCAAAAAACAATAATCAACTCATTTGCTGGGTTAGCTCTTACTCCTGGTATGGCACGTTGGATGATAACTGGCGCTTGCATCCCGCAGAGCGCAAAGAGTTGAGCGAATTTATGCGCGATAATGCCATTGAAAACATGTTTATTATTAATGGCGATGCGCACATGTTTGCCATTGACAATGGCACCAATGGAGATTTTACCGATGCTCAAAATTTACCCTATCTATATCCCGTAATGCAAGCCGCTCCCATAGAAAACAATGGTTCATACAAAGGTGGCACTTATAGCGAAGGCACTTTCTATCAGTTCTTTATAAAAGCTGCTCAATATGGCGTGGTAGATATTGAGGACAATGGTTCAGATAGCATCTGTGTTACTTTGAAAGGCTATAAAAAAGATTTGAACGATGGCACTACTTCATCTTTGGCTACTTATAATTTTTGCAGAAAAATCGGACTTCCTTTAAACAGTCCGTCTTTGAAGCACAGCAATGTTCCTTTGGTTCAAATACAACCCAATCCGAGCAAGGGTATATTTACTATTCAGCCAAAAAACAACAACGAAACCATCAACATTCAAGTGTGGTCTGCTGAAGGAAAATTAGTTGCCCAATCACGCATTGCCGGAAACAGCTCAAAGCAACTTGATTTGTCGCATCTGGCAAATGGTGTTTACACGCTGAATGCCGAAACCGGAAAAGCAAAAAGCCAAAGTAAGCTGGTGATTCAGAAGTAGAAAACCTTTTTTATTATTGGAAGCGCAGAAAAAGCATCTGATAGTTATAATTTTGTCGGGTGCAAAAACAAACTTCAGGCATTCAACTCAACAAGTATATCAGTTCATCGGGATTTTGTTCTCGCAGAGAAGCCGACCGCTATATACAGGAAGCACGGGTTACAATCAACAATGAAGTGGCTTTGCCTGCTTCGCGAGTTGCGGCAGGCGATGTGGTGGCTATTGACGGAGAAAAAATTAAAGTCAACCGAAAGCAAAGTTTGTATCTGGTATTTAATAAGCCTAAAGGCATTACCTCAACTACCGACCCTACAGACAGAAGCAATATTATTTATTTCATCAATCACCCTAAACGTATTTTCCCGATTGGAAGGTTAGATAAAGATTCGGAAGGATTGATAATGCTTACCAATGACGGGGATATTGTGAATAAAATTTTGCGTGCGGGTAACGAGCACGAAAAAGAATATCTGGTTTCGGTGGATAAAGCTATTACACCCGATTTTTTAAAACGCATGGCAGGTGGCGTGCCTGTTTTGGGAACTAAAACAAAACCTTGCGTTGTGAAACAAACCGGCAGCCGAACTTTCAAAATTATTCTTACACAAGGATTAAACAGACAAATCAGAAGAATGTGCGAATTTTTAGGCTATGAGGTTATTAGCCTGAAGCGCTTGCGCATTATGAATATCAGCTTAGGTAATTTGCCGCTTGGAAAGTGGCGCTATCTTTCTCCTGCCGAAACAGATGCCATGAACCAACTGCTTGTACAATCTGTCAAAACGGAAGAGGCATCATTGAAAAGTAAAAGGAAGCGGAGGTAGTTTTTTCTAAACCAGAAAAACTCACGCCCTTTGCGTCCTGCGAGTAAGATTTTATTCCGCGTCCCGCGTTTAAAACAGCCGGAGGCTGACACAAATACCACTCGCCAAAGGCGAGCGGTGGCGGAAAATTATTCCACAGAACATTTAAAAACCTCACAAACCAATTTGCCTACGCTACTGCCTTGCTTCATGCCGGCATCAACTGCGGGTCTGAAATGAATGCCTCCCAAAATTCTGCTTTCAGAAACTTCCAAAGCTGCCTGCCTGAATGAAGTGAAACTTCGCGGAGCCAAACCCAAATAAGACAATTGTGTGGAATCGGTAAACGCGAAATTTTCGCCCAACAAAGCTTCTAACACTTCGGCACAAGCCATAGAACAGGCGCTGTGTCCGCTGGTGTGTTCGGGAAATGGCGGTGTAACCAAATGCGGAGTCCATTTGTCGTCAATGTATCTGCGTATGTATGTTACTGGGCGAATCAGATTCAGCGTGTATTTGTCGTACCACGAAACAATTTTAGCATCATACTCGGCAATTGAAAGCAAGGTGTAAATGCGCACACTTTTGCTCAGTGAAAACCGGTACTTTTCGCATACTTGCCGCACAATATTTATCCAGTGCGAAGCCGGACTGATATGTCTGCGCGGAATACCCACATGCCCTTTGTATTGGTCGTTCAAATCGGGGTTGTCATCCCAAAATTCAGCGATGATTTTTTGTTCAGAATTTATGGCATTTGAAAGATGATACACTTCCATCGCCAATTGATAGAAAGCCGATTCTTTCGAAGAATCAGGCTCAGTATTCAACGGCACGCTATAAGATGCCGCATCTTTAATCACCATCGTTCGCAGGCTTTTCCAATGCGGCTCCAAAGCGTTGCGATATTCAGGTGGCGTGGGCTGCCAGTTGAAAGCGCCCTTTTCAAAAATATAATACGGCTTGGCTTTGGTTTCGTTGTAGCCATCATAAGCCATCCACGATATTACATGATTGGCTACAATGGTTCCTAACATCCGCGAATTTTGCATACGAAAAGGGCTGTACTGTTGCGACAATATTTCGATATGCTTTTTATACAACGCATCGCAATCTTTTTCTCGATACATCACTTCTTTAGAAACCAAATAAATGGCTTCGAGCATCACCGCTTCGGCAATCATTTCATTCTTGTCGGTTTCAAAACGATAAGGCGGATAGCCGTTTAATTTTCCGTGTAATGAAACCAGGCTGTTGTCAAAATGCGATAAGGCTTCATAAGCGGCAATGTTCGGATACACAAACCCCCGCGTAGCAAGCACGGGGCTGAAGCCGTCTTTTACCATCAATTCCGTCAGTAAACGGTTCCAGTCGTGGAGGAGCCATGCACTGCTTGAAAATACATTCAGATAAAAAATCAAAAAGACTAAAAGTGTAGTGGTAGTTTTTTTCATGCAGAGTACTAACGAGAATCTAAATTTTTATTTACCTCGAATATAGTCATACAAGCGATAAAATATTAAACAAAAAGCCCCTTATTGATTTTCAGAGGGGTTTTATATTTCGAATATCTAAAATCATATAATGAAGCTGTTCCTGTTCAAACAGAATGTTAAAACAAATCAAACCACAATTATTTTTCAGACCGAGAAAATTGCACACAATATTCAATCAAATTGAAAATTCAGTATCTCCATAATTGCTTTTCTTAACTCAACTTCGCTTCTTGCTCTGAAGTATTTGCCACCGGTTTTTTCGGCTATGCTTTTGAGCATTGGCTCATTCAGCTTAATAGAATCTATTTGAAATATTATTTCATCATCCGGTGCTCTGTATGGATGAGGGGCATCACCATCTGCACCTATTCCAATCACATCTATTGTTATGCCGTTCTTAATAGCAATATCACAAGCTAAATATGGATGAATCTTGTCAGAAATGATATAAGCATCTGTTATCAGTATTATAGATTTTTGCCCTACAGATTTCTTAAGCTGTTCTACTGTTTGATAAATGGGCATTCCTAAGCCGCCACCGGATTTTGTAATGTATGTAGGAAGATTCCGCAGATGCACTATAGCATCATCATGTCTAAGTTCTACTGATGCCTTGTGATTAAAAGTGTCTGAAAAAATTCCCAAACCAATAAAACTCTCGCTGAGTTGTTCCATTCTTTCCGTAAAAATTTTACTGATAGACTCTAATCTGCCATTCTCAAAATCTTTAATCATCATACTTGCCGACACATCAATCAGAAAATAGATGGAATTAACGTTCGAATCAGATTCAAATTTCACCATATTATTGGTCGAATTGAGATTGCTAATGATGCTGTAACGCGGGTCGGAATTTTTTAAATTTTTACCGGAAGGTTTTGCAGTTATTGTAAGTTCATTGGAACGAAAAATAATTGTGGTATCCTTATACGTGTTGTTACTAAAAAAATCAAAGACTGAAGGTTTTCTCTTATTAGTGCTTAGGCGGACATCTATACTGTATTCAATAGGTTCAACCAAATGTTCACCAGGCACCAAGGGTAACACTTGTATTTTTTGAAGTTCATAAATCGTATGTTTTTTATCGTCATAAATGGATGTGTCTCCCAATGATTTTACATCTTCAGAAAACACTTGGTGATGCCAGCAATATTCCGGCTGATTGAAATACTTAATCGCTATGTTTGAAATCATGTTATTTGCAGTATATAACTTAAGTATCAGATTAACCGGTTCGTTTACCGAAACTTCCTTTTTGTCTGCCTCTAACTTTAGAAAAATATCTTGTTCAGAAAAGTTAGCAGAAGAGATTAATTCCTGTTTGGACTTATGAGATTCAGATACTGCCATGTAGTTTTCAACTTCTATTGTGAGGGCATTAAATTTGAATGTATCTCTTTCATGAACAGCAAAAGCATTCTTAACTGTGTAAACACCGGATTTTTGCGGTAAAACTGTGTATGAAATAATTGTTTTGCTTGTAGTTACTCCTGAAATAATATTGATTGTCTTTTGACTTGTTGGTCCTGAAACCAATTTCATTTCACTAAAATCTGGTGGTTCAAAATCTGCCTCATACATATTTTCCATAATAAACTCAATGGAAACATTTTGGTAAACACCACAAGTATCGTGAGACGATACAACTTCAACCCTTCTTGTTTGAGAGATACAAGTAAGAGCAACTATTGTAAAAAAAGAGGTAAGTATTGCCTTAACCTGCATTGCAAATGTTTGATGAATATATTGTCAGAAAATATTGAAATGTCTCAACTTAGAGTTACAAAAATAGATACCCAAATTAAAAAACCCCTCACTGAAATTTCAATGAGGGGTTTTGTATGTCGAATATCGCCTATCGCAATATCGAATATCACTTAGTGAAACTGCTCCGTCTCGGTAGAACCAGCCAATGCAGTGGTAGAAGATTGTCCTTGTTGAACAACATTCTGAACCGCATCGAAATAACCTGTTCCAACAAACGACTGGTGCTTGATAGCTTTAAAGCCATGTTGCTCTAAACCAAACTCACGTTGTTGCAATTCGCTGAATCCAGCCATGCCTCTTTCAACATACGCTTTAGATAATTCAAACATAGAAGTATTCAATGCGTGGAAACCTGCTAGAGTGATGAACTGGAATTTATAACCCATTTCAGCTAATTCTTCACGGAACGTTTCCATTTGTTTCACATCCATATACTTAGCCCAGTTGAATGAAGGCGAACAGTTGTAAGCCAACATTTTGCCCGGATATTTAGCATGAATAGCTTGTGCAAATTCACGAGCCAAACCTAAATCAGGATTACCTGTTTCCATCCAAATCAAATCGGCATAATTAGCATAAGACAAACCACGGTCAATACCTTGCTCTAAACCATTTTTCACATAGTAGTAGCCTTCAGGAGTTCTTTGTCCGGTAATAAATTTATGGTCGCGCTCATCAATATCAGAAGTAATTAAGTTAGCCGCTTCAGCATCAGTACGGGCAATTACCAAAGTAGAAGTACCACAAACATCGGCAGCTAAACGTGCAGCAACCAATTTGTTGATAGCCTCTTGTGTAGGTACCAATACTTTACCACCTAAGTGACCACATTTTTTAGCAGAAGCCAACTGGTCTTCCCAATGCACACCGGCAGCACCTGCTTCAATCATGCCTTTCATTAATTCAAAAGCATTTAAGTTGCCACCAAAACCAGCTTCAGCATCGGCAACAATAGGCACCAACCAGTCGCGCTGTGGCTCGCCTTCCATATATTCAATTTGGTCTCTGCGCAACAAAGCATTGTTAATTCTTTTAACTACCGCAGGAACTGAATTAGCAGGATACAACGATTGGTCGGGATACATTTCGCTGCCCAAGTTAGCATCAGCAGCAACCTGCCAGCCAGAAAGATAAATGGCTTTCATGCCTGCAGTAACTTCTTGCACCGCTTGATTTCCGGTTAAAGCACCTAAACCTGCAACCCAAGCATCGCTTTGCAAACGGTTCCATAATTTTTCAGCACCATTTTTTGCTAAGGTGTACTCAATAGGCACCGAACCGGCAATATTGATTACTTCATCTGCTGTGTAAGGGCGAGTAACATTTTTCCAACGTGGGTTAGTTTCCCATTCTTTTTGCAACGCTAATGCGCGTTCCTTTTTTGTTGCCATTTTTTATTAGTGTTTGTGTTTAAAAATATATTCTTAATAGAACGCTGATTAGTTATGATTTTTTATGGTTTGTTATGATTAATATCAAAAATGACCATAGTCAATCAACGTTCTATTTTACTTTATACTCATTAGAAAATACCTTCTTTTTAAACTGTGGTGTTTTTCCAAAATTCAATAATAATCCTACTTCAATTTCGGTAGCGCGAAGATAATTTACTAATTGTGCTTCATGTTCTTCACATAGTCCTTCCGCTGTTTTCAATTCAATAATTACTTTTTCTTCCACAACTATATCAGCGAAATAATTTCCTACTTCAAATATTTCATAGAACACTTTAATTTGTTGCTGACTTTTCGCTTCTAAATCATGTTTCCTCAATTCTATCAGTAACGCATTCTCATAAACTTTCTCTAAAAATCCATAACCAAGTTTGTTATAAACGTTATAAAACGACTTGATTATTTTGTTGGTTATTTCAGAGTGTTTATAGTTTTCACTAATCATAACTTTTTAATGGAACGCTGATATTTTAAGGCTTTTATTATCTATTAAAATCATAAAATATCATAATGACCATAATCAATCAGCGTTCTATTTTTCTTATATCAATTCATACGCAGGTAAAGTCAAAAACTCCACATAATCATCAGATAATACCAATTTGGTAAAAATTTCAATCGCCTCATTGAAGCGACCATTCTCAAATGCTTCAGTTCCAACGTAACTTTTAATATTTTCAATTTCTGAAGGCAAAATCTCATTGTATAGTTCTGCGCTAATCAATCTTCCATCTTCCAACTTCGATTTATTTCTAATCCACTGCCACACTTGTGTTCTTGAAATTTCAGCAGTAGCAGCATCTTCCATTAAGTTGTGCAAGGCAGCAGCACCTACACCACGCAACCAACTTTCCACATATAAAATACCTACATTGATATTCATACGTAATCCCGCTTCAGTAATCGTTCCGGCAGGAGCAGTCAATAAATCTTTTTGAGTTATTACATCACCTTCACGCTTTACATTAATTTGGTTAAGCGTAGGCATGTGTTCGTTGAAGATATCCATTGCCACTTGCACCAAGCCCGGATGTGCAACCCAAGTACCATCGTGCCCGTTTTTCACTTCGCGTAATTTATCTTGCTTCACTTTGTCGATAGCAGCGTTGTTTGCCGCTTCATTATTTTTAATAGGAATAAATGCAGCCATACCGCCCATTGCGTGAACATTACGCTTGTGGCAAGTTTGAATTACCAAACGAGAATAGGCATCCATAAATGGCACTCCCATCGTAACCTGACCTCTATCGGGCAAAACATAACCTTCCAAATTTCTTAACTTCTTAATGTAGCTGAAAATATAATCCCAACGACCGCAGTTTAAGCCGCAAGAGTGTTCTCTTAATTCATATAAAAACTCGTGCAATTCAAATGTAGCAGTGATGGTTTCAATTAAGCAGGTAGCTTTAATAGTGCCTTGCGGAATACCCACATAATTTTGGGCAAACACAAAAACATCATTCCAAAGGCGAGCCTCTAAGTGACTTTCCATTTTAGGTAAATAGAAATAAGGTCCTGATCCATTGGCAATTAGCTGCTTCGCATTATGGAAAAAATACAAGCCGAAATCAGTCAATGAGCCCGAAGCTACATCGCCATCAATCCATATATTTTTCTCTACCAAATGCCAACCACGAGGGCGAACTAAAAGCGTAGCAATTTTTTCATTCAGCTTATATTCTTTACCCGCTTCGTTTTTAAACGAAATAGTTTTGCGGTTAGCATCGCGCAGGTTTATTTGTCCTGAAATATTGTTGTCCCAGGTGGGAGCATTAGAATCTTCAAAATCGGCCATGAACACTTTTGCACCGCTATTCAAAGCGTTGATAATCATTTTGCGGTCAACCGGACCGGTAATTTCTACTCTGCGGTCTTGCAAATCGGCAGGCAGCGGAGCTACAGTCCATTCGCTTTCTCTTATTTCTTTTGTTTCAGGCAAAAAATCGGGCAAATTGCCTGCATCTATGCTGCGTTGCTTTTCTTCTCTATTTTGCAACAGTTCCTTTCTGCGGGCATTAAAACGTTCATGCAACTGACTCACAAACTCCATGGCTTCAGGAGTCAGTATTTCAGCATATTCTGGACTTACATTAGCTTTAAATTCTATCTTGGATGTAGCGGATTGGGACACGATTCTTAATTTTAATGAACAATTTTGAAAAGAGAGTGCAAAAGTAAGTTTTTTTAGGGTAAAAATTGATATTTACTGACGATTTCAAAAGACAATCATACCTTTATCCACATTACATTAAGATTTTAACAGAAAAATTTTATGACTACTCAAAGTAACAAAATCATGCAGGCTCAGTTGAAAACAGAAGAATTACTGATGTTTTGCGCCACACTCATATTGTATCCAAGCCTGAATTATTCGTGGTGGTGGTTTGCGGCATTAATTCTTGTGCCCGACATAGGAATGATAGGTTATTTGTTCAATAATCAAATAGGAGCCATTACCTATAATATTACTCATAATAAGGGTATTGCTTTGGTGGTAGGGATTTTCGGATATTTTTCAGGCAGTTATCTGCTCTTGCTGGCGGGACTTATTATGTTCAGCCATGCTTCTATGGACCGAATATTCGGCTTCGGATTGAAATACCCCGATAGTTTTAAGCATACGCATTTAGACCAACTGAAATGAATCATATATTGGAGTAAAATTTGTTTGCAACATAAAAACACAAATCTAAACTCTTGTTCTGCCTATGTTACCAATGTATATCATGAGTATTACTGCCGGAAACATAATAATGCTATAAATTGCCGAAGGAATAGTCATTGTGGAGTTTTGTAAAATACCAGCAGCTATGGCAATGCCTAAAGTGCCATTTACTATTCCCACTTCCACTCCAACTGTAACAGCCTGTTGTTTGTTGCCTGTAAAAATTTTGGTAATTAAATAACCCAACAACATTCCAGAAAAGTTGAGTAACAACGCTACCGGTCCTGCCTTTTTGAAAAAGTCTAACAGGCTATCTTTTTCTTTTAAAAGTGCCGCTAAAATTATGAGAACCAAAAACAACGCAGAAACAATTTTCACTGATTTTTCAGATTTTTTAGAAAAATCAGGAAAGCGCTTGTTCACCAACATACCAATAATTACAGGTATCACCGTAATGATAAGAATCTGAGCTATAGTTTTCAGAAATGGCAATTTGATTTCTTTAGATTCGCCCATGAACTGCACCAATCCGAAATTCACCATGAGCGGTATGGTGAAAACCGTAATCATGCTTGCAATAGCAGTGAGAGTGATAGATAAGGCTACATCACCTTTAGCTAAATTGGTAATGAGATTAGTTGTGGCTCCTCCCGGGCAAGCCGCGAGCAAAACAAAACCCACTGCCAATTCGGGCTGTAACGGAAAAGCGAAGAGAATACCGAAAGTTAGCATGGGAATAAACAACAATTTGAGCACAATACCCACCGCCACCGCTTTAGGAAACAACAATACCCTTCTGAAATCTTCAGGAAACAAAGAAAGTCCCATACCCATCATTATAATAAAAAGCGCTAAGGGCAAAAGTATTTGCGTAATAAGGTCTGCTTGCATAAAAAAATTTTAAGAAAAACATTTTAGCTTTTGGGCTGCTATGCTTGGAATCTGCGAAGATTTTTTTTTGAAAAATGTTTATTTCTAATCCCTATGTTTTTTCTTTAGAATTCTCCCGGATTTTTAAATCCCCAGCAACCCTTTCTTTAAATTTTCATCTACCGGACTATCTGAAAGCCAAATACCAATAAGTGCCTTCTTGAAATCTTCGCCTTCAATGGTTCCGAGAAACTTTCCGTTTTTGTAGGTTTTAACGCCTTCGCCTGGCAAATACCAAATATCGAACAGATGTCCTTCTTTAATTTCTTCTTTTGAGAAGAAAGCCATGAAAGCATCAATTTTCTTTTGAATAGGAGCAGTGTTGCCTTTGGTAGATTTGTTAAACCCTTCGCTGATAGATTCGCTCATATTGCTACTGCTAACCACGCTTGAGGTAATTTGCAGACGAATGGCATAAGGCTTATCGGTATTGATAATTTGCTGCGCGTTTTTATTTTTTTCAGGCAAGTATAGTCCGGCAACATATACTTTAAAAAACGCTTTTTTTCTGATGCCTCCACCATTCAATACTAAAGACGTTTTTTCATGGGTGATTTTGGCAGGAAGTTCAACGCTGTTGAGCGTTATTTGTGCAGAAGCAGAAAAGGCTGTCGCAACATAAATGATGATTGCAAAAACGGTTGATTTCATAATATTGCATGAGTTTTAATTCTGAAAAATAAACTTTATTTTACTAAATTCATTACATCTGAAGCGTTTTACCTGTCCATGCGGCATAGCAGGCTTCTTTGAACGCTTCGGTGTAGGTGGGATGCGCGTGCGACATACGCACAATGTCTTCTGCCGATGCCCTGAACTCCATAGCAGTAACAGCCTCGGCAATTAAATCGGCAATACGGGGACCCATCATTTGTACGCCTAAAATTTCATCGGTTTCTTTGTGTGAAAGCACTTTTACAAAACCCTCGCTTTCCATGGCTGCACGGGCGCGACCACTGGCTTTAAATGGAAAACTACCCGATTTGTAAGGAATGTTTTTTTCTTTCAATTGCTGCTCGGTATATCCCACACCCGCCACTTCGGGCCAAGTGTAAACCACTCCCGGAACTAACAGATAATTGATGTGCGGATGCTGACCTGCCAAAACTTCAGCAACAAAAAAACCTTCGTCTTCGGCTTTGTGCGCCAACATGGCTCCGTCAATTACATCGCCAATGGCATACACTCCCGGCACCGATGTTTCCAATTTTTCATTCACCGGAATTTTTCCGCGTTGGTCGGTTTTCACGCCAATATTTTCCAAACCTAATCCATCGGTGTAGGCTTTGCGCCCAACCGCCACCAAACAGTAATCGCCTTTCAATTCAAGAGGCTTGCCGTCTTTACCTTCGGCTTTTACAGTAACCGTTTTTCCTTTTGTAGTTACTTCCTGCACTTTTTGTCCTAAATGAAATTCAATACCGATTTTCTCCAGCGATTTTTTAAGCTCTTTGCCTAAATCGGCATCCATGCCTGCTATGATGCTGTCCATGTATTCTACCACCGAAACTTTAGAGCCGATACGGGCAAACACAGAAGCCATCTCCACTCCTATTACACCGCCTCCTATCACTATCAAATTCTTGGGAACTTCGGTAAGCGTGAGCGCTTCGGTGGAAGTGATGATGCGTTGCTTATCAATGGTAATTCCGGGCAATGATGAGGGTTTGGAGCCGGTGGCTATAATCACCTTTTCGGTTTCGATTTCCTGCACTTTTCCTGCATTGTCGGTAACGGTAATTTTATTTTTGGCAACAAAACTTCCTGTGCCGTGAAACACATCAATTTTGTTTTTCTTCATTAAAAATTTGATGCCTTCAGTATTTTGTTGCACCACACCGTCTTTGCGGCTCACCATTTGTTTCCAGTTCAGTTTTAAACCTGCAACATCAATACCGTGATCTTTAAATTTGTTTTGCGCCAAATAAAAATGTTCTGTAGAATCAAGTAAAGCCTTTGATGGAATGCAGCCCACATTGGTGCAGGTGCCGCCCAACACTTCGTATTTTTCTATAATGGCGGTTTTCATACCTAATTGCGCACAACGAATGGCGGCAATATATCCACCGGGACCGGAACCTATCACTGTAACATTATAAGAAGACATAATCTGCTGAATTTTCTAAAAAAAATATGGAAGTGCGAAAATACGGCTAACCAATAGGATTATGAAAATTTTTCTGCAATCAGTGTTACGTCAAAAATCTGACGGACTGATGCAGTCAAAAAGTTTCACATAAATATTTTACGGCTAAGCTCTAATAAAAACAGCATCTTTCTTAAACAATTGATAAAGGTTATAAGCTGTATTTGAAAACAATACAGCGTAGAACTATTGCATAGCTTAATTTACAGTTCATTCATTTCTTCACCATAAGCATACCAATTCAGATAGTTTTGGAGGCATTTACTACTTTGCCCTATGGAATCGTGTAAGAAAATCTCTGAGTTGTCTATACTTGCTGTTCAGATTCGGCAGTGGTTAGGGTTGCGCTGACCCGCTTCAACATCAACACTTCTCAAAGAGATACCGTAGGATATGGCGTTAAAAAATTAGGACCCGAAGCAGATTACATCGCTTTCAGCGTAACGATAAATGAACTTAGTTCTTTAATGCCCGATACGGTTTCAGTGAAACTTGAATCGAGCGAAAACGGTTTTTGCAATCCGCAAGGCAATACTACCTGTCTGTATTTTTATATTGATGATATTGAGTTGACCGATATTGAAACCGGAATCAAAGAAAGTCTTTCATTGCTTCCAAAGCTGAAAGTGTTTCCCAATCCTGCCAACAACTAAATTCAAATTCAATCATTGAGCAATACCGAACTGATGATAATGGATGTTCAGGGAAAAATCCTATGGAAATCTGAAGAAGCATCTGAACTCCATACCACAGTAAAAATTAGTGAATTTCCTTCGGGAATATATTTGTTGAAAGCAGGCAATGAAGTGCAAAGGTTTGTGAAGCAATGATACAATTCAAGTTTGAAATCTCATCTCATACCATAACTTTGCCTGCATGAAAAAAATATTAGTTGCCAATCGCGGAGAAATTGCCTTGCGGGTCATGCGCACCGCTAAAGAAATGGGAATTAAAACCGTTGCCGTTTATTCTGAAGCCGACCGCCATGCGCCTCACGTGCGCTTTGCCGATGAGGCGGTGCTGTTGGGTCCGCCTCCTTCCAATCAATCGTATTTATTGGCAGATAAAATAATTGAAGCCGCCTTGAACTTAGGCGTTGACGGCATTCATCCGGGCTATGGCTTTCTATCGGAAAATGAAATTTTTTCGCAAAAAGTAGCCGATGCGGGAATAACATTTATCGGACCATCGCCCTATTCCATCAATATTATGGGCAATAAAATCAGCGCTAAAGAAGCGGTGAAACCTTTCGGCATTCCTCTGGTTCCCGGAACTGCCGAGGCTATTCATGATGTTGCCAAAGCCAAAAAAATTGCCCAAGAAATCGGATTTCCCGTTTTGCTGAAAGCTGCCGCAGGCGGTGGTGGTAAAGGTATGCGCACGGTAGAAAAAACCGAAGATTTTGAAAGCCAGATGGAGCGCGCTTCGAGCGAAGCTTTGGCTGCCTTTGGCGATGGTTCTGTTTTTATAGAAAAATTCATCCTGAATCCGCGACATATTGAAATACAGGTGTTGGCAGATAATCATGACAACTGTGTGTATCTGTTTGAGCGCGAATGTTCCATTCAACGCAGGCATCAGAAATTAGTGGAAGAAGCGCCTTCGAGCGTGCTGACTCCCGAAGTGAGAAAGCAAATGGGCGAGGCTGCCGTGCTGGTTGCAAAAGCCGCCAAATATAGTGGTGCCGGAACGGTGGAGTTTCTGGTGGACGAGCAACTTCATTTTTATTTTCTTGAAATGAATACCCGCCTGCAAGTGGAGCACCCAGTTACAGAAATGATTACAGGCATTGATTTGGTGCGCGAACAAATTCAAATTGCCAAAGGCGAACAACTCAGCTTTGCACAGGAAGATTTAGCCATCAATGGTCATTCGATAGAGTTGCGCATTTGCACCGAAGACCCTGCCAATAATTTTTTGCCCGACACAGGAACACTCACCACCTATCGTCCGCCTTCGGGCAATGGCGTGCGTGTGGACGATGGCTTTGAAGAAGGCATGGAAGTGCCCATTTACTACGACCCCATGATTGCCAAATTGGTAGTTCATGCGCCCACTCGCGAGGCGGCAATGGATAAAATGATTCGCGCTATTTCAGAGTATCGCATCAGCGGCATAAAAACCACGCTTGATTTTGGCAAGTGGGTGATGCGGCAACCCGATTTCAGAAGCGGCAATTTCGATACGGGTTTTATCGGTAAACATTTCAAGCCCGAAGAACTATTTGAAGGCAACGAAGAAGAAGCTTTGCTTGCTGCGCTGTTAGCAGTGAAATTGTTCGACAAGAAATCTAAAAGTGTCCTTTCAGAAAGCAATGCCACCAATAAGTCGAAGTGGAAAGAACATAGATTGAGAGACTGATACACTTCTGCCAAGAAAACATGAGGAGAAATCTGCAAAATACTTTTCTCCGATTCAAATTCGTTAATGGTCGAAAACCTCGACCATGAAAACGTTGCCATTCATTTTTACTTTCCTTTTGTTTTGTTCCATTGCATTCTGCATCAGCATTGAAGAGGCTTACACAAAAGGATTGGTCGAATACGAAATCAAAGGCACTTCCGAAGGACACACGGGTGCATGTATAGCCGTGCATTTGAAAAATATTAGTGCCGCCCCCGTGAATCTCGAAATTGAAACGGGCAGAATATTGGAAGCAGCCGATTCTAATTATCAGAACATGCTGGTAACCAAAAGATTTTTTGTGCGCTTGCAACCGGGACAAAAATCTGCTCAGAATTTATACGCGCTGTGTGCCGAGCCTTCAGATGCCACACCCAACAACTATATTGCATTTGCACATGGAAAAATGTCGGGCGGAGTTTTGTTTTCTATGGCAAAGTTTGTTGAAGCGCAAAATCTTCAAAATTCCGAAGGGCAAAATTTAGTGTGGGAAGTGGTAAAAGGTAATTTGACTTTTTCCACCTGCGATTTAAAGCCTCAAATTTTCGCTTCGCTTAAAACACATTTTGCTTCAGATAAAAATGTGAAGTTTGAAAATTGCAACACGCAAACGACCAATGGAGCAAGTCCCGCTGTGCAAATAGTAAAAAGATTTTCGGGCAGTTTTGGTTTTTCGCTGTCGCAAGCATCCGATGTGGAAATCAGTTTGTTCGATTCGGAAGGCAACAAAGTGAAACAATTAGTTTTCAAAAAACAACTGTTTCCCGATTACTACGATTATGAATATCAGTTTACAACTGAGGGTTTGGAGAAAAACAAAACCTACGAACTGAAACTTCTGATAAACGGAAAGCCTAAACGGGTGCAGTATGTATCGAATTGAAAATTATTTCATTGACACTTTCAACAACGAATAAATTTCCCTTCCATTCAATTGCTTCACAGTTCCCGGCTTTACAATACTATCAGACAAAAAAGTGAGATTGATTTTTTCAATGGCATAACGTACCAAGCGCAAAGTTGGAAAACCAACGGCTGCGGTCATACGCCTCACCTGACGATTTTTGCCTTCGTGCAGTTTTAATTCGATAAAAGAAGTAGGAATAAGTTTTCGGTAGCGCACCGGGGGAATTCTTTCAGGAAGTATTTCCGGTGGTTCAATTTTCTTCGCCTTGGCAGGCAGCGTGCGATATGGTTTGCCTTCAATACTAATGTTCACCCCGTTGCACAATTGTTGAATGGCGGCATCGGTAATGTCGCCATCTACCTGCACCCAATAAACACGCTCGTGGCGCTTGTGCGGATTGAGCAATTGATGATTGAGCCGTTTATCATCGGTCAGCAACAACAACCCTTCGCTGTCCATATCCAATCTTCCAACAGGATACACATCAGGAGGAAAAGAATAGATGTCGGCTAAAGTTTTGTGCCCATGCTGTGGCGTAAACTTTGACACAATTCCGTAAGGCTTGTAAATAATATAGTAGTGATGGGCTTCAGGCATGATTGGTTTTTTGAATCAACTCATTAAAATACAAGGGCGCTTGCAACAATCTGCTACCATACCACGAAAACATTTCGCCATCCACCAGAATGATTACGGATTTAGAATTTCGGATTTCGGATTTTAATTGAGTGATGTGTGTTGACTTAAAAGGATAAGGCTCTGATGAAAGCAAAATCAATTCAGGTTTTGCGTCAATAATTTGTTCTACTGAAATTTCAGGATAACGGCTGTCGGCTTGTGCAAAAATATTTTTAAAACCACAACGCAGCAACATATCATGAATGAAAGTGTCTCGATTCACCGTCATGTATGGTTCGCGCCAAATGAGATACATTGCGCTTAAACTTTGTGTAGGTGTTTTTATTTGCTGAAAGCGTAATTGAATTTCTTCTAAAATATTTTTAGCGACAGCTTCTTTTCCGGTAATCGTTCCAATTTGAAGTATCATGTCGAGCGCGTCATCAAGTGTTTTTATATCGCTGAGCCAAACGGGAAATTCGTGCATCAGCGTTTCGATTTGCTGTTGCTCGTTTTCTTCTTTATTGGCAATAATCAGGTCGGGTTGTAGGGCGCGTATTTTATCGAGATGCAGATGTTTGGTGCCACCTATTTTATTTTTACTTTGAAACCACTCTCGCGGATGCACACAAAATTTAGTGATACCAAGCACTTCATTATTCAAACCCAAATGGAACAGCAGTTCGGTTTGCGAAGGCACTAAGGAAATAATTCTTTTCGGAGGAAAAGGAATTTCCACTACCCTACCCATTTGGTCGGTGAAATTTTTGATAGAATTCGCTGATGCCATTTTAATAACGAAGACATAAAGTTAGAACCTAAATGCTTTCACGATTTAATAATCACCTAACAAATCGTTCGCATACATAAAACAAGCGAAACACTAACTTCACCCTTCAAATTTCATCCTCCATGAAAAATATTTTTTCTGCACTCCTGTTTTTATTGTTTGTTGTAACAACCTTTGCTCAAAACATTATTCGCGGACCCTATTTGCAAATGGGCACTCCCGAAAGCATGATTATTCGCGCCCGAACCGATTTAAACTTAGTGCTTGAAGTTCGTTATGGAACCGACCGTAATAATCTTTCTTTTGCTAAATCAGGAACCAGTGGAACCGAGCATGTGGTGGAAATAAAAAATCTCAATCCAAACACCAAATATTTTTATCGCCTGTATTCATTCGGTCAGCCACTATCGGCAGATGATGCTTCTTTTCATTTCATCACTTCTCCCACGCACGGAACCGAACAGCCAATCCATATTTGGGTAATTGGAGATTTTGGTCGGGCTAATCCTCCACAAATACAAGTGAAAGAAACTTACCTCAATCAAATAAAAAACAACAGACATACCGATGTTTGGCTGTGGACAGGCGACAATGCCTACAATGATGGCACCGACACCGAATATCAAAATCATGTGTTCGAAGTTTATCCCGAAATTTTCAGAAATACGGTAGCATGGCCTACGCCCGGTAATCACGATTACAAATCCATTAATGCCCAGCACAGAGGTCCATATTACGATATTTTTTCACTGCCAACCAATGGCGAATCCGGTGGCCTTCCAAGTGGTGAAGAAGGTTATTATTCATTTGATTATGGCAACGTGCATTTTGTTTCGCTCAATTCCGAATGGGTGCCGTGGTATATCAATCCGAACAGCCAAATGATTCAATGGTTGCGTAACGATTTGGCTGCTACTACGCAAAAATGGAAAGTGGTTTATTTTCACAAACCTCCTTATTCCAAAGGCTCACACGACTCCGACAATGTAGGCGATTTGATTGCCATGCGCACCGTGTTGAATCCGGTAATTGAAGAATATGGCGTTGATTTGGTGCTGAACGGACACAGCCACAATTATGAAAGAACCTATTTAATGAAAGGACATTTTGATAATTCTACCACTTTCGATACAGATGAACATGTGGTAGATAACACCTGCGGAAGCCCTGCTCAGGGCGAAGCCTACATTAAATACACCGATGGCGACAATGCCAACGAAGGAACCGTGTATTGTGTTATAGGAAACTCCGGAACCAACACCACCGGAAAATCATTAGACCATCCGGCAATGTGTACCAACTTTCAGGATGAATACGGCTCTTTGGTGATTGATGTGCATGGCGACACGCTTACAGCCAAATATGTAGAAATGAGCGGAACTGTGAAAGATGAATTCCGAATATTAAAACGAAGCACTACATCTGTTACCGAGCCTGCTTCATTTTTAAAATTTATCAAAGTGTTTCCAAATCCGTCAACACGAATGGTTCAGGTAGCCATACAGCCTGAAAAACCTGCTTCTATGAGTGTTGTAGTATATGATTTGAACGGAAAAAAAGTTGCCACACTGGCTGATAAACAATTTATGAATACTGCCCAAGTGTTAGAGTGGAACACTTCAAAAGTTTCCAAAGGAAATTATCTCATCAGTATTTCCGATGGCAACAGGCAGGAAAGCAGACTAGTGGTGGTGGAGTAATTTAAAACCATTGGCTCATTTTCTTTTCTTGCATTCATTCTGAATATAAATCCGACAGTGTATTTTTATCGAAAAAAAATACCTCATGAACTATTGGCTCGTAAAATCGGAACCCTTCAAATACAGTTGGGAGCAGTTTGAAAAAGACAAGAAAACCTTTTGGGATGGTGTGCGCAATTATCAGGCACGCAACAATCTGAAAGCCATGAAAAAAGGCGATTTGGTGTTGTTTTATCACAGCAATGAAGGCAAAGAAGTGGTGGGTATTGCCAAAGTGATGAAAGAACACTACCAAGACCCAACTACCGATGATTCCAACTGGGTGGTGGTGGATTTGTCGCCTCATAAAAAGTTAAAAAAGCCGGTAGGACTCGATGTTATTAAAACAGATAATCGGCTTGAAAATATTTCTTTGGTTAGGCAAGGCAGACTATCGGTAATGCCTCTGAAAAAAGAGGAGTTCGATGTGATTTTGGAGTTGGGAAGTTAATGTAGTTTTAAGAGAATTTTTTTCGAGTAATAAAAAAGACCACTCGTTTCCGAGTGGTCTTTTGGGTATTTATGGTATTCAATCAGAATTACTTGGAACTCAACTGCATCAGTTTTAAATGCTGAGTAGATTCGGGAGTAACTAAGCGGCAGATATACATGCCTTCAGCCATTCCAGAACCATCCATTTCGAAGTTGTAAGCAAGGTTTGCTTCAGCTTCTCCATCGAACAATACTTTAACCAAAGCGCCTTTGCTGTCGAAAATCTGCAACATGGCACGGCTGTCCTGAGCGAGTTCAAACGAAATGAAAAGATTTTTGCTGAACGGATTCGGATAAGCCGAAAGCAGATTGTCTTTCAAAGACATCATGAAGTTCTCGGGCAACAATTCATTGTTGTTTTCAGCAGTTTTATTGGCTTTGGCTTCGGTGAATCCAATCAGAGCGCGACACTCGTCAAACGCTTCGTTGATAGTACTTACTGCCCTGTTAATTTCATTGAGGCTTACCGGTAATGTTTGTCCTGCCAAAGCTTGGTTTGCCAATTCAAACAAATCACCAACAGTATTATTAGCACCTAAATAATTCAACACTGAAGTAGAAAGCTGATAAATCTTTTCATTGCCCGGAGCAACGGTGAAGTCGGTATCTAAACAAATGCCATTTCCTCCTCCACTTCCCGAACCATTAGAAATAATCATGTAAGGACCATCTAAACGAACGGTATCCAGTCCATCAATTCTGAGGTTCAATCCAAGAGTGATGGTTTGTCCTAAAAGAATATTTCTGAACTTACCATTCTTAGGATTTCCAAACAAAGGAATACCAAACGGTGTAGTGGTGCATTGATTAGTGAATACCAAATTAGCAGGTAATTGATTATTGTTTTTGGGCGGCAAAATACCAGCGGGTCCACCGGCAGGCAATCTTTCAACAACACAATACACATCGGCAGAATCAAAAGTCAAAGAACGAATATTCAGAACACCTACTGTAAGGGAATTAACAGTCAGGTCTTTCATCAATTCGAGCGTGGTGCGACCATCGCAGAATTTGCCGCCATAATTACCGTAGAAACCTTGAGTGAACGAGCAATAAGCCAATCCTGTCATGCTGTAGAAAGAAACAGTACAAGTTTCAGAGCAATTACCATCGGCATTCACAATGGTTACGCTAATCGTTCCAATCGAACCTGCAACACCTGCCACATAATACAAACTATCAGTTCCTTGTCCTGAATCAATAGACCATCCATCGCCCGATACTGTCCATGTAATGGTAGCAGCATTTTTAAAATCGCCAACAATTAAATAAGTATCGCCTTCAATAGGTAAAGACTTTGGTAAATTGAGTTTGCACTCAGGTTTATTGTCTTTATAGTTAACACTTACTGTATCAGAAGCAGAGCAACCGTTATCAAGATTGGTAACCAAAAGCGTGTATAATCCGGGTTTATTTACGGTAGGAGTCAATGTGCTTCCACCGGAAACAATTCCGGGACCACTCCAACTTATAGTTCTGTTAACAGCATTGGCGCTTCCCTGCAATGAAGTTTGAGGAAACTCGCAATCTAACAATCCCTGAGCGCCAGCGTCAACAATTGGTGGCGTGGTATCTACGGTAACATTGGCAGAAGTTGTGGCAGTACATCCGTTTCCGGGGCTGGTAACGGTAACGCTGTATGTCCCTGCAGCATTAACAGTGATAGTTGCAAAGTTGGCATTACCAACAATTCCGTTGCCGCTCCATGCAAAGCTCGAACCGGGAATATTTGATGTAGCAGTTAATGTTACAGTAGGTCCGGTATAGCAATTGATTACTTTGTCGGGTCCTGCACTTACTTGTGGAGGAGTGCTATCCACCGAAACTGAAGCAGTAGCAGAAGCAGAGCAGCCATTGGCAGGGTCTGTAACAACAAGAGTATATGTACCTTGAGCATTTACTGTAATAGAAGCCAAATTAGGATTAGAAACAATTCCCGCACCGCTCCATACAAATTGAGCATTAGGAGTAGAACTGCTGCCATTCAAGGTTGAAATGAAATTATTGGCACAATTCAACACCGCATTGGCTCCTGCATTAATATTTGGAGGAGTAGTATTAACGGTAACAGAAGTTTGAGCCGAAGCAGTGCAGCCGTTCGAAGGGTCGGTAACTACTAAAGTGTAAGTTCCCTGAGTATTAACAGTTGGAGTTGCAGTATTTCCACCGGAAACAATTCCGGGACCACTCCAAGCAAATTGTGCATTTGGAGTGCTGCTGCTGCCATTCAATTGAATGTTCGGTCCGGTGTAACAATTAATTAAACCGTTAGCTCCGGCATTTACATTCGGAGTATTTGTGTTTAAAGTAACTAAAGTCTGATCGGACGCAGTACATCCATTTGCAGGGTTAGTAACCAACAATGTATAAGTACCCGGGGAGTTTACTGTTGGAGTGAGTGTATTTCCACCGGATACAATTCCGGGACCGCTCCAGCTGTAGGTTACACCTTGTGTAGTGCTGCTTCCATTGAGTTGTATGGTTGGACCGGTAAAACAATCAATAATGGCATCAGCGCCTGCATTCACATTTGGTGCTGTTACGTCAACGATTACACAAACAGTATCCGAAGCAGAGCATCCGTTTACAAGATCAGTAACCATTACTATATAACATCCTGCCGCATTTACTGTAATTGATGACAGGTTAGGATTGGAAATTATGCCCCCACCGTTCCAACTGAAAGAAGCGCTTGCAGCATTGGTATTTACAGTAAGTGTTACAGTTGGTCCCGTGGTACAATTAATGACTCTGTCAGCTCCCGCATTGGCTGATGGAATGGTAACATTAACTGTAACAGAAGTTTGAGACGAAGCGGTGCATCCGTTAGATGGGTCGGTAACTACTAAAGTGTATGTTCCTGCAGCATTAACAGTTGGAGTTGCAGTATTTCCTCCGGAAACAATTCCGGGACCACTCCAGGCAAATTGTGCATTTGGAGTGCTGCTGCTGCCATTCAACTGAATGGCAGGTCCGGTATAACAATTGATTAAACCGGCAGCTCCGGCATTAACATTCGGAGTATTGGTATTCAATGTAACATACACCGTATCTAAACCGACACATCCGGATGCTTGGTCAAGCGCCTGAAGCACATATCCTCCGGCTGCATTTACTGTGGCATTACCTCCATTTTGCGAAACTATATTACCACCGTTAAACGCGCTCCACGAAAGTATAGCTCCGGGAGTTGTTGAACTACCGCTCAACTGAACGGTTGCTCCGGTGAAACAGTTAATCACTGCATCATTACCTGCATTTGCATTGGGAGTAAATACGCTCGAAGTAACAAAGACAGAATCAATTTTTTCGCAGTTGGTTCCATCAAACACAATGGAAACAAATTTCCATCCGGGAGCATTCCAGGTGGCTTGTGCAGTTTTTTGACCGGAAACTAAACCTGCTCCGCTCCAAGTAACATCAACAGCCGGAATTGGAGGATTTAAGTTTTGAAGAGTGGTAGTAGCCGTAGTATTGATACAAGAAATTTCAGTAGCAGCTAACGTATAAGTTGCTTCTAAGCTACGTCCGAAAGAAAAAGGACCGGCAAAATCTTTCAATTCGGCAGTAAAAGATGTTGAAGAACGACTTTTTACTAATAATGACCCGAAATACTGCACGCATGGATCGTTGAAATTGAAAGGTTGGTCAAGACCGAAAGCAGTCAGGTTAATAGCAAACTCCATATATGTAAGTGCTCCCATCGTTGTTGTGTAAACAGCGTTAGGATTCACTAATGTGCCCCAAGGAGAGGCATCGGTTGCTCCTTCTCTGTTTACACGTGTAAACACATAAGGAACACTTCCGGCATTTTTAGCAGTTATTTCTGCATAGCCATAAGGCGATGACTTAAAGGTTCCGCTATTATCTGTATCGAATGTTTCGGTAAAAATAAATGGAACATTTGCCAAGGCATTGAAAGCAGCAAAACTGCCACCGGGCAATTGTGCAGGATCTACCCATACTCTGATAGAAAGTTTGGGGTTAGCTCCACCATTATCAAAATCGAATGAAATGATTACATCTCCGGGAAAAGTGATTTTACCGGCCCCGTCAAATCTCCAGGCAGTATGTCCTGAATCGGGACCTAAAGTGGTGAATACACCTGCGCCATCAATATATTCAAAGGTTTCTCTGAAATACTCAAAGTCAACGTGGCTGTTTCCGTTTTCAACAATAACCGATGCCCCTCCATAACCCCACAAAGTATCAAGTACTCCTTCGCCATCTCTTCTTAAGTGAGCAAAAACCTCTATAAGGTCGTTCTTTTGTGGAGAGCCACCCGAACCAACAGTCCATTTTTTAGGGTTGAAAAAATTTTTATCTGCTCCCCCGGTAAAAACGGACAGGTCGCTGTTGCTTCCGGTAGAATTTTGGTCGCGCCCATAAACCGCATCGAGCCATCGTTTGCCATTATTGATACTGTTAATAGGGCGGCTCATTCTGCGCTCTACTTCAATGTTTCTTCCGGCAAGGTTTGCGGTAGAAAACAACGTATTCAGTGCAGCAGCACCGGTGGTGTCAATTACACCCAAGCCCGAACCCGGACCTTTGTAAAACCAATCATCGGTTCCCGAAGCAGGCACCGGAAAGGAACCAAACTGTAATTGGTTGGAATAAATGTCGCCATCAACGCCAAAGTTGGCTTTAACGGCTTCATCGCCTACCAACTGTGCGAAAGTCGGGGCGGAAAATAAAAAAACCGCAATAGCCATACACAATTTGACCATGCGGTTGGGAATGAAGGGCGCAACATTTGGCACACAATCATTTAAGGATAGGATTAGTTTCATAGTAATAAGTATTTAGGGTTAAGGTTTTAATTATTTGAACGTAAAAATTGGGTTTGTAAATCTAAGTAGTATTACATACTTTTTTTACGAAATGATTGGAAATAAATCATTAATTTTTCCCAAACCGAAAACTATACGATGATTTATCTACTCTCAAAGCATACTAAAGAAAAAAGGCTCCATATGGAGCCTTTTTTCTATTCAATAAAAAAAGTCTGTATTACCATTTATTAATATCAAACAACAACGAAGCATAAATTAGTGTACCAATGGTGGGTCCACCATAAATCATTCTGAATTTTTGATTAGTGAGGTTCGATGCGCCAAAAGAAATGGTAGTATAGTATTCGGCAAATTCATAAGAAATATTGGCATCAAGCGTATGGTATGAATTTACCATGCCATCGCCAAAAGAACTTTGCCAGAAATAAGAGTCGTTCCATCTGAAATTGGTATTGAAGCCTAAGCCTTTCCATACTCTTCTGCCTTGAAGCCCCAAGTTAAATTTATGTCTGGGAGTATTGAAACCGGGAAGGATAGGGCTGGTTAAATCGTCTTCATTAATATCAGAATAAGTATAGTTGGCAAGTGCAGTAATGCCTTTTCCGAGTGCATAAGAAAATCCGATACCTGCACCCCAGGTTCTCACACTTTCTTCGGCATTAATAGGAATTTGAAAGCGCTCATAAGCTCCGGTAAGAACAGCATCTTCTCCTGAATCTTCTCCAACGGTGCCGTTATTGGTAGGAGATACTACACGAACTTCACCAATGAAGTCTTTATACCAGTTGTAATAAAAAGTGAAGTCAACAAAGAATTTATTTTTAACCAAAATGCCCCTGTAACCAAATTCAAACGTGCGCACTCTTTCGGGTCTTAACTTTGGAAGCACAATGCTTTGCAAGGTGTCGGTTCTTATTTCGAAGGTTTCTTCATAATGGTCTAAGAAATCAGTTACTGAATTAAGTGTATAAAGATTGTCGAATCCGGTAGTATTGCCTTTCAAAGTAATAGGTCCGAGATTGAGCAAAATAAACTGGTTTTGTAAAGTAGGTGTTCTGAATGCCGACTGCCCCGATACTCTGAAGACGTGGTTGCCATGAGTATAAATAACAGAGCCTCTCGGAGAATACATGAAATCAAAATTTTGGTTTTTATCTACACGCACCGAAGCCATCAGGCGAAGTCTGTCACCCCAAACTTTTTTAGACACTTGCACAAAACCGCCTGCTTCCTGATTGGTAAGTTTCAAATATTCACCATCGGGATTGTTTCTGCCATCAGCCAATGTATCCGAAGGATTGATAAGCGTGTCCATGAAAATGGTTCCGAAAGAATTGGGGCGATATCTGCGATAAGAAGCGCCTACTAAAATGTCAACAGATTTGATAAAATCAAATTGATACTGTGCATCGTAGTGCATCATCCACGATTGGTCTAAAAATTTTGAGCCGGTTTGCAAATCAGGGTCGTTAACAATAACTTGATACAATGAGTCAAATTCAGGCGTTCCAACTTTTATCCATTCTCTGTCGGCATCTAAACGCGCAATCGAATCGGCAAAAGCCACATCTGATGGTCGAAGGGTATAGCCTGCATCAAATCCGTTGGAGCGTTCTCTCAAGCCATCAAAGTAGGTGCTGATATATTTTGAAATCCATTTAGGAACACCGGCTCTTGAAATTCCAATACCTGTAAATACGATATCATAAGAGTCGCCTGCATTTTCCATAGTAGAATATCCTCTCACTAAAAAGTTTTTGCCCGACAATTCTACTTTATGCTGCTGAAAACGAATATCGTTAATGCTATATCGGTTGGTGCCCTGATAAATCGCTGTGCCCAACCCCATGCGGTAATCATAAGAAATCATCATATTTTTAGGCAACTTATAATAAGCGCCCGCGCCAATTTTAATGCTTCTCGAATTGTAATCCGCCAGGTCTCTCTCGGCATAACCCGGTGCATTAATTTCTTGTTCACCCGGAAAGGCAATGTTGTTAAAATCGGCATAACCATTCAAAAATTTAGTGAGATTTTCTCTGGTTTCAGGCTCGGTTTCAGGATCGTCTTTCAGCGTATTCAAAATAGTAGTAAGATTCTGAGTGGTAGAAATATCGCCATATACGTTAGCTTCAGGGTCGTCAGCTTCCCAATCGTCCACACGCATATATGAGCCTGTAACTTTTATCGCAAATTTTTTCTTTTCTCCAAAAGCCCTGGCATATCTGCCTTGCACATCGAAATAACCTCTGTTACCACCTTTTATCTGAACTGCAAGTCCGGGATTATCGAAAGGATTTTTAGTAGTCATACTTATGACGCCCTGAAAAGCATTGGCTCCATAAAGTGCAGAAGCAGCACCCGAAATAATCTCGACACTTTGAAGGTCAAGGTCGTTAGCGCCTACAAGGTTACCTACCGGAAAGTTTAAGCCTGGAGCCTGATTGTCCATTCCATCTATAAACTGAACTATTCTTACCGGAGCAGTAGAATTGAAGCCACGGGTATTGAATGCCTTAAACCCGATGCTCGACTGCAAAATATCAACATCTTTGAGGTTGCCCATACTTTGATAAAAATCACCGGAAGCCGCAGTTCGAATATCTTTTGCAGTCATTTTTTGGATAGTAACCGGAGACTCCATAACTGTTTCGCTCACTCGCGAAGCAGACACCACTACTTCTTTCGCCTGAATAGCTGTTTGTTTAATCAGCACATCCACAAAACCGAAAGGCTTAGCCAGCGTTCTTTCAATCGGGTCGTAGCCCAGATAGCTGATAACCAAAGTAACCTCCGGAGCATCATCAACTTCGATAGTAAAGTTTCCATCAAAGTCGGTAACAACGCCTTTGGTAGTTCCTTTCACAACTACGTTGGCTGAATATAAAGGTTGTTTAGAAAGTTCATCGCGCACTTTGCCCGAAATGGTTACTGTTTGTGCAAATGATGTTAAAAAGAAAGAGAGAAATGCTACAAAAAGCAGCAAAGATTTTAAGGGTAAAGTAGTTTTTAGCATGGTTGGTTGAGTTGAATTAAGCGCCCAAAGTAAAGACTTTAAGTTTAATTAAGAAAATGTTAAAAAATTTTTATTTATTGCGCACTTTAAAAAACGATTGCCAAAGCTAATCTTTAGTTTAAAAAACCACCCTTCTGAAAAAATTTATTAAGCCCTGAACTAAGTATCAAAAAAACCAAATCGAACCTTTTGGGTATTTTCGCATTGAAGTAAATCTATAGCGTTGAAAAAATTATTAGCAATTGTTTTGTTGTGTGCCGGAATATTTTCTTCCCATGCCCAAAAAGTGAATCTTATTCAATTATCAGGTTTGGTGCTTACCAGCGATAGCTTAATGGGCATTCCAAATGCTACGATTATAATTAAAGGAACCGGCAGAGGCACCATTTCAGATTATCAAGGATTTTTCTCTATGGTAGTAGCCAAAGGCGACAGCATTGAATTTTCCTGTTTGGGGCATCGGCCTCAAAGCATTTTTATTGCAGATACTTTATCCAGCGATAAATATTCTGTTATTCAACTCATGACGCGCGACACTTTCTTTCTTCCCGAAACACAAATTTTTCCGTGGCCCACAAAAGAACAATTTCGTCAGGCTTTTCTTACCATGAATGTGCCCGATGATGACTTTGAACGTGCCAGAAAAAATCTCGAACGCGAACGCATGAAGGAACTTGGGCAGTCTATGGCAATGGATTCTAAAGAAAATGTTGATTACTACTTCAGGCGCGAATCATACAAATACTATTACTACGGGCAAGTGCCGCCTATGAATATTTTTAACCCGATAGCTTGGTCTAAATTTATTGAGGCTTGGAAGAACGGAGACTTTAAGCGCAAGGAAAACAAGTAGCATTGTTTATTTAAGAGAACGAACGACACCAACACTTTTCAACTGTGTTCAAAAGAAATTTTGAATCATCATTTGCAACACCGCGTTTGGATACCTACTTTTGCGTTGCTTTTTAAAAAGCTATTGATTCCGTAGCTCAGTTGGTAGAGCAATACACTTTTAATGTATGGGTCCTGGGTTCGAGTCCCAGCGGGATCACCAAAAGCTAAAAATCCTCTCGTGCTTGAGAGGATTTTTAGTTTGAATACATTTGTTCTGAAACAATTATTTTTGCACCTGAAAATTAGCTTGCCCGGGTGGTGAAATTGGTAGACACACCATCTTGAGGGGGTGGCGCCCGAAAGGGTGTACGAGTTCGAATCTCGTCCCGGGCACTCTCTTCTTTATTTTTTCTTCAGTTTTTTTTCGGCATTACAGAATACTTACATCAAGTATGCTTCTTATCGGGATACTGATGCTGCCTTTTAGAATAACTCTATCATCAGTAATTCCCCAAACAGTGGTGCTTACTTTGCACACGCCTTCTTCAGAGTGAATAACCAATGTTACTTTATTTTTGAAAATATTACCCAGAATCATTGCCATATTGAGCATACGGCTGCGATGAATTCTTTCAGATTCTTCGGTAATAATGTCTGTAGAATAAAAGTTCAGAAAGGGTAAAAATTCCTTCTCCATCCAATTAATAGTCAACTGCTCCATAATCCTGCATTTAATAGTTAAATAAATAGTCTTGCCCCTCTTAGAAATTGTTTGTCCCTTTCTGAATTTTAAAATGAAATATCAATGATGGCTGAAACAGGTATGAAACGACCATCATTCAGAATCAAATACTGTTCTGTGGTCATCCATAAAGATGTTTCAACATAATGTTCGCCCGAATTTGTTTTGTAGCTGATTTTTACCTTTTTGTGGTAGAGTTTGCAGAGCAGTGCAATTTGGTCTAATTGCTGTTTGCGTTTTTCGATAAAGTCTTTGTGGAGTGATAAGCGCTGGCTCCTTACGCCCGTTCGTTCAGCCCTCTTCCTTTCTCTGATACTCAAAACATGTTTCATCCGCAAACTGCTTGTTTGTGCCTCTTATACTCTGTTGAATAAAAAAAGTTTCGCAGTTCTTTTAATTTTCGAATAAAAAATGAAAAAATACCATGTCCTGTCAATACTTGCAATAATCTCGCATTTTTGTGCAGTTAAAATTTTTCGACTCTGAAAATTCTGCAATTATACAATCGCATTCCTTATCCGCTTAAAGATGGTGGCGCAATAGCCACCTATATGATTTCTAAAGGGATGAAACATGCCGGAGCAAAGGTGAAAATGCTCACCATGAATACTAGGCGCCATCGGGTCAATGTGCAATCATTGCCCAAAGAATTTACCGAAAACATTTCTTTGGAAAGTGTGCCGGTTGATAACCGGTTAAAACCTCTGAATGCCATAGTGAATCTTTTCACCGGAAAATCATATCATGCAGAAAGATTTGAATCTAAAGCGTTTTCAGAAAAACTGATTCAAATACTTCAATCCGAAAATTTCGATGTGGTGCATCTCGAGGGGCTGTATATGTGCCTTTACATTCCCGTTATCAGAAAATATTCTAAGGCGCTCATCTCCTATCGAGCACACAATGTTGAATTTAAAATTTGGGAAAGGCTGGCTACACAGGCAAGCGGTTTGAAAAAATGGTATCTGCATATTCAAACCAACCGATTGAAAAAGTTTGAAATAGAACAAATGAAACTTTATGATGTCTTGGTTGCCATTACCGATGAAGATGCGCGGGCGCATAAAGAACTAGGGTTTAAAGGAAAAGTTTTCACGGCTCCTTTCGGCATAGAATTGAGCGATTATTCAGCAGCAAAACAACAAGTGAATTTTCCTTCGCTGTTTCATATTGGCGCTATGGACTGGATGCCCAATCAGGAAGGGATAAAATGGTTTATTGATGAAGTTTGGGACGATTTGCATCGCGAGTTTCCTCAGTTGAAATTATATCTGGCAGGCAAACATTTTCCCGATTGGTTGCAAAAATTACAGCGAAAAAATATTGTTATTGAAGGCGAAGTAGAAGACAGTAAAAAATTCATTTCAGATAAAGCCCTGATGATTGTGCCGTTGTTTTCGGGCAGCGGAATCAGAGTAAAAATTATTGAAGGCATGGCATTGGGCAAAACCATTATTGCCACGCCTGTTGCAGCCGAAGGAATAGAATATACAGATGGAATAAACATCCTGATAGCATCCGATAAAAATTCTTTCATTAGTCAAATCAGGAAATGTGTAGATGATGAAAATTATTTCAGCCAAATAGGAGCAAATGCAAGAACTTTGGCAGAGGAAAAATACGATAACCGAAAAATTGTTGACTCGTTGTTAAAGTTTTACCGCTCGCAATTATGCTCATGATTTTACTGCAAATTGTTTTCTGGATTTGTGCTTCATTGCTGATATACTCTTATCTGCTCTATCCGCTTATTTTAAAATATCGCACCCGAAATATTCAGCCCAATAAAATCATGTATTTATCTACCGATGAACTGCCTGAAGTGGCTTTGCTTTTGGCGGCATATAATGAAGAAACAGTGATTAGAGTGAAAGTTGAAAACGCTTTCGATACAGATTATCCCAAAGAAAAATTTCAGGTGTGGGTAGGTTCCGATTGCTCGTCAGACGGCACTGATGCTATTTTGGAAGAATTGAATAAAAAATATGCCAACCTGAAATTTATTCCTTTTAAAGAGCGCACCGGAAAATCGCAAATACTGAATGTGATGCAGGCGCAATGCCCGGCAGAAATATTGGTATTTACCGATGCCACCACCATGTATCAGCACGATACCATTCCGAAACTTGTGAGGCATTTTAAGAACGAAAAAATCGGCTTGGTGTGTGGCAACTTCGTTACTTATCAGAAAAAAACAAACAACATTATTCAGCAAGAAGCGCAATATCTAAAAAGAGAAAATGCCATTAAATACATGGAAGGTTTGTTGGGATGTGTTATTGGTTCGTTTGGTCCGGTATTCGCACTTCGAAAAAAACTTTACACTCATATTCCGCCCGGTTTTATGATGGACGATTTTTTTCTCACGCTCGGAGTCATGGACAAAGGTTTCAAAGCTATTATGGATAAAGACGCGCTGGCGCTCGAAGAATTAGATACCGATTTGATGCAGGAATACAAACGCAAACGCAGATTTTCCATTGGCAACTTCCGCAATCATGCCTATTTTAAATCGTTTCACAACCCTTTGGCATCGGTGCGCAACTGGTGTTATATTTCGCACAAATATTTAAGATGGCTCGGTCCATTTTTCATCATGGCTATTTTGTTTTCCTGCGGAATTTTATCATTTAAATACACTTTTTATTCTTCGGCAGCAGGATTGATTTTGTTATTGTTGTTTATAGCATTGGTAGATTTCGCTTTGCTGAAAAGCAATATAAAATCGAATCCATTTCGGTTCATTTTATATTTCATTGTGGCCAACCTTGCGCTGCTCGAAGGATATTTCAAATACCGCTCCGATAAAATTCGCACCAGCACCTGGAAACCGGGGAATCGTTAATTCACAATATTGACTGATTCTCAGAACCTTTTCATTCTCCATTTTGTAACTTTAACTTAAAATATAGCATCATGCAGCTCAAGAGTATCTTTTGTTATTCGGTTTTTGTTCTTTTTATTCTGCTTACTCCTGAAAAAACCTTTGCACAGTTTGCCTTTAATAAATATTATAATGTTCCCGTAAAAGACAGTGCAGGATTAAATTATGCATTCCCCTGGTTGGGCGGCTTGAATAATCCTCAGTTTGCTGCTGCCGACCTGAATAATGACGGCATTCAAGATTTGGTGGTGTTCAACAGAGCCAATGTGTTGAATGGCGACCGTTTATTCACGTTCATCAACAACGGCACTCCCAATCAGATAGATTATTTGTATGCGCCTGAATACGAAGCCAACTTTCCGGTTTTTGAAACCGATTCGCCCCGCGTGGAATATTGGATGCTGATGGAAGATTTTAATTGTGATGGCATTGCCGATTTATTTGCCTGCACTCCGGGTTATATTCAACTCTATTTGGGTAAATATGATAACGATAATAAGATTGCATTCGAATACAAATCGTTTATTCAATTCAAAGGTTTCAACGGACCTTTAAATGTATTTGTCTCTTCGGTAGATATTCCTGCTATAGTTGATGTAAATGGCGATGGCGATCTGGATATTCTAACCTTTGCTCTTTTTGGATTCACTTTAGAATATTATGAAAACCTTTCGCAGGAACTTACGGGCACATGTGGCGACACTATATTATTTGAATTAAGAGAAGATTGTTGGGGAAAGTTTTATGAATCGGGATTAAGTAAATCGGTTACATTTTTAGATACCTGTGGCACTTTCGGGCCGAAAAACGGTCCACGACATGCCGGGTCAACAGTATTTGGTTTCGATCCCGATAAAGATGGCGATATTGATTTGCTTTTGGGCGATATTGCTTTCAACAATATGAATTTTCTGCTGAATGGAGGCAATGCCGATTCAGCGAAAATAGTATGGCAGGACACTATTTTCCCCTGGTATGATGTAGAAGTAAATGTGCCTACTTTTCCCGCAGCATTTTATCTCGATGTGAATAATGATGGAAGGAAAGATTTAATTATAGCTCCCAACGCTCCGAAACGCTCATTGAATTATAATTGTGCATGGTATTATGAAAACACAAGTTCTGATATAACCGACACTTTCAGACTTAATAATGAACTCTTCATGATTGATGACATGATAGATTTGGGCGAAGGCTCCTACCCTGTTTTGGCAGATTATGATGGCGATGGACTTTTGGATTTATTCATAGGAAATTATGGATATTATGTTAATGGCATAACTTACCATTCGGCAATAGCGCTCTTCAAAAATATCGGCACTGCGCAATCTCCTTCATTTCAATTAATCACCCGCGATTTTATGAATTTATCATCGCTCGGATTTGGTGGTATGGCTCCCGCTTTTGGAGACATGGATGGCGATGGCGACCTTGATATGTTTATTGGTATGGAAAGTGGCGAAGTTGCTTATTTTGAAAACGTGGCGGGGGCAGGAAACCCCATGAACTTCACTATGATTGATGCTGCTTACAGAGGCATTGATGTAGGACAATACAGCGCTCCTTTTATTTTCGATGTGGATGATGATGGTGTGCTTGATTTAATCATTGGAAGAAGAAACGGAACCATTCATTACCATCGCAATCAGGGAACCGCAAGCGATATGCTATTCGACCGCACTCCCGATAATTCATATTTTGGAGAAGTGGATGTTCGCGTGTTTCAATATATCACCGGATTTAGCGCTCCTGTTATTACCACACTTGATTCTACAAATAATTTGTATTTGGTAGTGGGCAGCGAATCTGACGGAATAAAAGTTTATGAGTTTGACCGCAACAATATTCTGGGTGGCGCTTTCACAAAAGTTTTCGAGCGCTATTCGGGCATTCATGAAGGAGAAAGAAATTCTATTACCATTGCCGATTTAAATAATGACGGAAAAATGGAAATGATAGTAGGAACTTATCGGGGTGGAGTAAGTTTCTTCACCCAATCGGACAGTATTGAAACGCCCAATTCAATTGCAGAGTTATCAATGCCTGAAATAATTCTCAATGTTTTTCCGAATCCGACAAACGGAACAATTACAGTCATCTTTAATGGAGTTTTTGTACCCACACAAAGCAATATTCGCATCACCGATATGATGGGCAAAACACACTTTTCAGAACAACTTTCATCAGTATCTAACGGTACTCAATTACAATACAATTTGAGCACATTCAGCAGAGGAATTTATATGCTCGAATTTATATCTTCGGGCATTCAAAAAGTGCATAAGATTATAGTGTATTGATAGACTATTCACAAATATTCTAATGTACTTATTGCAATTAATAATGTAGCTTTCAGAGTAATATTTTCATCAAATTCAATGTTTATTCACACCGTGTTGAAAGTTGGAATTACCGGAGGAATAGGCAGCGGAAAAACTACCGTGTGCAAAATATTTGAAACCTTGGGCATTCCTGTTTACTATGCCGATGAGCGGGCAAAATTTATTCTGGAAAATGATGTTTCGGTCATTAGTAGAGTAAAAGCGCTATTGAGCGAAGCAGCGTATACAAATGGAAAATTGAATCGGGAATACATATCGAAAAAAGTTTTTTCCGATAAAAATCTCCTGCACGAATACAACAGCATTATTCACCCTACGGTAGCGCTCGATACCGAACAATGGGTGGCACAGCAAAAGGCTCCTTATGTTTTGAAAGAAGCGGCTTTACTCGTGGAAAGTGGCGCTCATTTATTGCTCGATAAATTAATTGTGGTGGCAGCACCGGAATCTGTGCGTATTGAACGAGTGGTGCAACGCGACAATGTTCGGGCTGAGGCGGTGCAGGCGCGAATCAACAATCAAATGCCCGAAGAAGAAAAAGTGAAACTGGCAGATTATGTCATTAACAATGATGGTAGCGTCTCCCTCATTCAACAAGCGCTTCAAATACATCATCAGTTGTTGGATTTAAGCGGAACATAGGGGAAAATATTTCTTTATAAATAAAACCCCTGTGGGACTCAGCATTTTTAAACAACCTGTTTTTTTGATTTTTATACAAATCCATTAACCGCAAGGTTGCTTTTTGCATTCTGAAACTAAAATAAGAATCTGTAAAATAGGCTTTATTACTTATTTTTTTATAAGTTTCAAAAAGCAATATTCAATATTGAAGTTCTAACCATATTGAATTTAATATATTTCCCTATTTTATTTGACTTTTGAGTTGATAACTGATTCCCGTGAAAATAGTAATATTCACAAAATAAATCTTGAATATTATGCTATTTTACCTATATTTGCTGCCATAAAAATTATAAAAAAAATGAAGCAGATATACACATCTCACAATCAATTATCAATTGATTCCTTTCTTGTTAAAAATAATAACCCCGCAAGGCTATTTTCCTCAGTTGACATTAATTCATTTTCACATTTAGCAGTGGAAAAGGCTCATTAATATCAGGGCTATTCAGCGAAGAAGAAGATATTCAGAAAAATCAGTTTCGGAAAAGACGAGGCGCCTATTTGCGTGATTCATTAGACGAAATGTAACTATATCGCTCAAAATACGTAAGAAAGCCAAAAATTATTTCTCATACCCAACCGAATTTAATAAACAGCCATGTTTGCCACAAAGAACCAACTATATTTTAGTCTGTATTCCAAAATAAAACTTATTGAGGAAATTGGAATTATATCAAGGAACAACAGGCTTCAACTGAAGGCGGCAATATTGATTGCTTGTCTTTCAGTTATTTTTTCGTGGGACACCGCTGCCCAGGTTAACAATTCCGAAACTTTTGACGGCACTACTTTTCCGCCTACAGGGTGGACGAGAGAGGTAGTCAACACAGGAAACGGAACAGGAACTAATGCCTCCGTAACCCATTGGATAAGATCCACCACTGGCAGTCCGGCTTCGACACCTCAATCGGGAGCAGGCATGGCACAATATCAATCAACTGTGGTGAAAAACGGGGGAATAGTAACCTTGGTAACTCCTTTGTTCGATTTGTCGTCAAGAGGCTCTAATACGCCTACTGTTACTTTTTGGATGTATAGGGATAATGGAAACTCGACCAATGCTGATAAAATTGATGTTTTAATAAATACCTCTGCTGTTGTATCCGGTTCTACCAACATAGGAACAATCAATCGTTCTCGAAGCTTATCCCCTACTGAATCTGCTGATGGCTGGTATGAGTATTCTTTTAATATACCATCAGGTTTTAATGGAGCAAGTAATTACATTATATTTCAGGCAACCGGAGCAAGAGGTAATGATATTTTTATTGATAATGTATCGTGGATTTCTTATCCTTCTGTTGCACCCTCTGTTACTGAGCAACCTGCTTCAGCAAATCGGTGTAGTGGAGTAAGTGTTTCTTTTGATGCCAATGCATCAGGGATCCCTACACCAACTGTTCAATGGCAGGTGAGTACCAATGGTGGAAGCTCATGGACGAACATTTCAGGTGCAACTACAACTACCTATACATTTACACCTGTTGTTTCTAATAATAACAATCAATACCGTGCAGTATTTACTAATACGGGCGGAACCGCCAATTCTAATGCTGCAATATTAACAGTGAACCCCTTACCTGCTGCCAATGCAGGAAGTAATGCAACGATTTGTAA
>CAZFFP010000006.1:0-78599 GCA_964518215.1 uncultured Chitinophagaceae bacterium
GTGGAAAACTGTTGGTGTGCGACAGCCCTTTGGTGATGGGAATTCTGAACCTTACGCCTGATTCGTTTTACGATGGGGGGAAACTGAAAACCGATACCGATATACTTTCGCAGACGGAAAAAATGCTGCTCGATGGCGCTGACATACTCGATATTGGAGGCATATCCACCCGACCGGGAGCGGTGGAGGTTTCTGTAGAAGAAGAACTGAATCGAGTGCTGCCTGCCATAGAATTGCTGAAGAAAAATTTCCCCGAAGCTGTTTTGTCTTTAGACACTTATAGGGCAGTTGTTGCCGGAAAAGGTCTCGATGCAGGAGTGGATATGATTAATGATATTTCGGCAGGCAATTTCGATGAGCAAATGTTTTCGGTGGTGGCAAAATATCGCGCACCCTACATTATGATGCATATACAAGGCAAGCCTCAAACCATGCAGCAACAACCGCAATACATGGATGTAGTGCAGGAAGTGTTGCAGTTTTTTATCGGAAAAATTCAGCAGGCAACAGCAGCAGGCATTCGCGATATAATTATAGACCCGGGCTTTGGCTTCGGGAAAAAATTGGAGCACAATTACACCCTGCTGAAACATCTACACGATTTCGCCATTTTGGGCAAACCGATTCTGGCAGGCATTTCAAGAAAATCTATGCTCACCAAACTGTTAAACATAAAACCTTCAGAAGCGCTCAACGGCACTGCCGCACTGCATACCCTAGCCCTGCATAACGGAGCGCAACTGCTGCGCGTGCATGATGTGAAAGAAGCCAAAGAAGTGGCGAAAATTGTTGAATTTTATGAAGGCTAATTTCTATTCATTTTGCTCGACCTGTTTATCAAAATCGGATTTCTCGAAATCAATTTCATTGATATACTCGACATTTTGCTGGTAGGCTTGCTTATTTTTCAAGTGTATCGGCTCATTCGTGGAAGCCTTGCTTTCAATATTTTCATCGGATTCATTATTGTGTATTTTTTGTGGTTAGCCGTTCGCTTCAGCGGCATGGAGTTGTTGGCGGGCATTCTCAACCAGTTTATCAATGTGGGAGTAATAGCGCTGCTCATTGTGTTTCAGCCCGAAGTGCGTAAGTTTTTGTTGTATTTAGGCAAAGGCAGTCAGTTCAGGCGACCTTCTTCCTGGCGAAAAATATTGAACCGCAAGTTTGAATTGCGCGAACTTTCTGAAGAAAATATTCCTGAAGTATTAACCGCGCTCAACAATTTGAAAAAAGACAAAACCGGAGCCATCATTGTGTTTTCGCAAACATCGCGCATGCAAATGATTGCCAATACGGGCGTGGTGTTAGACAGCAATATTTCGGCAAAACTCTTAGAAAGTATTTTCGACAAAAACGCGCCCCTGCACGATGGCGCGGTGATTATTTCCGATTTCAAAATAGTAGCAGCCGGATGCGTGTTGCCCATTTCTGATAATTCCGAATCAGCCAACCGTTTGGGTATGCGCCACCGTGCCGCCATTGGCGTTACCGAAGTGAGCGATGCCATAGCCATTGTGGTTTCGGAAGAAAAAGGAAATATTTCCTATGCCCGCAACGGCAGACTTATTCAGGACGTGAATATTGACGAAGTGCGCTTGCTGCTCGAAAAATATTTTGAAACGAATTGAAAATTTCTCCTTCAAAATTCAGAGGCTTGCTGAATGTTTTCTTCTGAGCGCTGCTCCTTAGCGTTTTTGATGCTGATATTCAATTCAAAACCTATCAACAGCGCGAATGAATTGAGATAGATAAACATGAGCATGGCAACTACTGTTCCGAGCGAACCGTATATTTCATTAAACCTTCCAAAATTATTTACGAAAGAAGAAAAACCAATCGAGAATGCAATAACCAACACCGTTGCAACCGTTGAGCCTACCGATGTCATACTATATTTCTGTTTTTGCGAAGGTCCTACGGAATAAATAATAGAAATAGATGTGAAAAACAATACAATCAATATCATCCATTCGAGGGTGCTGAAAAATATCACATTGAATGTAGTGAGAATGTTGAGTTCGTCTAACAGAAACCGAATCAGCCAGTTTCCGGCAACAATCAACACCAGCGAAACCATCAGCAACATAAAAATGACCAATGTAAGTTGAAATGCCACAAGACGCTGTTTCAATGCTTTACGCCTTTTTTTAGTCCCCGCTGCACGGTCGAAGCAATCCATTACGCCCATCATGCCATTAGTGGAAAGCCAAACCGATAAAAACAGCCCAATAGAAAGCAAGCCTCCTTTTTTACGCTGCACAATATCAAATATTGTTTGGTCAATCAATTGATAAACATCATTGGGCAAAAAATATTCTAATGTTCTTAGTATCAATGACTGAATGCCTTCCACAGGAATGTAAGGAATTAAAGTAAACATGAAAATGATATACGGAAATAGCGCAATGAAGAACGTAAAGGCAATAGCTTTTGCCTGAATAACGAGATAACCTTTTTTAATTTCTTCGATGAAAAATTTCACCACCTGCGCCACCGGAACACCACCCAAACCCGGCAAGGAAACGATGCGCGCCTTTTCGGTAATTTTTTTAACGAGCGGAAATTTATCTTCGTAAAAACCAATGTTCATGCAAAGTAGGGTTTGAGCGCAACTATCAATGGATGGGGCGGTGAAGTAACTCGGTTATTTTTTTTGTCGAGAAATATTAATGATACCCAACCCGTGTTAATCAGTTTGTCTTTCTTATAAATTTCAGAATAAAAAGTCATTTTTCGCGAAGGCAATTCTTTGATGATGGTTTTAACCGTCAGTTCATCGTCATACAAAGCGGGTTGAATATAGCGCGAGTGCATTTCCACCACCGGCATCATAATACCATCGGCTTCCATTTGTTTGTAGGAATGCCCCATTTTTTTCACGGCTTCGGCTCTGCCCTGTTCATAGTATAGCGCATAGTTGCCGTAATACACCACACCCATCTGGTCGGTTTCGCCATAGCGCACGGTAATTTGAGTTTCGCTGATAAACATGCTGAAATATTATTCAGCGACAAAAGTAGAAAAATGGTTTTTTAAAAGTGAATGGCTGCAAACACTGGGTGTAGGACTAATTGCACATATTCTACGTAAAATACTCTTCGACAAGCTCAGAGTGACAATAACTTTATAGGTGTCATGGTGAGCTTGTCGAACCATATCTACCTTAATGTGCAATTAGTCCTACACCCCAAACACTCACTGTTATCAAAACGTAAAGTAAATAAACTCCTGCTTGCTGCAATTGCCATACAGAAACAAAATCCATAGCATAGTGGTATAGACACTCCACCTCATGATTAAAGGTTTTCGCTCTAATTGCAGCATCATAGCTTTATTTTGATTTTGTGTTAAAAAAAGCAGAGCAATTAGAATAATAATACGGCAATTGTGCAGCATCCGAAAAAAATGTGATTTATCAATCACTATTTTTGCACTCAAATCTCATTCGTCTTGCCTGTAACCGAAGCGCTGCTGCAACAACTCCAATCACAACTTTCCGGTGAATTGTTTTTCGACAATGCCATGCGCACCCTCTATGCCACCGATGCTTCGGTGTATCGCGAGTTGCCCTTGGCAGTGGCTTACCCGAAAAATGAGCAAGACATCAAACTGCTCATTCGTTTTGCTGCGGAAAATAAAACTTCATTGATTCCACGCACTGCCGGAACTTCCTTAGCCGGGCAATGTGTGGGCAGCGGCATAGTGGTAGATGTTTCAAAATATCTGAATCAGATTATGGAAGTCAATAAAGAAGAAGGCTGGGTGCGGGTGCAACCGGGCGTAGTGCGCGATGAACTGAATATGGCGCTGAAACCATACGGATTGTATTTCGGACCCAACACTTCTACCGCCAACCGTGCTATGATTGGCGGCATGGTAGGCAACAATTCCTGCGGAAGTTATTCGATAGTGTATGGCACTACACGCAACCATGTTTTAGAACTCAAAACTATTTTGAGCGATGGCAGCGATGCGGTTTTTAAAACCATTACTGCGGAAGATTTTTCAACCAAATGCCAACAAGAAAATTTAGAAGGAAATATTTACAGGCACATCAAAGATGAACTGAGTTCGCCTGAAACCAGAGCAGAAATTCGCAATCATTTTCCCAAGCCTGAAATACACAGAAGAAACACCGGCTATGCTGTAGATGAAGTGATGAATACTGCGCCTTTCGTTCCGGATAATGAAGATTTCAATATGTGCAAACTGTTAGCAGGAAGCGAAGGCACTTTGGCATTTACTACCGAAATAAAATTGCATTGCAGCGAATTGCCACCATCGCAACAAGTGTTGGTGTGCGCTCATTTTAAAGATGTAAACGAAAGCATGAATGCTACATTGGTAGCCATGCAATATCAACCCCGTGCCGTAGAGTTGATGGATAAAATTATTCTCGATTGCACCAAAGAAAATATTGAGTATCGCAAGTATCGTTTTTTTGTTGAAGGCAACCCGGGAGCCATTTTAGTAATTGAGTTTGGCGAAGACACTAAAGAAGCTGCCTTGCAAAAAGCTGAAGCAGTAATTGCCGCATTGAAGGCAGCCAACTTAGGTTATGCTTTTCCTTTGGTAGATGGCAGCAACATCAAAAAAGTGTGGGACTTGCGCTCTGCGGGTTTAGGCTTGTTGAGCAATGTAAAAGGCTCGCGCAAGCCCGTTGCAGTCATTGAAGACACTGCGGTGGCTTTACCCGAATTGCCGGCCTACATTGCAGAGTTTAGCGAAACCATGAAAGCGTTTAACCAAACGCCTGTGTATTATGCCCATGCCGGTGCGGGCGAATTGCATTTGCGCCCCATTCTTGATTTAAAAAATGAAAAAGATAGAAAAGAATTCAGAGCCATTGCCACTGCTTCGGCACAATTGGTAAAAAAATACAACGGCTCTTTAAGTGGCGAGCATGGCGATGGCAGGGTGCGTGCCGAATTTATTCCTATGATGGTGGGCGAAAAAAATTATCAGCTTTTCAGAAGAATAAAAAACACTTGGGACCCTCATCATATTTTCAATCCCGGAAAGATTGTGGACGCTGCACCTATGGATACTTCGTTGCGCTATGAGCCGAATCAGAAAGATGAAAAGTTAGATACCGTTTTCGATTTTAACGAAGGAGAAGGTATATTGGCTGCTGCCGAAAAATGCAATGGTAGTGGCGATTGCCGAAAAAGTCATTTAAGTGGCGGCACGATGTGCCCCAGCTATATGGCTACAAAAAATGAAAAAGACACTACCCGTGCGCGTGCCAATTTGCTGCGCGAATATTTAACCCGAAGCGCTAAGCACAATCGTTTCGACAGCAAAGAATTGTATGAAGTGATGGACTTGTGTGTAAGCTGCAAAGGCTGTAAAAGCGAGTGCCCCAGCAATGTTGATATGGCGACTTTGAAAGCCGAATTTTTGCATCAGTATTACAAAGCGAATGGTGTGCCTTTCCGCGCCAAAGCATTTGGCAATATTGCGAAACTGAATCGTTTGGGAGCTGTGTTTCCTTCTATAACTAACTTTTTCTTAGGCGAAAATTTTGCGGGCAACACGATGAAGAAAATTTTAGGCGTTGCCGAAAAAAGAACTTTGCCTGCCTTGCACTCTTTCACATTGCACAGTTGGTATCAGAAAAATATTTCGCGATTGCAGCCACAAAACCCTAAGCAAAAAGTTTATCTCTTTGCCGATGAATTTACCAATTTTAATGATGTTACGATTGGTATTGCTGCTATTGAACTTCTTTGCAAATTGGGTTATGCCGTTGAAATTCCGCAGCATGAAGAAAGCGGCAGAGCCTATATTTCAAAAGGCTTGTTGAAAGAAGCCCGACAATTGGCAGAAAAAAATGTGGCGCTATTGAGTAAAGTAGTTACTAAAGAAAACCCACTCATTGGCATTGAGCCTTCGGCAATTTTAACGTTCAGAGATGAGTATGTAAATATTGTTGACAAACGCAACAGAAATCTGGCTCAACAACTTTCAGAAAATACTTTTACCATAGAAGAATTTTTGCACAGCGAAAAACAAAAAGGCAATATTACTTCAGATTCATTTTCCAAAGAAACGAAGCACATAAAACTACACGGGCACTGCCATCAAAAAGCATTATCGAGTGTTGATTATTCGGCTTTTATTTTAAGCCTTCCGGAAAATTATCATGTAGAAGTGATTCCAAGCGGTTGTTGTGGTATGGCAGGCAGCTTTGGCTATGAGGAAGAGCATTATGACGTTTCGATGCAAATGGGCGAGTTGACATTATTTCCTTCTGTTAGAAAAGCGAAAGAAGATATGTTGATTGCCGCACCCGGTACTTCGTGTAGGCACCAAATTTATGACGGCACACAACGCAAAGCACTGCATCCGGTGGAGGTATTGCGTGGGGCTTTGAGATAATTAGTTTGAAAACAAGCGCAAAACTTTTACTCTATCATCACGCGTGTAATGCCCCTATGTTTCCCGTTACTGATGGAAATTACATACATACCGGAATCAAGTTCAGCGGCATTCAGCGTATATTGATTTCCGTAGAAAGAAAACTGACGCACCATTTGTCCGGCAACATTTAGAATAAAAACATCATAATCGCCCGTTTCAGACACTGCAAAATTCAATTTGTTACCGGAAGGGTTTGGATAAATTACCGATCTTAAGCCGCCATTTGAAAGCTGAGCAATACCAATATTTGTAGTGTCTTCTTCGGCAGAGAGTACGCTTACGAAATCGGTAGTTTGACACGAGCCGTCAATTCCGATAAAAATATAATAGCTGCCTATTTCGGGTTGCGACTGAAATGATGCTGAAGTATAAACGTCAGTACAAGGAAACGAACACCACAAAAAGTCAACATTTCCAGAAGCATTAGAGACCGTTGCCGACAATGAAACCATTTCGCCTTCTTCGATATATAATTCAGTTGCAGGAGTGATGTTATTTTCGAGAATACAACAGAAACTTCGGTCATAAACTACCGCTTGAAAGCGTGACATTCCTTTTATAAGTATTACTTCATAATAAGACATAGGCTTACTTGCAGATGGATGGTCATCGCCAACAAGTGTATATAGGTAACTGCAAACTCCTTTAGCTCTAGCTACAGAATCTACCAGATAGCTTCCTTCCATAGTAATGCCCAACAAACTCAGATACCCTGTGGTTGGATTGTTATTGGAATATGGAACAATCTCATCTTGGTCGCCATGGGCGCTGTAAATCGGCACATCGCCCGGCTCAATCCAATTGGCATTAAACAATGCTCCGGCAATATTCACTACGCCTGCAATATTGGTATAACCATAAGATGGATGCAAGCTGCTGGTGCTGTAAAAGCCTCCCAAAGCACTTATATTGCTTAAATTACCCAGTTCACTAAATTCAGAGGTTTTATCGCAATATGCCACCATCAAAGCAGTTATAGCTCCGGCAGAAGCACCCCCGATGAATATTTTTGAAGTATCAATATTATAAGGATTGCCATCTTCGCTGAAACTATAGTTGAGATATTGAATGGAAGCCCGCATGTCTTGCATGGGCCTGAAAAATAGCCGCATCGCTTCTCCGCTTGGATTGAGAATGCCGGTGGCGAAATTGATTCCGATTCGGTAATCAATAGCAACAGCTACATACCCTGCACGGGCATAATAATTACACACTAGTTCAACATAGCTATCGTTTTTGGAGCCTTGAACAAACCCACCTCCAAAAGCAAAAATCATAACCGGACGATTCGTGTTTAGGTCTCCATAGGGCTGATAAACATCCATATATAATTCCTGAAGATTACCATCTTTGTCGAGACCTTCACCGAATTTTACTGTTTCTATGGTAACACTGTCGAATACGGGAGTAGTATAACGACATGTCTCGCAATTTTGTGCAACGACAAATTGTGTGCACAAATAAAAGCTAAATGATAAAATAATTTTTTTCATGGTTGTGTGTTTTTATAAATTAAATATACTAAATGTTGATGGCCTATTGACATTTTATCAATCTTAATATTTTGAGTAGGAATCGAATAGTTGAATATCGCCTTTTATCATTCTAAAAAAACAAGAGGCTTCTACAGAAGAAGTACTCAATACTGATTCCATCCCGTTCCTTGTTTTCTCCTTCACTTTCCGAATCAAACTTATCTGGGCTGTTCATGGGCGGCTCTTCAACTTTATCTCTGAAACCTCTCTCAAAGCATTTCATTCCCTTATTTTTGTTGACGAAAATTTTAACGTGAACAAACAACTTGGCATTACGCCCTTTTTAAATTTACTTCAACAACTCATCTCTCTCGAATCATTCAGCAAAGAAGAGCAAGCAACGGCTGATGCCATTGCCGCATTTTTGCAATCGAAACAAATTACAGTTGAAAGAAAAGGCAATAATGTTTGGGCGAAGAATTTTTGTTTCGATAACAACAAACCCACTTTATTGCTCAACTCGCATCACGATACCGTGAAATCCAACAAGGCATACACCCGAAATCCATTTGAACCCGCTATTGAAAACGGAAAACTATATGGCTTGGGCAGCAATGATGCAGGTGGCGCTTTAGTATGTTTGCTCGGAACCTTTCTGCATTTTTATAAAGAAGAAAATCTGCCATTCAATATCATTTATGCAGCCACAGCCGAAGAAGAAATTTCGGGAACAGGCGGCATAGAAAGCATACTGCCCGATTTGGGAAAAATTGATTTTGCCATGGTGGGCGAACCCACGCTGATGAAGATGGCAGTAGCAGAGCGCGGCTTGCTCGTGCTCGATGCCGTAGCCAAAGGCAAAGCCGGACATGCAGCCCGCAATGAAGGCGTGAATGCTATATATATTGCAATGAAAGATATTCAGTGGTTGCAATCGTTTCAGTTTGAAAAAACATCTGAGTGGCTCGGTCCGGTAAGTATGAACGTAACCGTGATACAAGCCGGGCAGGCGCATAATCAAGTTCCCGAAGAGTGTCGCTTTACGGTGGATATCCGATTGAATGAACATTACACACATGATGAAGTGTTGAGTATCATTCAACAACATACTGCAAGCGAATACACTATGCGCTCATCGAGAATAAAACCATCGTTCATTGATATGCAGCATCCCTTAGTGCAGGCAGCCCGCGAACTCAACATCGAATTTTATGGCTCGCCCACCACATCAGACCAGGCTTTGCTCACATGCCCTTCGGTGAAAATTGGTCCGGGCGATTCGGCACGCTCGCACAGTGCCGATGAATTTGTTTTTATTGAAGAAATAGAAAAAGGATTGAAGGGTTATTGTGAATTGGTGGATGCTTGCAGAAAATATTTTTAATCAAAAAAATCACACGATGAAAATCTGGCAGAAAAAAGAATTTACACATGATGATATTTCGCTCATGACCGAGCGTTTCACTGTTGGCAACGACCGCGAATGGGATTTGCGCTTGGCGAAGTTTGATGTGTTGGGTTCTCTCGCTCATGCTGTCATGCTGCATGAAATGGGCATTCTTACTGTCGAAGAACATCAGGCAATGGATGCAGGATTGAAAACTATTTTGTCGGAAATTGAAAAAGGCGATTTCACCATTGAAGCGCATGTGGAGGATGTGCATTCACAGGTTGAGAAATTACTCACGGAGCGCATCGGAGAAGCAGGGAAAAAACTGCATTCCGGTCGCTCGCGCAACGACCAGGTGCTGGTGGATTTAAAACTCTATCTCAAACATGAACTGCAGGAAATTTCCGCTTTGGGTTTTCAATTGTTTGAACGCTGGCAGCAACTCAGCGAGCAGCATAAAAACGTGTTGCTTCCCGGCTACACGCATTTTCAATTAGCCATGCCTTCTTCTTTCGGTTTGTGGTTTGGCGCTTATGCCGAAAGTCTGGTGGACGATATGGAAATGTTAGCGGCTGCTTTCAGAATAGCAGATAAAAATCCTTTGGGTTCGGGCGCGGGCTATGGTTCCGCATTTCCGCTCAACCGCACACTCACTAAGGAATTGTTGGGTTTTCGTGAAATGAATTACAACTCGGTGTATGCGCAGATGACGCGCGGCAAAACTGAAAAAGCCGTGCTGAATGCCTTTGCTGCTCTTGCTTCCACTTTATCGCGCTTTGCTTATGATGTGTGTTTGTATATGAACCAGCAATTCGCTTACCTCTCATTTCCCGATTCGCTCACTACGGGTTCGAGCATCATGCCGCACAAAAAAAATCCAGATGTATTTGAGTTGTTGCGCGCCAAATGCAACCGCCTGCAATCCGCACCCAATGAAATGACTTTACTGTGTAGCAATCTTCCTTCCGGCTATCATCGCGACATGCAACTGACCAAAGACATTCTTTTTCCCGCAATAGATACCATGAAAGAATGTTTGAGTATGCTCATTTTTTCCATGAAAGAAATTCACGTGCGCGAAAATATTTTAGACGATAAAAAATTCGATGAACTCTTCAGCGTGGAAGCTATGAATGAATTAGTAGTGAGCGGCATGTCGTTTCGCGATGCGTATCAGAAAGTGGGACAGGATATTCAGCAGGGAAAATTTCAGCCTTCACGAAAATTAAATCACACACATGAGGGGAGCATCGGAAATTTGTGCAATGCTCAAATTAGAGATATGATGCTGAATATTTTGAAAGAAACAGGAAACTGAAATCTACTTCTTCATCATCTTGCCGCTCTCTAAATTTCCATTGATATAAAGCCGGTAAACATAAGCTCCCTGAGTCCAGTTTTCCATTCCTGGAATTTGCATGGTATGCAAGCCCTGACTGTAATATTCATTTCCGGTGGAAGCTACTCTTCTTCCAATAAAATCATACACTTCCAACTGTACGGTAGCGCTTTCGGGAAGATTCAAAAAGATGAAAGCTTTGTTGTTATCATACCGCAACTGATGATATTTCTGAACAGTTTTCATTTCATTCTGACCAACTGCTAAGCAATCAAAACCCAACGCTAATTTAGAATAGGCACCTCCCATAATGGTGTCGGCAGTGAGTTCTGAAGCGCACAACCAATCCTGCAATACGGTGGAATATACCTGACGGAAATCTATTTTGTGTTTCAGGTTGCCGTTAAAATCTAAATCCGTAAGATTCACATCATCGCCTATGAATCCGTTGCCATTCAATGCCGGACCAAACATCATGAGTGGCGCTGCAGTGCCGTGGTCGGTTCCTATGGAGCCATTATCATTCACTCGTCTACCAAATTCTGAAAAGGTCATGCACAAAACATTTTGGTCCTTTCCGCTTAAAGCAAGGTCATCATAAAAGGCTTTCACCGAATCGGCAAGTTGGGTAAGCAAATCGGGGTGGCGATTATCCTGATTGGCATGAGTATCGAACCCATCAAGTGTGAGCATATAAATTTTTGTATTCAAGCCGCCTGTAATAAGTCTTGCAGTTAACGACAACCCCGCGCCCAAACCGGCAGGATAAACAACATTGTTGCTTCCTGCATTATAAGCATTGTGAATCGATTCTGATTGGTAGTAAGTGGCATTAATCATGCTTTTCATGAAGTCGAGTTGGTCTTCATAATAGCACACTGCATTTCCATTCACTTGATAAAGCGAACCGGTTTGAGCAATCTGATACAGCGTGGCAGGGTCCAACACGTTCATTGACATATTGATGTGGTCTTCATTAAAGAACAAAAGATTCCCATCGCCCCCCACTTGTATGGCTAAGGGTTCAGCCGGAGGGTTGGTGAGGAAGGCAGGATTTCCTTCCCATAAATATCTGCCTAACCAGCCCGATTTTTCTCCCATTCCTGTTTGTGCAGAATCCCATATATCAGTAGAAGTGAAATGGGAAAGGTCGTGATTGGCATAGCCTACATTTTGAATCACTTTCATTTTACCCGCATCCCAAAGGTTTTTCAATCCCGATGCAAAATCAGGAACGGAATACTTACTGTCTAAAGGCAAAAGATTGGAGGTGCTCACTTTCAAAATAGGTCTGTAAAGAGCGTATGTGCTATAGTCAAACACCGGAACAAAAGTGTTCAATCCGTCATTGCCACCTTTTAAACGAATAATTACCAATGTTCTGTCACCGGCAGAAGAAAGCATTTTTTGCACTAAAGGAGAACTCATCAATTGCTGCACGGGCAAACCCGAAAACGCAAGGGTTCCGGCACTTACCAATCCGAGATTTTTCAAAAAATCTCTTCTGCCGATACCTTGTTGGTGATGCTCCTCATGCGCATGTCCGTCATGAATGCTGCTGCCTTTGGGAAGTTTATTTTTGTTACTCATTTTGTTGAGTTGAAAGAGTGTTTACATTAATTGAAATTCAGGGCGTCTGATAATCCATTTCAGTAAATTCCACACTTGTTCGGGAACGCCATAGTTTTGAAATTGAAATGATAAATCCCATAAACCAAGGTCGAAATAATTCTGAGGCACTTGCCCCTTCAAAGCTGTAGTTGCCTGATTATAATGTGCAGCAACTTCCAATCCTTTCGGAATAAAATGATCAGTAATTTTTCTTGCTACCAGCGCCACATCATTCGAATTTCCTGAAACATCAATAGCCAATTGTCTGAACTTTTCACGGTCTAATTGCGAAACAGAATAATCCAAAAACAAACTCAAAGCCTGCCAGCGCTTTGTTAATTGAGTGCCGTTTATCCAGGTTCGGTTGCCATTCCAACCCGACACATCAATAGGCTGAAAAAGCATCTGCCCCATGTCAAGCGTCATGTAACCTGCTGCTTGTAATATGTTGTTGTCATAAGGCAAATTTCCTTCTTTTGCCATCAGGAGTAAATATTCTACCGGGCTTTTGATTTTTACTTGCATGGCATCTTCTTCGTAAAAATGGTCGCTCTTAAACAACTCCAGCAACACGGGTTCTATTTCAAAATTGTTATTTCTGAACGTAAGTGCCATCCCGTCAATGATAGTTTCATTCGGCACCGGATGCACAAATTCTTTATAAATTTTTGTGGCAATAAATTGTGAAACTTCTTCGGCACGCTCTTGAAAAATTAAATCATGCACACCATCAAAATCAAAATTCCCCTGTTGACCGAATATGGTTTTTGTTGTGTTGTCGAAATCAACGGGTTTAAAATTTACTGCTCCGCATTGCACCGTAACATCAGTGTAGCCGGTCAGTGCGCGCGATGCCTCGGTAATGTCTTGTTCTGTGTAGCCGATATTTACTCCAAGCGTGAACAACTCGAACAATTCGCGGGCATAGTTTTCATTAGGGCGGTTTTTTCTGTTCAGCCTTCCATCTAAAAAGAAAAGCATGGCGGGTGTTTTTGCCATTTCTTTCAAAAATGTTTTGAAGTTACCGAAGGCATATTGCTGCAATAGTTTATGGTATTCATACAAATAACTCGGGCATCTGTATTCGAAGAATTGCGTAACAAAATGATTGTGCCAGAATAAGGCAAACTTTTCGCGCACACCCGTTTGAAGCATATCTGCCAACCATTGAAAATACCATTCTCTGTATTGTTCTATGCTTTCAGGAGTAAAGTCGGTGTAGTTGCCAATAGTGTGGTTATACCAAACGGGAGGCGTTGGAAGCGGAGCTGCTTTAGCATCGTTGATGAGTTGGTCAACCAATTGCGATGGAGTCAATTGCAAGCCCACCTGAATTTCGGCATGATTAGCGCCAAAGCCCAAACGTTTATACAAATGCGAAACACGTAAACTGTTCCAAGGTTTGTTCGAATCGGGAACAAAAGCCGCAAGCGTTCCGCCTGCACAATTTTGCGACATAAAAACAGGGTTTTAATTTGCTATGTCGAATTTACTATGAAAAATGTATGTAAAGTAGAATGCAATAATTTTCCCGGAAATTTAATATTAGGAAAGCATATAATGCAACACCTCACTGCAAGTAGAACAAAACGCAATGAATAATCTTTTAAGCTATAAATACTTAGCTGTTATAGTTCATAAAATTGTTTCCCCGCCTTCAGCGGGAAAACAAATACAAATTTTGAGTCCCCAAAACTATTCCGCCATTATCACTTCTTCCACTACATCATACTTCTCACGAATTTTGGCTTCTATTTCTAAAGCCGCTTCGGGGTTGTCTTTCAAAAAGTCTTTTACCGATTCGCGACCCTGACCTATTTTGCTGTCGCCATAACTGAACCATGAGCCGCTTTTCTGTAATACTCCGGCAGCTACACCGAGATCCACAATTTCGCCCACTTTTGAAATGCCTTGTCCGTAGATGATGTCGAACTCGGCAACTTTGAATGGTGGAGCCATTTTGTTTTTCACCACTTTCACTTTCACACGGTTGCCCACGATATCGTCTTTCTCTTTGATTTGTCCGATTCTGCGAATATCTAATCTGATAGAAGCATAAAACTTCAGCGCGTTACCACCGGTAGTGGTTTCGGGATTGCCAAACATCACTCCGATCTTCTCGCGCAACTGGTTAATGAAAATGCAACTGCAACCCGATTTATTAATAGAGCCGGTGAGTTTACGCATTGCCTGCGACATAAGGCGCGCCTGCAAGCCCATTTTCGATTCGCCCATTTCGCCTTCTAATTCTCCGCGAGGCACCAAAGCCGCCACAGAATCAATCACTACAATATCAATAGCTCCTGAACGAATCAGATGCTCGGCAATATCGAGCGCCTGCTCTCCGTCATCGGGCTGGGAGATAAGCAGATTTTCTACATCTACACCTAATTTCTGCGCATAGGCTTTATCGAAAGCATGCTCGGCATCAATAATAGCGGCAATACCGCCTTTCTTTTGCGCTTCGGCAATGGCATGAATGGCAATAGTGGTTTTTCCGGAAGATTCAGGTCCGTAAATTTCAATGATTCTTCCTCTGGGAAAGCCACCAATACCCAGCGCCATATCTAAGCCTAAGGAGCCGGTCGAAAACGATTCGGTTTGCACCACGCGCTCATCGCCTAATTTCATGATAGCGCCTTTGCCGTATATTTTTTCGAGTTTGTCAACTGTAAGCTGCAGGGCTTTGAGTTTTTCTTTTTGGTCTTTAATTTCTGACATAGGTTTTTGATTTTAGAATTTTAGAATGCAGAAGTCAAATTGCGATGTTTGTAGTAAAGAAATTTCAAAAGCTAAATAAAATCTCACTTCTGAAATCTGACTTCCTATTTCTGACTTCCGTTGCGTGAAGATAGTTTTTTTGAAGGTTTTTTCTTCTCTTGTTGCTGAAAATATTTACAAACATTTTTTAATTCGCAGGAAGCACATTTGGGATTGCGCGCAATACACGTATAGCGCCCATGCAAAATAAGCCAGTGGTGTGCTTCGGGTATTATTTCCTTCGGAATATACTTGATCAATTGTTGTTCGGTTTGCAGAGGAGTTTTGGCGCTCTGCGTAAGCCCGATGCGGGCAGAAACGCGATGTACATGAGTATCTACCGCCAAATTGGGTTGCTCGAATAATACAGAAGTAATGACGTGAGCGGTTTTTCTGCCAACGCCCGGCAGCTTCATTAATGCTTCTACAGTGGAAGGCACTTCGCCCAAATGTTGTTGCACCAACATTTCCGCCATACCCAGCAAGTGTTTGGTTTTGTTGTTGGGATAGCTGATGCTGCGGATATAAGAAAATAATTCATCGAAATGACTTTTTGCTAATGCCTGTGGCGTTGGAAATCGCTCGAACAAGGCGGGTGTAACCATGTTCACCCGCTTATCGGTGCATTGTGCCGATAGAATGACCGACACCAACAATTCGTATGGATTATTATGATGCAATTCGGTTTCTGCCTGCGGAAATTTTTTAGAAAGTATTTCTAAAACCGTATCGAACAATTCTTTTTTACGCATGAGGCAAAGCTAATATAGCAAGAGTTATGAATTATTTCTTGCAAGCAATAATTATTTTAGTATTGTGGTAATCTGAACTTACCTCGCCTCCGATACTGTTTCAAAAGTCTGAAAATATCATTCTGAATTTTCCTGCTGCGTAAAAAACAGGGACACCATATCGAAGGATAAAAGCATTTGTAACTGCCTGACTAAGTATGTATTAAGTTTTAATTTTCTTTTAAAAATAAAAACCCTTACAGTATTAAACTATAAGGGTTGAATTCTTTTGAGGTCGGAAGCGGATTCGAACCGCTGTAGCAGCTTTTGCAGAGCTGAGCCTAACCACTCGGCCATCCGACCGTTTAAGTCAATCGCAAAAGTATGATTTTTTGGCGGGTTTTAAAATTTATGATTTTGCGCAGCCTTTAACTATGATGAAAGTTCTTGCATTTAGAAAATTTCAGCATCAAGCAAAAAATGCTGACTTTTGTTCGCTGTTATTTTGAGATGCAGCATAGTTTAAATACACGTTACCTTTTAAAGGAAGTGATCGCGGGTTCGAATCCTGCCACCCCAATATATTATACTCTTGGTTGCCGATATTTCTAATTTTTGATTGCCCAGTAATTTTATAGCAATGATTGAAAAATTCATCACCTTCCAAAATACCGTTTGCAGGTATTTTATATCGGGCAGCGGCAAACCCCTGATGCTGGTTCATGGATTTTGTGGAGAAGCAATGGTGTGGAAACAACTGATGGATTGGCTTCCGAAAAAATACCAAATCATTGTCCCCGATTTGCCGGGCTATGGAAATTCCGGATTCAATATTGAGCCTGAAAATGTCTCGATAGAATTTTATGCCGAATATTTGAACGAAATACTTCAGCAAGAGAAAATTGAAAGCATTCATTTGGTGGGGCATTCCATGGGCGGATACACCGCATTGGCATTTGCAGAAAAATTTCCCGGAAAAACGTCTAAGTTGTGTTTTTTTCATTCGCATCCTTATGCAGACGATGAAGAAAAGAAAACAGGCAGAAAAAAAGTGATTCAGTTTATCGAAAAAAATGGCTCGGAATTATTTGTAAATGAATTGTACAGCACTTTATTTGCTCCCGCATTTTATGATAAAAATCCGGCACAAGTGGCTGCAATAAAAAAGCAAGCGGCAAAGTATTCTCCACTATCGCTCATTGGGTCATGTTATGCAATGATAAACAGAAAAGACCGCAGCGCCATCATGAAACAACTCGATGTTCCCGTGCTGCTCATTATAGGCAAACAGGATAATGCTATTCCTTATCAATGGAGTCTCCAAATGTGTTCTTTGGCTCCTGTTTCTGAAATACATTTGCTCGATGATACAGGACACATGGGCATGCTCGAAGACACTGAAAAATGTGCTGCAATCATCCATCGTTTTTTAGAAACCGAATTTTAATAACTGAAATAAAACCAACCTTATGAAAATATTTTGTGTAGGCAGAAATTATGCGCTTCATGCCCGCGAACTCAACAATGAAGTGCCCACCGAGCCGGTAATTTTTATGAAACCTGCTACTGCTTTGCTGAAAGATGGAGCCGATTTCTTTTATCCCGATTTTTCTTCTTCCATTCATTATGAATGTGAATTGGTATTGCGCATTTCGAAACACGGCAAACATGTTCAGGAAAAATTTGCACATAAATATTTCGATGCCCTTACTGTTGGCATTGATTTTACCGCGCGCGATATTCAGGCAAAACTGAAAGACAAAGGCTTGCCTTGGGAAATTGCCAAAGCATTTGACGGCTCAGCCGTTGCAGGAAAATTTATTGATATAAGTAATTTTTCAAATTCGGATTCTATATTGTTTTCTTTGAAAAAAAATGGAGTATTGGTTCAGCAGGGCAACAGTGATGACATGATATTTTCGTTCAAAAGAATCATATCGTATGTTTCTTCATTTTTTACTTTGCAAAAAGGCGATTTAATTTATACCGGCACACCTGCCGGAGTTGGTGAAGTGCAAAAAGGCGATTTGCTCGAAGGCTTTATTCGCGAAGAAAAAGTAATGGAGTGTAACGTAAAGTGAATACTAAATTACCACTGAGTCAGCGTGCCGCACTCGTCCACACAGTTGCCGTATTTATTAATGTAGTATGATTTACCGTTTTCCGACACATTGGCTATTCCGCTTTGAAATATTGATGCGCTGGTAAACTTCGGTTTCACTATCCAATTACCATTTACATCTATGAACCCCCAAAGTCCGTTGAATTTTACCGTAGCTACACCTTCATGAAATTCATACACATCTTCAAACATGGGCGACACAATAATATTCCCATCAGGACCTTTGAACCCGTATAATCCATGTTGATTCCTAAATACCGAATAATCTCTTTTAGATTTCTTCTTAACCGGTGTTATTTTCTGGGTTTCCTTTTTCCCGGCTTGATCGTTAGCCAATGCCATTTCTTTTTCAGAATTATTTGCAGGCAACTGAATGTTTGAAACCAATTCAGGCACATTGGAAGATTGTTGGGTTTCGGCAGTTATATTTTCTGAAATAGGCTGATGATTTTTTCTCAAAAAAATCATCGAATAAACGGCTACGACACCCACCAATATTATTGCAAAAAATATCAGTTGTCTTTCCTGTCTTTTGGGGTTTTGATTTTGTGTTGTTGGTTCTGAAGCGGAAACAGGAGCGGCATGATTTGGTAAAGTTTCAGAAGCAGATGGCGGAACAGCAACAGTAGTAGTTGCTGCCTCCACTACGATATTTTTTTCAGGAGAAAAAACACACAGCATTTCTACCGAAGGTCGTTCCTCCGGTTGAACGCTCATGCAGTCGGCAACAACTTTTTTAAATGCCGGGGAAAAGTCGCCATGAAGTCTTGGGACTTGCGCTCCTTTGAGCAAAGCAATGCCACCCAAGCCTTCCCACGGAAGACTTCCTGTGCATAATTGATGCATTAAAACGCCCAAAGCAAACACATCGCTCGAAGTTTCATAATGGGGTTGCTCATTCAGCATTTCGGGAGCCATGTATGGCAAATAAGCCTGCTGCTGTTCGGGAGAAATTTCACTTTGCCTTTTAAACGGTCCCAACACAAATTGCTGCTGAACAATAAAAATATTGGCAGGATAAATATTTCGGTGCAAAACTTTTTCATGATGCAAAGCCGCCAAACCCGATGCAAGCGATTGCATGATTTGAACCGCTTCAGCTTCTGAAAATTTCTTTTCCTGTTGTATGAATGTTTTTAACGAGCCACCATCGGCATGTGGAAACACCATGTAGGAATAGCCCTGCCATTCGTCATAATGCAAAGGGGTCAATAAATGCGGATGCCTGATTTGCGACAGCAATAAATATTCCTTGAGTAGTTGCGATGCGGCAAAAGCATCGTTGGCTTCAGCGCAAAGTTTAATGGTATGCACCGACTTTGTTTTTACATCTTCCGCTTTCCACGATTCCGACATATCGGTAGTGCCCGCACGTTGCAGCAATTTGTAGCGTTCTGCAAAAAGAGTGTTGGATGTCAGCGACATAATGGGTTCAAAGTTACCGATGAATCAACCGAGTTTCTTTTGTTGAAATAAATGAAAGCTAACAATATTAAAAGGTTTGTCCATAAATGTAGAATAAAATTACGAACTGAATTAAATTCATTTTCAACCAAAATTGTAAACCATTATTCAATGTCTAATTTTGCTTAACATTGAAAAAAGGCACCGACATAGCATTAGCCAAACAGTTTTTAGCTGCGGGCGAATTAGTGGCAATTCCAACTGAAACAGTATATGGATTAGCCGCTAACGGATTCAATACCGATGCTGTATTAAAAATATACAAAGCGAAAAATCGTCCGGCATTCAATCCGTTGATTTTACATGTGGCAGACGTTGAAGCAGCCGCACCTCTCACGAAAATATTTTCTGAAAAAGCGAAAATATTAGCGCAAAAATTTTGGCCCGGACCACTCACATTAGTATTGCCCAAAAGCGATTTAGTTCCCGATATTGTTACTGCCGGCAACGATACGGTTGCCATCCGAGTGCCTAATCATGACCTTACATTGGAATTATTGAAAACGCTCCACTTTCCATTGGCTGCGCCAAGCGCCAATCCCTCCGGATATATCAGCCCTACCGAAGCCGACCATGTATTACAGCAATTAGGCGAAGAAGTTCAATATGTTTTAGATGGCGGAAAATGTTCTGTGGGCATTGAATCTACCATTGTAAAAGTAGCGGACGATAAAGTTTTTATTCTTCGTTTGGGGGGCTTGTCGTTGGAAAAAATAGAAGCAGTAGTGGGCAAAACAGAAACAATTATAAATACTGAAATCACCGAAGCCCCCGGAATGCTTGTTTCACATTATGCTCCCAAAGCCAAAGTGATTATAGGCAACATTGCTTCAAACATTGCAAAATATCGGGGCAATAAAATCGGAGTATTGTCTTTTGCAAAAGGCATTTTGTCTGACGATATAGTTTGCACCATAGACCTTTCGCCTAAAGGCGATACTGATGAGGCTGCCAGAAATATTTTTGCTTACCTGCGCAAATTAGATGAGCGCCATTTGGATATTATCCTTACTGAATTTATTCCGAATGAAGGCCTGGGAAGAGCAGTGAACGACCGACTGCAAAGGGCTGCTGCGGAGCGAAGTTGAAGCAGGTGATTATCATTTAATTTCACATCATGAAAATTCCCCGTCAGTTTCAGCAACAGGCCATCAGCAAAAAGAAAATTATTTATAAGGTTAAAAATGATTTGAGAGCGTATCTCGAAGAGTTCAATCGCGAAATCAATTTGCCCGTGAGTTATGCCGACCTCAAAAATTTTCAGGGCAGTTTTGCTATTCACGATAAAAAAGGCAACGATACTTTATGGGAAGCCGCCTTATACAATCCGGGCGATAAAGAATATCTGCACGATGGATTGAAACACATCTATTCTATTTTGAAAACCGGTGGCGACACTTCTGTTCATAAACATCTGCATGTGGAACGGGTGGATTACTGCACCTTTGGAAATTCCAATCCTTTCCGTATCAAAATAGTCAACGACTTTAACGATAATTACGATTACTTCTATATTAAACAGGCAGACGCTTCGCGCATTTATGGTTTGGAACTGGAACATATTCTTTCTCCTTCTCGCATCAATTATTTTGTAGATGACTTTACGCTCATAGAAGAACATATTGCGGGCGTTCCGGGCGACCAGTTTATTCTTTTTCATTTGCAAAATCCCGAATTCAACAAAGTGCGGGTAGCCAAAGAATTTGTGAAATTTAACGAGCGTTGCTTTGTGCGCTTGTTGGGCGACATGCGCTCCTATAATTATGTATTTGATATCACTCCCGATTTTGAAGAAGTGCAGTTTCGAATCCGCGCCATTGATTTCGACCAACAGAGTTATGAAGGCAAACGCACTTTATATCTGCCACAGTTTTTTAAAGAAAACATTGCGTTGGTAGAGCTGACCTTAAGTCGCCTGAGCAAGGATAATATTGAACAATATCAAAAAGAAGAGCGCACATTAATTGCGCAGCGCAGCACCACTTCGCGCCACCGGCTGAACCATTTGCTCGATGTGATGAGCCAAGATGAAATTGCTCCGAAAGAAAAAGTATTGCAGTTGAGCCGTGAAATGAGCACGCATTATAAGAATGATATTTTCAATACATGCAAATCAATGGGCGACATTGTAAGGCAAAGCTTGAAGTTGCTTACAGATACTTCAAAAAAGTAAAATTCTCATGGTGCTTTTGTTTAAAATCGCCTGTGTTTTCAAAAATACTTGAGTGGTTTGTTTCAGAATAACCGCACAAATGTTAGTTTTGTGGGTATTCCATTCATTATACAACAACCCATATTTTCAATATTATGTCTGAAAAAGCAAAACTTCAATTAGGAGACAAAAGCTACGAACTCCCTGTTTTTACCGGAACGGAAAATGAACCTGCCATTGACATTTCCAAACTGCGCGACCAGTCCGGGTACGTTACATTGGATACCGGATACAAAAATACCGGAGCGACCAAAAGCGCCATCACTTTTTTAGATGGAGAGTTGGGTATTTTGCGCTATCGCGGTTATCCTATCGAACAGTTGGCAGAGCAATCAGACTTCATGGAAGTATCTTATTTGTTGTTGCATGGCGAATTGCCTACCAAAGAACAATACGACAACTTTTGCACTACTATTACCAGACATACTTTGGTGCATGAAGACATGAAAAAGATTTTCGATGCCTATCCCACCAATTCTCACCCGATGGGAATTCTGATTGCTATGGTGTCTTCTTTGTCTTCATTTTATCCGCAGTCGTTAGACCCCAATCGTCCGACAGATAAAAAAATGCTAACCGTACATCGCCTTTTGGCTAAGATGCCCACATTAGTGGCAATGGTTATGAAGAAAGCCGTAGGACATCCGGTGAATTATCCTAAAAACAATTTAGACTACGTTTCAAATTTTCTATACATGGCTTTCGGGCACGTTACCGAAGAATATGTAAACGACCCGGTGTTGGTAGATGCCATGAATAAATTATTGATTCTTCATGCCGACCACGAGCAAAACTGTTCTACTTCAACCGTTCGTTTGGTAGGCTCGTCTCAATCGAATCTTTACGCTTCTGTAGCTGCCGGTATTGCTGCGCTTTGGGGACCTTTGCATGGAGGAGCCAATCAGGAAGTTATTGAAATGCTCGAAGCCATTAAAGCCGATGGCGGCAATGTTCAGAAATTTATCGATAAGGCAAAATCTAAAGACGATCCATTCCGCCTGATGGGCTTTGGACACCGGGTTTACAAAAATTTCGACCCCCGTGCAAAAATTATCAAAACCGCCTGCGATAATGTTTTAAATAAATTAGGCGTGAATGACCCGATTCTCGAAATTGCCAAAAAATTAGAAGAGGTAGCATTAAAAGACCCTTATTTTGTGGAAAGAAAATTATACCCTAATGTAGATTTCTATTCGGGAATTATTTATCGCGCTATGGGCTTCCCCGTAGATATGTTTACGGTGCTGTTTGCTTTAGGTCGTTTACCCGGATGGATTGCACAATGGAAAGAATTAGTTGAGCAAAATCAACCCATAGGTCGTCCACGCCAGATTTATACCGGACAAACCGAGCGACAATTTGTAGCGGTAGATAAGAGAAAATAATTTTTAGAAATATCATTCTTGAAGTTTGGATGCCTTATAAAAAATCAACTAATTGTTTAGTGACAAATCATTATTGTTTTTACAACTTCGCTTTCTGAAATATTTATATGTAGCATTCCTTCTGTTTTCTTTTCAAAACGTTTTTTCGCAAACCAAAACCCACCTTCACAATGCTCAGCCTTGGGGCGGCTATATCTCCTCTACAAGAATACATTCCATATTATCGCTTTGGAACGATGCGCACTATGTTCCGGGTTCATTTTTTATTGGCAGGCATGGTTTGTCCGCACATTTAAACGAACAAATAACAGCAACCGGAGGATATGCGTGGCTATTTTTATCGCCAAATTTTTCAAATAAACTTATAAGGCCAGAACACCGCCCTTGGGCACAGTTGGTGTTTAATTTTTCGGTAGGGCAAAAATACCAGGTGCATCATCGGGTGAGGTATGATGCTCGTTTCCGGCAGAATATTGCAGATGAACAATTAGTATCGGGTTATGCATTTAACCATCGGCTTCGCTTCATGACCAGCATCAGAAGACCCCTGATAGGAAGTATATTGGGTAAGAAGATACCGTTCATTACGATTGGAAATGAAGTATTAATCAATTTCGGGAAAAATATTTTCAATAACAATTTAGACCAGAATAGAACATGGGTTATGTTGGGTTATGAACTTGAAACAATAACTTTTCAGTTTGGGTATATGTATCGTTATGTTCCTTTGGCAAAACAGTATTCATATCAACACTATCACGGCATTACACTTTGGGTGAGTCAGGTTTTTATTACCAAAAAAAATCGCCAAAAATATTTAGAGGAATTGCTGCACAGAGAGCCCTAGAGAAAAAAAATAACTTGATTGTTGTATTCAAAGCAGTAGTTCGGCTATTTAAAATTCTTTTAAAACTACTTTTGCAAAAAAACTTTCTTAGTTGTATCAATTTTTTCTCCGACCATTATTTTTTTTGTTAGATGCCGAGCGGGCACATTATTTCACACTCACATTGTTTCGGGTGCTGCTAAAAATTCCTTTTGCAAAAAATATTTGCCGAGCTTGGTTTTGTGTTAATAATGAAAAATTAAAAGTTAGCTTGTTCGGGTTGGAATTTCCCAATCCGGTAGGTTTAGCAGCGGGGTTCGACAAGAATGCTGTTTACATGCATGACCTTGCCTGCCTCGGTTTCGGGTTTATTGAAGTAGGCACAGTTACTCCTTTACCACAATCAGGCAATGAAAAACCAAGATTGTTTAGGTTGCCCAAAGATGCCGCCCTGATAAACCGCTTAGGCTTCAACAACGATGGTGTACAGGCAGTGGCAGAGCGCTTGAGACATCGTCCGAAAAACATCATTATCGGGGGCAATATTGGCAAGAACAAAAATACTCCGAATGAAAAAGCAGTAGATGATTATGAGATATGCTTCACCGCACTATTTGACGTGGTAGATTATTTTACGGTAAATGTAAGTTCACCCAATACACCCGGCTTGAGAGCCTTGCAAGACAAAGAACCCCTCCTTCATATTCTAAACCAATTGCAGAAACTCAATCTGCAAAAGCCAACACCCAAACCTATTTTACTAAAGATAGCTCCCGACCTAAATGAATCTCAATTGGATGATATTATTGATATTGTCAATCAAACGAAAATCAACGGCATAATAGCCACTAATACTACTATTTCGAGAGAAGGATTGAAAACGCCTCCTACAGTTTTAGAAACTTTGGGTATAGGTGGTTTAAGCGGAAAACCTTTGGCAGATAAATCAAATTATGTGATTGATTATCTGAAACAAAAATCAGATGGGAGGTTTCCAATTGTAGGAGTTGGAGGAATTATGAATGCTGCTGACGCAAGAAAAAAAATGGCATCGGGCGCTACATTGATTCAGCTATATACAGGTTTTATTTATGCCGGCCCGACATTAGTGAAAGACATTTGCAAGGCTATTTTGAAACAATGATGGCTTCAGCCTTTTGCCAAATGTTGTGTATAGGGTTTTGTGATGTTTTTTGTATCGTAGCTTTTGTCGAATTGCATGTGTATAGATTTGCTTTTAGAGTTTGACAGGATAAGCTATCTAAGAAATAAAAAATGCCGACCATTTCGGGCCGGCATCGTGTGTTCTTGAGCATTTACTATGCTTCAATTCTAATTACATTAAACGAACGTTTATTGCATTAGGTCCTTTTTTGCCTTGTTCAACTTCGAAGGAAACTTTGTCGCCTTCTTTTACATCTTGTTTCAAACCTGAAACATGAACAAAAACTTCTTTGCCTGATTCATCGTCAACGATAAAACCAAAGCCTTTGGAGGTGTTGAAAAATTTAACTGTGCCTGTTTTCATTGGAAAAAAATTAAAGAATTATAAAATGAACCGTAAAGTTGCATATAAAAATTTAGTCCAAAGAATTTTTTTGAAATTTAATATTAGGGCCATGTAAAGTTTTAATAATCAGGCTGAAACTTAATGACATCAAGACCACTGAATTTATTAATAAAGGGTTTTAAACCGAAATATGGGCTATTAAACCTTCATGATATCTACTTCTTTGGCTTCTAACAGCTTTTCAATTTTGGCTATATAATCGTTGGTAAGGTTTTGCACTCGGGTTTCACCTTCTTTCACATCATCTTCCGGAAGTCCGTCTTTTTGCAAACTTTTAATGGCTTCGTTGGCATCGCGCCTGATGTTTCTGATAACAATTTTGGCAAGTTCTCCTTCGCTTTTTGATTTTTTTACCAAATCTTTTCTTCTTTCTTCGGTAAGCGGTGGCAGAATGATACGGATGCTTTCGCCATCGTTCATAGGAGTAAGACCGATATTGGAAGCGAAAATCGCTTTTTCAATGGCTTCGAGCATTTTCTTTTCCCAGGGCTTAATGCTGATGGTTTTGGCATCGGGTGTAGAAACCGTAGCGACATTAGCAATAGGAGAGGCAACTCCGTAATAGTCCACCGAAATGCCATCGAGCATTTGAGCGCTGGCTTTTCCTGCGCGAATTTTCACCAATTCATCTTCGAGATGGTGCAGCGCTTTACTCATGGATTCTTTGGCTTCATCAAGATATAACTGAACGTCATCGCTCATAATAAAGATATTTTTCAGTTTGAAACTAAGGTGCCTATGTTTTCGCCCTCCATCACCCGCATCAAATTGCCGGGTTTATTCATATCGAACACCAATATCGGAATGGAATTTTCTTCGCACAAGGTGAAGGCTGTTAAATCCATAATATTAAGTTTATTGGCGAGTGCATCCTTGAATGAAAGGGTATTGTATTTAACGGCATTCGGGTCTTTTTCAGGGTCGGCAGTATAAACGCCATCTACGCGGGTACCTTTCAAAATAACATCGGCTGCAATTTCGATAGCGCGCAACGATGCTGCTGTGTCGGTAGTGAAATATGGATTGCCGGTGCCCGCTCCGAAAATTACAATACGGTTTTTTTCCAAATGCCTGATGGCTCTGCGCCTGATATACGGCTCACAGATTTCTTCCATTTTAATAGCACTCATGAGGCGGGTATATAAGCCTGCTTTTTCCAAAGCGCTCTGCAATGCCATGCCGTTGATGACGGTTGCCAACATGCCCATATAATCGCCCTGGGCGCGGTCAATGCCGTTGTGTTCTGCCTGTAAGCCTCTGAAAATATTGCCTCCGCCAATCACGATGGCTATTTCCACCTTTTTCTCTGCAATTTCTCTAATGTCGTTTGCGTATTGTGAAACTATTTGCGAATCAATGCCGAATTGTTTGTTGCCCATGAGCGATTCGCCACTCAATTTTAGAAGAATGCGTTTATATTTCATCGGGCGTGAAGATAAAAAAATTAAAGTTTTTTCTGCCGGTTCATTTACTCACTAATAAATGATAAGTCTGCCGGTTTGAAATTTTTCGACTTCAAAACTTTACCGTCTTCGCGATACACGGGCTTACCGTTATCATCGAGTTTCGACATGTTGGAGCGATGCACTTCATCGAAAACTTCCTCAAACACCTCTTGCAAACCATGCGCCACCACCGTTCCGAAAAGCGTGTAGGCTATATCGGCTAATTCTTTAGCTACCTGTCTGAGGTCTTCTTCGGTAGCGGCCTTTTCATATTCTTTCACTTCTTCGTGCAGAATATTGGTTCGCAATTTCACTACTTCCGAAGGAATATCCCAGCGCGGCTGTTCTTCGGCATACACACCAAACGAGCGATGCCATTGGCGAACCATGTCTAATTGTTTTTTCATGTTTATATCAACTAGCAGTTATTGAAGTTGTCATTCGGCTGATTTTCCTCGGCTCATATTTAGCAGCCAATGCTGCCATTACTTTGATATGCTCGGGAGTGGTGCCGCAGCATCCACCTAAAATATTTACCAATCCTTCTTTCAAAAACTCTTCTACCTGAGCGCCCATAATTTCCGGGGTTTCGTCATATTGTCCCATTTCGTTGGGCAAGCCCGCATTGGGATAAACGCTCACATAACAGGTTGCCTGTTGCGAAAGAATCTGCAAATATGGCCGCATGGCAGATGCGCCTAAGGCACAGTTTAATCCAATACTCAACAAAGGCGCGTGCATCACCGAAATCAAAAACGCTTCGGTGGTTTGTCCGCTCAAAGTTCTTCCGCTGGCATCGGTAATGGTTCCCGAAATCATCACAGGTACTTCCATTTCAGGCTGCTCTTCAAACAATTCCATGATGGCATACAATGCAGCCTTGGCATTCAACGTGTCGAATACTGTTTCTACCAAAAGAATATCGGCTCCGCCTTCGAGCAAAGCCACGGACTGCTCTCGATATGCTTTTACTAATTCATCGAAACTGATGCCGCGAAAACCCGGGTCGTTGACATCGGGGCTGATAGATGCCGTGCGGTTGGTGGGTCCCATCGCACCGGCTACAAAGCGAGGTTTGTCGGGATTTTTAGCCGTGTATTCATCACAAGCCTGTCGCGCAATTTTTGCGCTTTCGTAATTGATGTCATACACCAAATGCTCCAAACCGTAATCGGCTTGCGCAATGGTAGTGCCGCTGAAAGTGTTGGTTTCAACTATATCGCTGCCCGCTTCGAGATATTCTTTGTGAATAGCAAGAATAATATCGGGGCGCGTAATGGAAAGTAAATCGTTGTTGCCTTTGAGCGATTTGGTATGTTGCTGCAATGATTCATTTCTGAAATCTTTTTCTTCAAGATTATAGCGTTGAATCATGGTTCCCATAGCACCATCCAGAACAAGAATGCGTTTTTCAAGAAGTTGTTGCAATTGTTGTTTTTTATTCATCGGAGCAAATACATTTTGTTTTGAAAAGAATACCAACAAGGAATTGAAAATTCCGTTCTCAATCGGCTTTAAATTTTACCATCCACTTTTCTTTGTTCTGCCAATCGGGTTGTTCGGTTTTGTTGAACACAAAATTACCAATCACCAGATAATCCATTTCGGTGCTCATGAAGCAACGGTAGGCATCGTGAGGCGTGCAAACCATCGGTTCGCCCCGAACATTGAAACTCGTATTCACCAGCAAGCCATAGCCGGTTTGTTGTTTAAATGCCTGAAGCAAATTCCAATAGCGCGGATTGGTTTCTTTATGAACCGTTTGAATGCGGGCAGAAAAATCGAGATGCGTAATAGAAGGAATATCGCTGCGCTGAAAATAGAGCCGGTCCCACAAAGGCAGTTTGTGATAATTTTGAGGAAGCGACTTCCGTCTTTCGTTTTTTACCGGAGCTACCAAAAGCATGTAAGGCGAATCGGTTTCCAATTCAAAATAATCGCTCACTTCTTCGCTCAGCACCGATGGCGCAAAAGGGCGAAACCCTTCGCGGTATTTGATTTTGAGGTTGAGTTTTTTCTGCATGTCGGCATTGCGCGCATCGCCTAAAATGCTGCGGTTGCCCAATGCTCTTGGACCAAATTCCATTCTGCCCTGAAACCAGCCTAACACATTTCCTTCGGCAATTTTTGAAGCCATTTCTTTGCAGAGATATTCTTCGTTGGCGTATTGAATATAAACCGCTTTCACTTTGCGGCACATCAAATCAATTTCTTTATCTGAATATGAAGGACCGAGATAAGAGCCTGACATGGAATCATGCTTGTGGCTCACCTTTCTTTCTTCATCAAAATACATGTGGCTTGCCGCTAATGCCGCACCGAGAGCGCCACCGGCATCGCCTGCAGCGGGTTGTATGTAAATGTTTTTGAAAATTCCTGCTTTCAAAAGTTTTCCGTTGGCAACACAGTTCAGCGCCACACCACCTGCCATGCAGAGGTTTTCTGCTCCTGTGAGCCTTTGCGCTTCGGTTGCCATCTTCAACACTATTTCTTCGGTTACCTGCTGAATGGCAAGCGCCATATTGCAATGGTGTTGCTGCAATTCTTCTTCGGCATCTCTCCTTTTGAATCCGAAAAGTTTTTCCCACTTATGGTCGTGCGCCATGCGCAACCCGGTGGCGTAATTGAAATAAGTTTGATTGAGCCATATCGAACCATCGGGCTTAATGTCCACCAATTCTTTTTTAATCAACTCGACAAACTTTTCTGTTTCTTCCGAGCCGGGAATGCCATAAGGCGCTAAGCCCATCAGCTTGTATTCGCCCGAATTGACGGTGAAGCCCAGATAGTAAGTAAACGCGCTGTAGAGCAAACCCACCGAATGTGGGAAATTCAGTTCTTTCAGAATGCTGATGTTGCCTCTCTTGCCCAACCCGATAGAGGCGGTGCACCATTCGCCCACGCCATCAATGGTGAGTATGGCAGAGGTTTCATAAGGCGAAGGAAAAAACGCGCTTGCGGCATGTGATAAATGATGTTCGGGAAACAGCAAGCGCACTTGTTTTTTGTTATAAGCGCCTACTTCTTTCAACCCATCGTAAATGAGTTTTTTCAAAAACATTTTTTCGTTGAGCCAAACGGGAATGGCTTTCAGAAAAGAAACCAATCCTTTGGGTGCAAAGGCATAATAGGTTTCCAACAATCGCTCGAATTTGAGCAGGGGCTTATCGTAAAAAACTACGGCATCTAACTCGTCAATTTCAAGACCGGCTTCTTCCAAACAATATTTGATGGCATTTACCGGAAAATCGGGCGTATGTTTTTCACGGGTGAACCGCTCTTCCTGCGCAGCGGCAACTATTTTTCCGCCAATAGTTATGGCAGCGGCAGAGTCGTGATAGAAAGCAGAAATGCCGAGTATTTTTTTCATCGGGGCAAAGCTACTTTTTTATCTGTTGCTCTTTGCCTGTGTAAGCATTTTATTTTGTTTGATAGCCTACTAATTTTGAGTCAATCTTAGAAGAATTATTCAGTTATATTCTGTGATTGGCAACAAGGTAAAGAACTTATTTTTTTGTTTCCACTCAGACAAATGCATAATGAAATCACAAACGATTTTAAACTTTACTTCCCGTGTTTTTGTAAAACACCGAGAGCAAATAAAAACAAATGGCGGTAGCCCCCAATGCCAACATAGGCGGTATGGAAGTTTCGGCTTCAATATCGACCCGAGTAACATTTTTCTGATACAGATACAGCACCACTACCTGCGCACCGTTATGAAACAAATGTGCCGCTACCGGATACCAGATATTGCCCGACCAAACAAACAAATAGCCAAACAAAATTCCCAGAAACAATCGGGGTAAAAATCCATAAAACTGAAAATGAATAAAACTGAAAACTATGGCAGTCATGAACACTGCCAAATGCACATTGCGATACAATGATGTGAGTACCTGAAGCATAGCGCCTCTGAAGAAAAATTCTTCAGCTAAAGCAGGAATAATTGCTACCATGATGAAGTTGAGCACAAACGATTGCCACGAATGCATTTGCAGCAGTGATTTTAAAACCGCCTCCTGTTTTTTTTCGCTTTCAAATAAAAACTGCTCCAACTGCGAAAGGAAAGATGGCAATTGCATTTTTTGATTCAGTTCGAGCATCGAAAAAATAAATGGAGCTGCGCTGAGCACTATGAACAAACAAAGCAATATCAAAAAAACTGCGGGCATTCCCGTGGCTCCCAGATAGCCGGCAGGTTTGTCTCCGATAAAATATGCAAACATTATTGCCGGCACTAAAAAAGCTCCGAGCGACATAAAGATTTGCATCATTTTTAAAAACTTGGCGGGTAAACTACCCGAAAGCAGTTTTTCCGAAACGGCTTCTACACTCTCAAGTCCGTAAAAAGAAATTAATCCGGCAGCGAGCAACATGTTAACGGCTGTATAGCACAAAAACCACAATACAATCAAAAAGAAAAACTGAAAAAACGGGCTGCGTCCTGCTAAAAATCCTTTCAAAACTTTGCTTTTAAGTTTACAAAAATATATGGGTGTGGTTCAATATTTTTTCATTGCACTTTCTTCGCCATTTCACGATAGGTATTCAAAACAAAATCTTTTAATTGAACACTGATGTTTTCTGTAGCGCTTTTCTTTTTCAGTATGGCTTCAGAAGTAATTTCCGAAATAATTTTTGAAGCAGATGTTCTTAGATTTTCATCTTCTTCAATAAACCAACCTGCCTCTTGAAGCAACGCATGATTGTCGCTATCCATACTTCCGCAAAAAAAAACAGCAGCGCCCAACATTACCGCACTCACTGCTTTCGAGGGCACTGCAATATGTGTCCATTCTTTTCGGAGCGTAACCAAATGCACATCAATAAAATGCAACTGACTTCGGGGCACATTGTCGGTAATGATGATTCCGGATTTTCCTTCGGCATAAGATTTTACTTCGGCAGCCTTGTTGCCATACAATGCCAAAACCAAACGATGTTTGTCGGCATCAATACAGTCTATTACGGCTTTTATAAATTCAGGATTGTGCGGGTCGGCAACATTGCCGCAATAGCCAAAAAATATTTTACCGGGTTCCCACCATGCGGGCTTTTCTTCAGATTTGTTTTGATAAAAAAATACCCCACAAGGAAGCGTTAAAAACGGAATTATTTTTTTGTATTGCACCTGCAAATGTTTTGCTTGTTGTGGTCCTAAAGCAATCAGAAATTGGGGCGCACGGCTATAAGTTTTCCGAATTACCCAACGGTAAAAAAGATTGTTTTTTTTTATGAAACCGGTAGCCTGAAATCCTTCGGGAAACAAATCGAAAGTCCATAAGCCCCAGCGAATATTTTTCCCGAAAAGCAGCGCGCACCAAAAAGGAAGCATGGGCGGGCTGGTGGAAGCGATAATCAGTGTGTCTTTATATTGTTTTGCTTTTCGTGCTAAAAGAAATCCGTCTAATAAAAAAGTGATGAAGCGCAATAGTGCATTACTGCCCTGATAAATGGTTTTTATTTTAATCACCTTTCCCGAAGGTTGCCTCCGCTGTCCGCCCCCTTCAAATTCGCGGTCAATACTTATAATGTTGCTTTCGATACCAAAATTCTCTTCGAGATATTGCACCATATCGCAAATAGATTCGCCATTGATATTGGGGCTTGGAGGGTAATGGCGGGTGAGAAAAGTAATTTTGGCAGACAAAATAAAATATGGTTTCGTTTTTGAAAATTGCTCAAAAATAAGCACATCATCGGCTATTGCTTGCGCAACAACATTTTTTGTTGTTTCGCAGCATTTTTTTAGTTTACAGATGGTGGTGTAACCAAGAAAGTGGTTTTGTTTTTTTTCTTCTTCTAAAATCCTACTGTTGCAGAAGCCATTAAGAGCATCTTGTATAGTGCTTCAATTTGATTTTTTTTGCCTCGATGGTGTGTTTTTTCAATGTTGTAAATTGATGGGAAAATAGTCAATATCGGATATCATTTACTCGAAAAGTTGCATTTACAACTTGAATTTTAACACGGAAAATAATTGCTTGTAAAAACAGATGTTTTTTCGATTTCTCAGAACGTAAAATAAATAAACTCCTGTTTACTGTAATTGCCATAAAGAAACAATACCCAAAGCATGGCGGAATAAACGCTCCACCTGATGGCTATTGGTTTGCGCTCTAGTTGCAGCATTATGGCTTCGTTTCTTTCAATGAAATGAATGACTTGCATCGCAACAAGCAGCGCGATTAAAATAATCAGCCCCGAACCATCTTTCAGAATATTGATGAGGTCGAATGAAAATTGTTTGGGAAAAATATTTTGAATAATAAGAAAGGCATCATTAATGTTGTTGGCGCGAAAAAATATCCAAGCGAACAGCACTAATAAATAAGTGATGATAACACTAATAACCGTTTGCAAATTATCTGTTGTTGTAAGTGGCTTTTCCCTAAGTGACCGAATTTTTTCGGAAGCTACCATATATAAACCATGCAGTCCGCCCCATACCACAAATGTCCAATTGGCTCCATGCCATAATCCGCTGAGCAAGAAAGTAATCATGATGTTTCGATAATGGTGGTGCCGGTTGCCGCCAAAGGGAATATATATGTAATCGCGAAACCACGTGGACAGCGAAATGTGCCACCTGCGCCAAAAATCAGCAATCGAAACCGCGAAATAAGGATGTCTGAAATTTTGCATCAACTCCACTCCCATCACACGTGCACTGCCAATGGCAATATCTGAATAGCCCGAAAAATCATAGTAAATCTGAAAGCTGAAAAACACTAATGCCAATATCACCGGCAACCCTTCATATTGTAAAGGATTGTTGAACACTTCATTAACATAAGACGAGAGATTATCTGCTACTGCTACTTTTTTAAACATGCCCCAGAAAATGAGTTTCAATCCGCGAGAAACATTTTGAGCGTTCAACGTTTGTGGTGCGCTCAACTGTGGCAACAGTCGGCTCGCCCGTTCAATAGGTCCTGCCACCAGCTGCGGAAAGTAAGTAACATACAAAGCAAAATATCCGAAATGCCGCTCGGCTTTTTTCTGCCCCCGATATACATCAATGGTATATGAGAGTGTTTGAAAAGTATAAAATGAAATGCCTACCGGAAGCAACACATCTAAAAGCGATGGCTCAAAGGCAAAACCCATCCAACCGGAAATCGAAGACAACGAATCATTAAAGAAATTGAAATACTTGAAGAAAAAAAGGATGCCCAGATTAGTGAGTAAACTCAATGCAAGTAATAGTTTTTTCTGCCGCTTACTCTTTGAGCGCTCTATGCCAATTGCCGCCACATAATCAATACAAGTCGAAATAATGATGAGCAACACATACGACACCTTCCACCACATATAAAACACATAACTCGCCAACAGCAGCAAAACCCAGCGATGCTTGTGGGGCAGTGCATAATACAGCATGATTACTATTGGAAAGAAAAGTAAAAATTCGAGCGAGTTGAAGAGCATGAAGTGGCGGGGATAAATCGCTGAGTAATAATTCTAGCTGACAACAAAGATAATACGGCAATTAAGTAGAAAAATAAAAATAGAAGCATTATTCCACTTCAATAGTTCTTATGATTTTGCCTTTGGCACAGTCATTGCAAATTATTTCACAACAGTTTTTCATTCTCTAATACTGTTCAGGGAATTTAATTCAATCGCGATTGAAAAATTATTTTTTAACTCCAAAATCAAACGTCATGGAAGCAAATGAAAAAAGAACAGGAACAAAAAATTTGTTCATTGGCGCTATAATAGCGCTGCTGTTGGTTAACACTTACACGTTTTTCTCATACCTGTCTGAAAAGACGAGCAAGGAAAACATCGGCTCCGAAATGGTGCTGTTGGAGCATGAATTCAATCATCTTTCTTGGGCATTTGAAAACACCAATTCCGAGCTTGAATTAATGAAAGCCGACCATTTGAAAACCAATGAGTTGCTCGAACAAAAGCAAGCGGAAGTAATGGCTCAAAAAAAACAAATTGAGAGTTTGCTGGCTAAAAATAAACTTTCGCAGGGCGAACTTTCCAAAGCAAAATCGCTGCTTACCGGTTACGAAAAATCCATTAATGACCTGAATGCACAACTTCAGTTGCTTGCTTTGGAAAATGGTAAGCTGCTCCACGAAAACCAAAATCTTTTCACTGCACTCAACAGCGAAAAACAGGTAAACACACAGCTTTCGGAGCAAAACAAACACTTAGCCGATAAGGTGGCAATTGGCTCGCTCCTGTCTTTGGATAAGTTAGATGTGGAAGCCGTGAAAACAAGTGTGTTTGGCAGGGAGGTTACCGCCAAGAAAGCAAAAGCTGCAGAAGGGCTGCGTATCAGTTTTGAAACCGGTGAAAATAAAATTTTAGACCCCGGAACACTGAGTTTGTATGTGCGCATTATTAATCCGAAAGGCGAAACCATTTCGGTGGCGGATGCCGGTTCTTCCTTAATCAATACTGCCAATGGCGCAGAGCCGGTAATGATTACCCGTCAGGCCGATATTGACTGGACAAAAACCAATAAAAGAGTATTGATATATTGGACTCAGCACATCAATGATCCGGGAATATATAAAGTAGAAATTTATCAGAACGGACACGTGATTGGAGAAAGAGAAGTAAAGCTGAGCTAAAAGAAATGGCTGGTTGGTTATGAGGAATGTGGTACCCCGCTGAGAAAAAATCTCAGCGGGGTAATTTGTATAAAAAAGCGGCTGTATCTATATATGATAAGCCGCCTTATATTTTTTTAAGTGGTAAATATTATTCTACTTTAATCACGCTTTCAAACGAATCGCGCACACCATCGGAAATACGGAGAATATATTTGCCTTGAGTAAGACCGAGTTTTGCGGCATCGAGAGCAATAGTGCATTTGCCGCTTTTTTGTCTGCCACGAAACACTTGATGCACCTGTTTGCCGTCCAGGCTGAATATTTGCACTTCTATTTCGGCTTCTTTCTGCAAATTAAACTGAATGGTCGTTTTGTCTTTGAACGGGTTCGGCATCACCTTCACGTTTTTCACTTTATTGAAGAATTCATAGCTGTTCGGAATGCCAGTAATAGATTGTTTTATAATGGTGAACTGGTCTTTGATTTGACCTTCAGAAGTGAGATACTGACCACGTAAGGTATCTCCATGAACATCCATAATAAAAGTGCCAAACACATTGCTGCCGCCATCGTTGAAATACATCACCGGATGAGCAGTATTGGCAAAAGGAGGATTGGAGGTGCTGCTGCCTCCATTTCCGGAAATTACATACACCGTGCCTTTGTTAGGTTCGGGTCCATCTGTGTATTTAATATATGCTTCACCCAAAGCCTCATTACCGCTGGTGCCATCAACAAGATGCACCGCAGGATTAAAATCATTTGACCTTCCATAATGCCCATTGATAAGATATGAGCGCTCATATACATGACTGTGTCCGTTGAGCACTATATCAACACCATATTCTTCCAAAATCGGAATTACATTTTCTCTCATTCCCTTCATGTAAATTTCCCATAAGTCGTCAGAATCATGAGAGCCTTTTGAGAAAGGAGGTTGGTGCCAATAGGCAATAACAAATGGCTTGTTGTTGGCTGCCAAATCCTGACGAAGCCAAGCTAACATGGGGGAATTTTGAGCGCCAGCCGAAGTGTATGCTCCTATCCAGTCGTGTGCAGAATTCGGAGAACCTAATTCTGAGTTGAGCGCTACAAAATGCACATTGCCATAATCGTAAGAATAATACAATTCTGTTCCTGATGGCACACCACCGGCTTCACCATTTTTGTGAACAGAAACTATTTGATAATAAGGACCTCCGTGGGTAAGGGGGTCGTTAAAACAAGGGATGCCGCAAACACTATTGTAGTCGTGATTTCCCGGAATAGGATAAAAGTGCATATATGTGAACAAACTATTGAAACCATAAGTGCTTTCAAAAACTTTGTTTTGAAATTCCTGGTCGGTGCCATCATTGTAAGCATTATCGCCCAACCAAAGCCAAACATCGGTATGGGTGTTTCCGGTGAAGTTTACATAACTCTCACGCGATTCTTTCTGACCGTTGTTTCCCTTTCCGAAATCGCCAATTGCCCAAATTCTGATAGGCTGCACCGTTCCGGGAACAGGCGCTGTATGAAAGTAATGGTCGGCTCCGGGACCACTCAAAGTTATCCCACTCGATTCAATTCGATAATAGTATTTAGTATAAGGCTGTAGCCCTGTTACTTCAACTTCATGATCAGGAATAAGAATGTTTTGCTCGGCAACCAGATTGAGATTGTTCATATCGGTTCCGTAATACACTTTTGCATCGCTCGAAATGTCGGTACGCCATTTAATGTTAATGGAAGTGGATGTTTGCTTTTGTTGGTAAGGACCTCTCAGTAATTGCTGAGCGAAAGAAGCTGAAACCAACAAACAATTAATAACTAAAACAGCAAGTAGATTTTTCATGATTATTGGAAATTTGGTTAACGATTGTGTAATAAGTAAGGCATTTGTTGAAAGAAATGTTTCCTAAAGATAAATATTTGTGCAAGAACACTTTAACCCAGATTATTCATTTGAATTTTTAAATGAATAAACGATGTAAAAAAATCAATCCATTTGAAAACAATAAAGGCAACTCTCGCGAGTTGCCCTTCCTAAAAAAACAAATAAAAACTATTTTACTCTATTGCACCACTACCCTTTTCGTTATCACCACATTTTCGCTTTGAATGCGCAACCAATACATACCTGCGGAAATATTTTCGAGCGAAACCGGCTCGATGTGCAATCCTTTTTCGGCAGCAATACGCTGTTGCCTGAGCAATTTGCCCGAAACATCAAACATGCTGAGTTGATAATTTCTGCTTTCTGAAAAATTCAACTCAACAAATAATCTGCCCGATGCCGGATTGGGATACACGTTCACTTTAAAATTATTTTCCGCAGCAAAAGAGCTGATGCCTACGGTGCAATCGACAAATAATGTTTGTTGTGCGCCCTGACAATTGGCGCTGTTGGTTTCGCGAACAGTAATATTGCCCCCGCTTCCGCTGAAGCTCACCACGATTTCTGAAGTGCCTTGCCCGGAAAGAATGCTCGCGCCCGAAGGAACTGTCCACTGATAAGTGGAACCCACCGTATTATCCACGCTGTAAGTTTCAATCACTCCCGAACACACGCTCAATACATCATTGCCGGCAATGGGCGAAGTGCTCACGCTTCCGCTCACATTGATGTAATCGAACTTAACATCTCCTGCTACCGAAAATCCTGAAAAATTATCAACGTAATCGAGTGCAACATCTTTTAATCCTGAAGTATTATAGGTAACAGTGTGAGGCCCGTTTCCGGTGGCAGTGGCAGGCGAGGCGCCAGCACCAAAATTCCATCTGATGGTAGTGCCGAAAAATACTGAACCATCGGTGTAGTTGTAAAAGGTTACCGTTCCGCCCTGACAAGTATTGGTGGGGTGCGCGCCAAATAATATATTGCCGCCTGCAGTGCAGAAAAACGAATTGTCAACCGTTACACTTTTGGTCGAAGCATTGCCGTTGCCACACCCGTTGCGCGGGGTAACTTTCAACTGCACATTCTGATTCAGAAAATTCACCGTAACATTTCTGGTGCCTTGTCCGCTTCCAATCGAACCGCCATTGGCAGGAATCACTTCCCAAAAATAATCGGTAGCTCCGGTTACCTGCGGAATAGAATAGTTCCAGCTTTCGCCCGCACAAAAATCATTAGAGCCACTGATGTTTCCGGCATTGCCCGGCAACGATATAACCTGAAGCGAGATATTATTTGAAGTAGCCGCACAGCCATCATTCACCGTTACTCTATAAGTGCCGGCATCAGTTACGTTAATCGAAAAATTGTCAACCGTTGCGCTGCCAAGCGAAGTATTATTTCTGAACCACTCATAAGTGGCACCCGGAATTTCGGTAGCGGTAATGGTAGTGGTGCTACCCTGACAAATCTGATTCGATGTGGCGCTGATGCTCACTTGTGGCAGAGGATTCACCGTAATGGTTAAATCATTGGAAACTCCGGTGCATTGTTCCGCACTCACCACTACCACACTGTAGTCGCCCGATTGAGAAACATTCAGCGTATTGCCCGAACCCGAAATAGCCTGTCCGTCTCTTAACCAGGAATAGGTGCCGCCCGAAATAGCGGTGGCGGTAATAGTAGCAGAACTTCCCTGACAAATAGTGGTATTGTTGGCGCTGATATTGACTACGGGGTTGGAAGCATTGTTGAGCACAAGATTTGCCGAAGTATCGCTGCAACCGTTGGGCAACACAATCACCACGCTGTAGTTTCCATTGCTGTTTACATCATAAGTGTTGGCAGTAGTAGAAGCAATATCATTTCCGCTTTCGCGCCAAAAATAATCGGCACCGGAGGCATTGGTAGTGGTTAAAGTAATGGTAGTTACATCAGGGCAAAAAGCCGGAAGCGATGCGGATACAGTAGCGGTTACGCCCGGCAACTCTGTCAATGTTACAACTGTCGAAGCCGCTTTGCAACCATCGTTATTGGTTACTTCCACATAATAATCGCCCGCTGTTAAAGCGGTGTAACCTGTTGTGGTTTGGTTGCTGATAATATTGTTGTTTCGGAACCATTCGATGCTTTCGTTTGGCTGAACCACAGCCGTTAAATTCACCGTTTTTCCCGGACAGAAATCAGCAGCCGAAGCGCTGAGTGTTGGAGTTGACGGAGTAGTTCCAGCAGTAACCGATAGCACAGCCGACCATTCTTCGCAGCCATCAGCGGTGGAGGCATTCAGTTGATAATCGCCTACGGCTGAAGCATTGTAACTGCTGCCTGTTGCCACGCTGTTGGTATTGAAAAACCATTCGTAGGTAACATTAGGAGTCAAATCGGCTTCGAGCGTAACGCTGCTGCCTGAGCAGATGACCGTTCCCTGTGGCGTTAAAATATTGGCTGATGGATTTTGAAAAACCGTGATGGTAGTAGTGGCGCTTCCCGAACAAGTGTTTCCATCGGTATAAGAATAGGTAATTACATGATTGCCCACTCCTGCAGTTTGCGGATTGAATTGTCCGGCACTGACTCCGTTGCCCGAATAAGTGCCGCCCAAAGGAGTGCCTCCCGTAAGCGTAAACGAAGAGGCGTTGATACACAAAGGCGCTATGCTTTGCAATTGCACATTCGGTGCGGCATACACCACAACATCATCGGTGGCGGTGTTGGTGCATCCTTTAGCATCGGTGTAGCTGTATGTAATAGTATTTGTTCCACTATTTGCATCGCCCGGAATAAATTGTGTTCCACTAACTCCCAAACCGGAATAAGTGCCGCCCGAAGGGCTTCCGCCTGAAAGCGCCACCGCAACATCATTACTGCATTTTTCAGAAAAAGGTAAACTTAAAGTAGTATTCGGAAGCGGATTTACCGTAACCGTAATCGTATCGGTTTGAATATTATTACACGCATCGCTGACAGAAACTACATATTGCGATGTTGTTGCTGGAGATAGCGTGGGACTACCGGAAGTAGGGTCGCTCACGCCTGTTGTTGGCACCCAAGAATAGCTGGTTCCTCCGGGAAGAAATACCTGAGTGCTTTCGCCAAAGCACAGTTCCACATCGTTTAATTTAATTTCATTTTCGGGAAAATCTAAAACGCATACTCGATGCTCGTTGTTAGCACCACCGGTAGCGGCAGTGAAACCCCAATACACATAAGGGTTATCGCTGAAAATTTCTTTTACCACATTGGCAGAATAAGTCAAGCGCAAACTTCCGGCAAAATAAACACGCAAGGTGCTGTCAGCCGCAGTCCACCAAATGCGCACTTCATGGTATTGACCGTTTTCAATATTTCCGCAATTGGGTAAAGCACACACCGGACTTACCAAACTATTGGCGCTCAAATGGTCCACGCTGCCGTTTTTCAGAATAGCCACATGGTCATCGGCAGGGTCGTGAGGGGTGTTTTGCCACGTATCGAATTCTACTAATAAAGAAGGCGTAACACCGCCAATGCCAATGCTGCCTCCAATAGAACCGGAACTGGTGCATTGGTTTTGAAAGGCGAACACGATGCCATCGGCACCACCATTATTAGTGCCGAAATACAAGTTGGCAGTTAAATCAAAATCTTTGGTGAGGTCGGCTTTTTTACGATACCAAATAGAACCCCAACGCGAATTGGAAGCGTTGGTGAGGCGATAGCACTCATTACCCAAACTGGCTTGTGTGCCATTTCCGTTGAGTTGAAAAAGTGTTTGTGCGCTTACCAAAACAGGCAATAACAACGAAATAGCTATTGCCGCCAAACTGATAAGAATTGCCGGCAATGCAGGTGCGATTTGTTTTTTCATGACAATGGTTTTTTGTTTGTTGCAAAAAAACGCATTGCCGGTATTTGTGGCGTTTACTTATGTTGCAGAGATGTGTAATTATGTTACGGGGACTTGAATTTCAGGAGCAGACAAATAGAAAAATTGAAAGTCGGTTTTTTTTAGATGCAGATTCATGGAGCATGATTTATTTCTTTCCCTCGCCTCCGGGCTTTGCTTTTTTGACTTTAAGCCTTCCGCTTTTTTTTAATTCCTGATACAGCAAATATTCAATTTGCCCATTGGTGCTTCTGAATTCATCAGCCGCCCATTTTTCGAGCGCATGAAGCACCTCTTCGTCTATACGCAAAGCAAATGGTTTTTTATTCGCCATGATTTACTGATGCAAGGTGCCGGTATTAATTACCGGTGATGCAGATTTATCTGAACAAAGCACTACCATGAGATTACTCACCATGACAGCTTTTCTTTCGTCATCGAGTTCGAGAATATTTTTGGAAGATAATTGCTGCAAGGCAGACTCTACCATGCCTACTGCGCCCTCAACAATTTTTTGGCGCGCGGCCACAATGGCAATGGCTTGCTGGCGCTGCAACATGGCTCCGGCAATTTCAGAAGCATAAGCCAAATTGCTGATGCGCGCTTCCAGCACTTTGATGCCGGCAATTTCCAAACGTTCAGCAAGTTCTTTTTCCAACTGATGATTCACCTCTTCGCCACCCGAGCGCAATGAAATTTCTTCATCATGGTCCATATTATCATAAGGATACATGCCCGCTAATTTTCTGATGGCTGCTTCGCTTTGAATTTTTACAAAGTACTCGTATTCGTCCACTTCAAAGCAGGCTTTAAAAGTATTCTCCACTTTCCACACCAATACTCCGCCTATCATGATGGGGTTGCCAAGTTTGTCGTTTACTTTTATCGGGTTGCTGTCGAAGTTGCGGGCGCGTAGCGATACTTTGCGCTTAACCATGAGCGGATTCACCCAAAAAAATCCGTTGATTTTGATGCTTCCTTTGTAAGCGCCAAAGAAAACCATAACACTCGATTCGTTCGGGTTTACAATGACAAAACCAAACATCAGGAAAATTGAAACAATTATCAATGCAACACCTGCCATACTTTTAATGAGCGCTATCATCAAAATGCCTGCCGCAAGCAATGCGAGTGTAATCAGCAACATCAGCAGTCCCGATGAGCCTTGAATTTCTTTTTCTGTTTTCATAATGAAAAGTTTGAACGATATTGAAATGATATCACAATGATATTACTAATTCCGAAGAAAACCAAAAAAGAAGCGTTAAGAAAATTTAAACTGAAAAGAAAAGGGTAACGAAATTCAATCCAAACTTTTCAGCACCGAGCCGGAACTGATTTTTGAATTTAATACAGGCGTGCCCTTGTAATGCAGTTTGCTGCCACCCGAAAGCGATACGTTCATTTTTGAGATAACATTCACATTGCCTTTGCTTGCTCCCGACAACCGAATATCGGCTTGTTGAACTTCCATTTTTTCGGCTTCAATTTTTGAAGCGCCACTACCTTCTATTTTCATTTCGTTGGCGCTGCCGTTGAGTTGCAATTTGGATGCACCGCTCATTTCCACCTCTAATTTTTTTACCTGAATATCAAGAATGCTTTCGCTGGCGCCACTCATTTCTACTGCTAAATGATTGGTTTTAAATCCGTTGATTTTTGTTTGGCATACGCCCGATGTTTCTACGCGATTCAGCACCGGAGTGTGAATCGTAATTTTTGCGGGATTGCCCGAACTTAAAAATGTTTTAAGATTTTTTTCGGAAGAAAGAATCAACTGATTGCCGCTTTTTTCGGCATTGAAACTTTTGAAAAATTTGTTATTGCCTTTTGCCTGAAAACTATATTCTTCCGATTGAATAATTTCAAGAATGATGTTTCCTTTCACCACTATTTCGTCAAAACCAGTGATGTCGAAATTTCGAACAGAGGCTTCATCTTCGGTAGCACTGAAATTGCCGCCCAAAAAATCGCAATCCAAACAAGCAAGTCCTTCGGCAGTCATTTGCCAATGGTGTCCGGGCATGTCGCCATCCCAAGTATTGGTTACATTTTTCACATCGTAAATTAAATTTTCCATGCCTTTAGAGAGATAAATGGTTTTCCCTTCGGGAACGAATAATGTCATTCCGATAGATTGCACCCGCCAGTGGTCGGTTGCTTTGAAGTTGAAATAATCGGGTAAGCTCAACGCATTGGAATTTTCAAAATTGATGTTGTTGTATTCGATTGCCGAAGCCCTTTTGGAGGCATCGTTGCGCGTGCGCCCTTTTGCAGATTTGCGCACTTCCAAAACAAATTCATCACCGTCATATTTTTCAATATCAAGTTCAATATTATCGGAAGAAAAATATTCATCGCCCATTTTTGAAAACACGGCATAGCGGTCGCCACCCATGTAAAATCCTTTGGTTTTTGCCCTTTCGTATTTCACAGCCTGAAGCACCAAAGTATCGCTCTCTGCAGTTAGGGGAATAGTATTAGTTACTATTCCGATTTCGCTGAAAGTTTTTGCCGTCATAGTAGCTGCGTAGAACATTAATATCCAACCTAATGCCCACAAAACAGCGAGTGTTGTTCCCAAAAACGGAATGCTTCTTTTAGAATCGAGTAATATTTTGAAACCTCTGTAAACAAAAGAAATGGCGGGCACTCCTACAAAAAGAAGAATGCCAATTGTGCCGAGGTAGATGTGTGTGTTGCTTTCAAAAAGCAAATCGAACATGGCAGGAAACGAAAAGTTGGCAATACTCATGGGCAATGCAAAACCAAACACCAACATGAGCATGAATGCGATGCCGATGAGAATAAGCAGCAGCGCAAATATTTTTCCGATAAACCGAAACACCAGCGTGAAAAACAGTGCTATAAAAGCAATGAGTTTATGAAAAAAATTACGCACCGGTTGAGCGTCTTTTTTGTCAAGATTTTTAATGCGTTTTTCAAAATCTTTCAAATCTTCCTTGATGGTTTTTTCAATGCCTTCAATGTTCACCGGTTCGCCTTTCATTTGCAATCGTTCTGAAGGTGTTTTCGCTTTGGGAATGATGAGCCATAATATGACATATAATAAAAACGCAGTGCCGAAACTGAAGAACAGAAAAATCACAAATGCTATGCGAAGCCAAATGGGGTCGTTCAGTCCGAAATAGGCGCTGATGCCCGAAAGCACACCTGATAACACGCGGTCGTTGGGATCGCGGAACAGGCGTTTTTTTAGAGTAGATTTTTTATCCGGCTCAGTTTTTTCCTCGCCCAATGTTTCGCCTTCAATCTGCTCGGTGTTGCCCATAATAGCAATAACCGATTCCACATCTTGGAACGTAACACTTTGCTTGCGGTCGGAAATTTTTTCGATGAAAATTTCGGCTATGCGGCTTTCAATGTCGGCAACAATTTCATCGCCACCTTCTTCGGCTTCATAATGCGAACGTATGGTGTCTAAGTAATTTTTAAGTTTTTCGTAAGCGTTTTCATCAATCTGGAATACTTGTCCGGAAAGGTTGATGGAGATGGTTTTTATCATGATTTTGTTTTTAGATATTCGATTAAACGACACGCTTTGCTTTCGATTTTCGACTGCGTTTTTTGTCGCATATCATTTTTTTTGAGTTGTTTTTTTCACGGCATACTCGAGTTCGGTCCAGGTGCTTTTAAGTTCTTCCAGAAATTTTTCACCGGCAGGTGTCAGTTGATAATACTTGCGCGGTGGACCGGAAGTTGATTCTTTCCATTCGTAGCTCAGCAAGCCGCTGTTTTTCAGGCGTGTCAACAAGGGGTAGAGTGTTCCTTCCACTACAATGAGTTTGGCACCTTTCAGTTGTGCCAATATATCTGAGGCATAAGCTTCGCCCTGCGATATAATGGCAAGTATGCAAAACTCCAATATTCCTTTGCGCATCTGCACCTGTGTGTTTTCGAGATTCATTCGTATTTGTTTTTTTGAGCTTTCAGCTTTTAGCTGTCAGTCTTGAGAATTTGTCTGCAATGGCACTGAATAAGTTGATTTGTCTCAATTTAATCAGTCATTAAAACAATTTAAGGCTGAGGGTCATTTTGAAAATTTGTCCGGCTGCTTCGTTGATAAAAAGAATGGTTCTGCCTTGTAATTGATGCTGCACATATTTGACAAGTGCAGGTTCCTCGCTCCATACTCCTATGAGTTGAATTTCGCCCGAAGTGTTTATGAAAAATTTCAACTCCACATCGGCAGCCTTTTGAACAATTGATTTAGGAAAATTTTCTTTCACCACTTTCTCAATTTCGGCTCTGATGATTTGTTTTTCCATCTCGAAAGAAGGGTTGCCTGCATACACGCCAACACTCATCAGTATGGCGAGCATTAATGTAATCATGTGATTCATGTTTTTTATTTTTTTGGTTGAATTAATCATTCGGTTTCACAACTTCATTCTTTGTTTCTATAAAAAGAAAGTTTACAGCAATGAATTTTAAAACCAAACTTTCAATGAGCAAATGGCTATTGACATGGCAAAGATATATACAAACCACACTACTATGCATTACATAGTTCTAAATTATTGTTAAAAACTCCATAAAAAATTGATATTCAGCTGAATAAAATTTTATAAAAGTGTCTAGACTATGGTCTGAGTGATTTTCTGAAGGGCTATGATTGCCCGAATAGAAAGATTTTTGTATCAAAATTCATGACTCCTTCATTATTCATATTATATCGTTGAAAACTCCTTTCAACCTTATCCTTTTTAAGATGTTTTGTTTTTTATTTTTGAAACCAACCAAAACCAACATCATGAAACTATTGAAAAAACTATGTGTCATCGCTGTTTGTATTTCAACCACATTAACTCTTTCTGCACAAGACAAGCCAGAAGAAATTAAAATCGGAAACCTGAATGATGCCCAAATGAAAAAATTTGGTTTTCGCGAACCATCCGACACAGTAAAGCCCTGGACAATAACGGGGAATATTAATGCCGGTTTTTCTCAGGTAGCATTGTTCAACTGGGCACCCGGTGGAGATAATGTTATTGGTATAAATGCCTTAGGTTTTCTGCGAGCAACTTACGATAAGAAAAAACTTAACTGGACATCTATTGTAGATGCCGGTTTCGGTATGCAAAAAATAGCCGATAACGATTTTCGTAAAAATGACGACCGCCTCGAACTCAATTCTCAACTGAGCTATAAAGCAACAAAGCACTGGTATTATTCTGTGATGATGAATTTCAGAAGTCAGTTTGGACCGGGCTATGAATATCCTACCGATTCTACCCGTGTGAAATTATCAAAATGGTTGAGTCCGAGTTTTCTTACAATTGGTATAGGCATGGATTACAAACCTATGGAATGGTTCAATTTATTTCTTTCGCCCATTACCAGTAAAACAGTTTTTGTTTTAGACAATACTACTCTTGATGCCACACGCTACGGTATAGCCGAAGGTGAAATGGTATTTCAAAACATGGGGGCTTTCTTAAGTGCTCGCCTGAATAAAGAAGTGGTGAAAAATGTAACTGTAAACACGCAGTTGAATTTATTTTCCAACTATCTGCAAGACCCCCAGAACATTGATATTAACTGGCTCACTAGCATTAATTTGAAAGTGAACAAATTTCTTTCGGTGGCAATACTTACAGAGCTTGTGTATGACCACGATATTGATGTGCCGAAAACAAGAAAAGACGGGACTACTTATTTAGGCAAAGGCACACAGTTCAGAGAAGTGTTGAGCATTGGATTGGGCTATCAGTTTAATAATGAGAAAAGAGCCAAGAAAGATGTTCCTCCTACAGAAGCGCCATAAACCAAAATTCTTTTTTTAATTAAAGAATCTCTAATTTTCGCTTATCATATTTTTTTAAAAAAACTAAAACTAAAAACATTATGGGAATGCTCAAAGAATTTAAAGAATTTGCAATGCGCGGCAATGTCGTGGATATGGCAGTCGGTATCATTATAGGTAGCGCTTTTGGAAAAATTGTTACATCATTTGTGAACGATGTTATTATGCCTCCGTTGGGACTAATAATTGGCGGTGTAGATTTTAAAGATTTGGAATACACGCTTAAAGATGCCGAAGGCGAAATAGCTGCCGTTACATTAAAGTATGGCATGTTTATTCAAAACATATTCGATTTCATCATTATTGCTTTTGCCATTTTTTTGGCTATTCAGGGCATGAATAAACTTAAAAAGAAAGAAGAAGCCGCTCCGCCACCCCCGCCTCCCGGGCCTACCAACGAAGAAAAATTACTTTCAGAAATCAGAGATTTGCTGAAGAAGTAGTGTAGTTGAGGGGATGTGGTTATAAAATTATAAGGTTATAAAGACGAAAGGATGAGGTTGAATTTTCAACTTTGAATTTTGAATTTTCAGTTTTGCTATGGTGTTTGAAAATTTTATTTCACATCAAAATTTTACTGCTATGAAATCAAGTAAATTATTTTTTGCAATCGCCATGATAATGACCATTGCAATCGCGGGATGTAAAAAAGACGAAAAAACCGCAAGAGTAAATTTCAGACTCACCGATGCCCCTGCCAATTATGATGCGGTGTATGTAGATGTGCAAGGCATTGAAGTGCAGACTGCTGCAGGAGGATGGGTTACGCTCAATTCAAATTTGGGTGTGATTGACCTGCTCGAACTTTCCAACGGAAAAGACACGTTGATTACAGGTGGAGATTTTCCTGCCGGTCGTGTAAATCAGGTGCGCCTGATGCTGGGCGCCAACAATTCCATTGTGGTGAACGGAGTTACGCACAACTTAGAAACACCGAGCGCACAAAAATCGGGTTTAAAACTCAACCTCATGAAAGAGCTTGAAGCCGCAGTTACCTATGAATGGACCATTGACTTTGATGCCCACATGTCGGTAGTTGCTACCGGAAGCGGAAACTACATTTTGAAACCCGTTCTGAGAATGGTTACTGATGGCATTGACGGAGTTATTTCCGGCACATTGTTACCTCCAATTGCCGCATCTGTATGTGCAGTAACTGCTACAGACACCTTCTGCACCAACAGCAATATTGCCGGACAGTTTGCCATACAAGGCGTGCCTCCGGGAAATTATGATTTGCTCATTACACCCCCATTGCCCTTAAGCGTTACGGTAGTAAATAACGTAAGCGTAACTGCCGGACAAAACACGAATGTTGGCGTAGTGAATTTGTAAACTAATGCTGAAAAGTTCCTAACCGAATCTTCCCGTAATTCATTTTGCGGGAAGATTTTTTTTTGTCATTGCTTCCTGTTTTTGTAAATACTTGATGGTATGAATATTCTTTGAAATTGAAATTTGCAAGGACATTTTATTGAATGAAATGAACGAGATTAAATCTGTTTGGTTATTTTTATGTCCTCCTAAAAACCAATAGGATATACAACCATGAAAAAACTGCAACTGCTTGCCCTCACTTTTTTTCTTTTCTTTTTTTCGAAAACTTTTTCTCAAATCATCATCAATCAGGCAGACATGCCTGCTGTGGGGAATGTTATTCAATCTGCTACCGATACACTCACGCCCGGGTTGACAGTAGGCAATGCCGGAGCTAATCAAGTATGGGATTTCAGCAGTCTGACACCCGACAGAATTAATACCGACAATATTGTTAATCCGAATACCACTCCTGCTGCGGGAAGTTTTCCAACCGCGAATCGGGCAACTACTCGCAACTTTTTGGACTATAATTATTTCCGTGTTACCGCACAACGTTATGAACAACAAGGCGCTGTTGGTGATTTGTTGGGTTTGGGTTTTTCGTCAACTGTTGTATATAATCCCGTAAACGAACTATATCGTTTTCCTACGCAGTTTGGAGGCAACTTCAACTCCAATTACGGGTTTCAGGTTTTAACTCCTTTTTCAGATTTACCCCCAGATATACAGCAGGAAATTAACAGTCAGTTGCCTACAGGTGTTACTATTTCGAGGTTAAGAACCACTTTCACTTCAAATTTTAACGACCAGATTGACGGATGGGGCACCACAATAACTCCTATTTGCAGCTATAAATCATTGCGACAAGTCAGAGTTGAGAATATTACTTTTCTTGTTGAAGCTGAAGCATTTTTAGGATTAATTCCTTTAGGCTGGCAAGAGGTGATTAATGAAAGCACCACAAGCACCTCTTACAATTGGCTGGCTAAAGAAACCAAATTGCCTTTGGTTTCTGTAACTTTCAACGCTCAGGGAGATGTCAATACTGCAACTTACAGTTTAATACCCCCAGCGCTTGATGCCGATTTTACAGCCAGTGCCACCAATGTTTGTGTTGGTGGTTCCTTAGACTTTTCAGATGCTACTTATGGTTGTCCCACATCATGGTCGTGGTCGTTTCCCGGAGGAACACCTTCAACTTCTACGGATGAAAATCCTACAGGAATAGTTTATAATGCTCCCGGAACATATGCTGTTTCGCTTACCGTTACACGCGGAAGCGAAAACAATACGGAAACCAAAAACATGTATATCACCGTAAATGCGTTACCGGTTGCCACAGCATTAAATGATACTATTTGCCTCAATGAACCAGGTTCGTTGGTTGCCGGTGGCGGAACATCGTTCTTATGGAGTTCGGGCGAAACAACCGCCACACTGAATGTAAGTCCTGCTACAACCACGAATTATACGGTAACCGTAACCGATGCGAATAACTGTAGCGATGTAGCTTCAGCTACTCTTGTTGTAAATCCGCTTCCGGTTGCAGATGCCGGTGTGAATGATACTATTTGTCCGGGAGAAACAGGATTACTCACTGCAACAGGAGGAATTTCTTACTTGTGGAATACCGGTAGCACTAGTGCCTCGTTGAGTGCTGCTCCTCCGGTAACTACCGAATATATTGTTGCCGTAACCGATATTAATGGTTGCACAAATAGAGATACGGCTGCGATTGTTGTGAAACCGATTCCGGTTATGAGTGCCGGACCTAACGATACCATTTGCCGCAATCAAACCGCCACACTAACGGGCAGCGGAACAGGCGATTATTTATGGAGCAATGGTGAAACCACTGCTCAAATCAATATAAGTCCTGCTGCAAATACTACTTACACATTAACGGTAACAGGAGCTAACGGATGTAGTGCGGCTGCATCTGCTTCAGTAGTTGTAAATCAACTTCCGGCAAAAACTTTAAACAGCATAACTATTTGCCCGGGCAGCACTACAGTTTTGGATGCAGGAAATCCGGGTGCCGGATATGTGTGGTCAACAGGAGCCACTACCCGAACTATCAGTGTTGATGCTACCGGGGATTACAGCGTTACCATTACCGATGCCAAAGGATGCGTGAATGCCGATACCGCCACAGTTACCGTAAGCACAAATTTGACTGTGATATTAAATGATTACGAATTTTGTGATGGAGACAGCGTAGTGCTCGATGCAGGTAATCCCGGTTCTGATTTTGAGTGGTCAACCGGAAGCACTGCACAGGCAATTACGGTTTTCACCACCGGTGTGTATGAAGTTACTGTAACAGATGCCATTGGATGCGAAGGACAAAATTCGAGCAACATTACTGTTTTTGATTTGCCCATAGTTGACGCAGGCGATAACGATACTATTTGTTTTGGCGAAACAGGATTTCTCGAAGGCTCGGGTTCAACGGGAGATTATTTGTGGACGGTTACAGGAGAAACTTTACTATCTACTTCCCATGCTCCTACATCAACTACAGTGTATTATCTATTTATAACCGATTTGAATAATTGTATGGCTTCAGATTCTGCATACATAGTGGTGAATCCATTGCCCATAGTTGATGCGGGCAGTAATGATACTATTTGTTTTGGCGAAACCGGTTCCTTGCTTGCCTCGGGCACCGGAGATTTTCTCTGGAATACAGGCGAAACAACTGCAGATATTTCTGATAACCCATCTGTTACTACGCCCTATACGGTGATGGTTACCGATGTGAACGGATGCACTGCTTCTGATATTACAAATATTGTTGTGAACCAACTTCCGATAGTGAGCGCAGGGGGCAATAAAGGTATCTGCGATGGAGATTCAGTTACGCTTACTGCAACCGGTGGTGTTGACTATTTGTGGAACACGGGCGATATTACTGCTTCCATTACTATTGCTCCCGATACTTTTTCGGTATATAGTGTTTTAGTAACCGACATTAACGGCTGTGTTAATGAAGACAGTGCAGGCATTACGGTATATCCCAATCCGGTGGTTGTCATTGTCGGGCTTGACAGTGCTTATTGCCCTAATGCAGACGATGTGATTTTAAGCGGAACACCAAGTGGTGGAGTTTTCTCCGGCAGTGGCGTGTTGAGCGGTTTGTTCAGTCCTTCACAAATGCCTGTAGGAATATTTGATGTAATTTATACTTATACCGACAGCAACAATTGCACATCCATTGATTCGCAATTAATCGAAGTGTTTTCCGAAACGAATGTCATTCTCTCAGGAATTAATAACGCATATTGCGAAGAAGATACACTCATTGCGCTTTTGCTTACTCCCTCCGGTGGTGTGGCAAGCGGACCCGGTGTGAGTGGCAACACCTTTAATCCTGAATCGGCAGGTGCAGGCGGACCTTACACGCTCAGCTATACTTTTACCGATAGCAACGGCTGTGTTTATGTTGCAGAAAGAGATGTAACTGTAAATGCTGTGCCCGAAATTGATTTCAGCGGAATAGATGATGTTTATTGTTCCGATGGCTCACCTGTTTTACTTAATGGAATTCCTTCGGGAGGCACTTTTAGCGGAACCGCAATCACCAATAATACTTTCGACCCGGAACTGGCAGGCACGGGCATTTATGTCTTTACTTATGCTGTAACTTCTGTGGCTGGTTGCAGCAATACCGATTCGATAACTGTATTGGTAGAAGTTTGCGGTGGCATTCGTGGGTTTTCCGAACTTGAAAATGTTCGTGTTTATCCGAATCCGGTTTCTAATGAGTTGTTTGTTGAATGCCTTTCGCTTAGCAACAATGCAGACGTAAGTATTGCACTTTTTGATATTTCAGGCAGGCAAATAGAAACCCTTTTAAATCAGCCCATAGCTAAATTTGATGTCAGCAATATTCAGTCGGGTGTATATTTTGTCAGGGTGCTGACAGAAGGAAAAATTGCCGTTAAGAAAGTGGTGGTGCAGAAATTCTAGCAATAGTATTTTTCAAATTCAATCTTTACGATAAACAAAAGAGGCTGACTCATAACATCGCTTGAGTTCAGCCTCCTTTTATAGAAGTTGCTTCGGTTTTAATTATTTCTTGAATAAAACTTTTAATGTCGTAATAAGCCTTCAGGGCATTTTTGTCTGCGCGCGGCAAATTGAAAAATCCATGAATCAGTTGAGGATATTCATAGTAAACTACATGATTATTATACTCTTTCAATTGGTGATAATATTTTTTTCCATCGTCTATCAATGGGTCAAATTCGGCAGTTAGAATAAGTGCGGGAGCCATGTTTGAAAAATCGGTTTCATAACAAGGTGACACTTTGGGATGGCATTGGTCTTCCACGCGAGGGGTGTATTGTTTCTGAAACCAAAACATGGTTTCTTTGGTGAGCATGTATCCTTCTCCGTTGCGGTCAATAGAAGGATTGTTGAGTTTGCCGTCAATCCACGGATACACCATGATTTGCGCCAACAACGGAATATTATTTTGTTTGCAGTAATGTGCCATACATGCAGCCAGATTGCCACCCGCGCTGTCGCCCGCTACTATAAGTTTATCTGCATTGCCTCCCAAGTCGGCAATGTTTTCGCGCACCCAATGAATGGCAGTATAACCGTCTTCGTGCGCGGCAGGAAAAGAAAATTCAGGAGCTAAGCGGTAATCTACCGAAACCACTATGCAGTGATTCATGGCGCACAATCGCCTACACACATAATCGTGCGAATTCAATCCATACAACACAAAACCTCCTCCGTGAAAATAGAGTATCACCGGCTGATTTTTTTCTTCGGAATTATTATAAATACGAATAGGCAGCTCACCGGCTTTAGTATCGGTGATGCGTGCAATATTTATTTTTTTATCGAACAAAACAGAGCCTAATTGCGCAGCTTTTTCGGCTTCCTTTCGCATGGCTTTAATGTTGGGGCGAACAGGGTCTAAAGGTTTTTTTAGTTTGGCAAAAAGCAAAACAGTTTTAATTTTCCAGTTCATGGTTCTTTGTTATTGATTATTTTATGCAAGATATAATCAAAGGTTGGATATTTGCTGTGGTTTAATATGCCGTTTTTTAATTCGTAACAAAAAATGAATCGCTTCCAAACGGTTTTAACTTCTGTCATTGTATTTGTTGTTGCAGTTATATTGCTCAGCCTGAATGCTTCGTTCGATGCGTTGGGCTTTGCTGATGCGGGCGAGTTTGCATTGGTAACAAAAATTCTGACTATTGCGCATCCGCCCGGCACGCCTTCGTATGTTTTTACGGCTTGGTTTTTCGGAAAAATATTTTCGCTTTTCAACAGCAGCCACATAGCCAATATGGTTGTGTTCTCGATACTTTGTGGCGCGGCAAGCGGTGTGTTGCTGCACATTTCAGTGGCGAAAATTTTTCGTCATGCCTTTCCTGAATTTGCTTCGCTTCACGTGCAACTCTGCGGCATATTCACGGCATTGAGTTATATGGTCGGAGTTACTTTTTGGTATTGGGCACATGCCGTTGAAGTGTATTCGTTTCACAACATGGCTTTCGGCATGTTGTTGTTGGGTTTAACTGCTTTTCATTTCGAAAGAAAAAAATGGCAGTTGATTTTAGCGGCTGTTGGTTTGGGCTTAGGCTTATCTAATCATCACCTGACCGTGGTTTTGTTCATGCCTTTCATTCCGGTGTTTTTCGCCAAAAATATTTTTACTGCTGCGCCTGTTATTTCCTCCGGAAAAAAATCGCAAAAGCTCAAGCCTTCCTTTTTTGAAACCATTGTTTCACATAAAAAAGATTTCATGATGATGGCGGGTATCACAACAGCGGTTATGTTATTTTTCTACGGAATGATGGTGCTGCGTGCGCAGGCAGATTTGCCTTTTAAATTTGGCAGCCCCGATAATTTGGACCGATTGATATATCACCTGTCGGGTGGCGCCTGGGCAAAAAATACCGCACAGCAAGTGGAAGGGATTATTAGTATGCGGTTTCCGTATTTCATGCAACTCACTTGGGAACAATTGATGGGCGCAACCTTCATCATTGCAGCGGGAGTTTTTTTCGCGCTTCAAAACAAATTGCGACTGATTTTGCTGCCTACTTTGATTTATTATCTGATAGTGCTATTCTATCAGTTGCGCATTGACCAAACTGCCGATACCGATTCCTACATGATACTGCCCTTTTACGCGCTGTATCTGTTGGCTCCTTTCGGAATATTATTATTCACAAAATATTTTAAACACGCATGGACAACGTTGCCTATAATTTTTGTGGTGTCAACTGCTATGAATTTTTCCAAAGCCGACAGCCGCGATTACAATGTGAGCGCCAACATTATGAAAACCTTAGACGCATCAACGCCCGAAGGAAGTGTGGTAATTGTAGCCGACTGGACTACCGTTTCTCAATACTATTACTATCGCATCGGTGAAAATTTCAGAACCGATTTGGTATTGCTCAATTACGATTTGAAGTTTACGCATTATCGCATTTTGCCTTTGATGTATCCCGAAATGTATGAGTTTGTTCAGAAAGAATATGACGAGTTTATCCGCTTGTTGAAAAAATATCATCCGCATCAGGCATACAACACCGGTTGCAGTTTGGATAATATGGAACTGAACAACGCTTATCGTGCGCTCACTTTCAAAATACAGAAATATGCCCAGTCGAAAAATGTTCCGTTCATGGCAGACCCTAAAACTTTTGTGTTTTATCTGCGCGATAATTTAATGTCCTCCGGTTCGCATGTGTCGGGCATGTTTGTGTCTGACAAGCCCACCGGATTGGCAAAAGATTTTCTGAATCTCGACTATCAATGGCTGCGCTCCAAACGTCTGCTGCGCGACCCTGCCGCAGCCGATAAATTAGTGGATTTGGAAGCCATGCTCGATTTTCACCGCAATTATTATCGTTCCTTAGGCGACCAAGAATCGCTACAAAAAGCCGAAGCCTCTCATCAGCGAGTGAAGCATCTGCAAAAGGAAATGAAATCGAACATGCAGTTTTTGTTTCGGGCAAAATAATGCTGACAAGTGTGCAATTGTATAAAATTGTTTGCGGTAATCCCCCACTGGTAGTAGCGTCCGCTACTACCTAAAACATGACAAAATCTACGCTCATTATATTCTTTGCTTTTCAAAAGTTCTGCTGGAATCATGTTGCAGCAATCATCCCCCTGCCTTTATCCCTACTCTACGCAGTAGGAGACATCGCTCGGCTGCGAAGGCATCGCTCAAGGGGGACTTATCAGCAATGATTCCATCAAAAACGAAACTTCAAAATTCGGACAAGCTAAATGTCCCCCTTGCGCGTAGATTGGTGCGTTGGGGAAGGGGGCGTGCGGCAGCCTTGCAGCCATGCAGAGGGATGATAAAAAAGAAAACTCTTACTTGAATTACAAAAAAATCCCGCCAAAATTCATTGACAGAACTTTATAACCTTATAACTTTTGAACCTTATCTTTTCTACGCCCCTTTCAAAGCCGCAGCGCCTGCCACAATTTCAGAAAGTTCGGTAGTGATAGCCGCCTGACGCGCACGGTTGTAGCTGATGCGCAGGCTCTTCAATATTTCGTTGGCATTTTCGGTGGCTTTGTCCATAGCGGTCATGCGGGCACCATGCTCAGAAGCATTGGTATCTAACAAGCCTTTGAAGAATTGTATTTTCAGAATTTTCGGAATCAGCGTTTCGATGATTTCGGTTTTCTCCGGTTCGAAAATAAAATCGGCTTTGTTTTCTTTTTCGTTGGCAGCAGTTGCTTCCACTTTGGTAATAGGAAGGAAATTTTCTACAGTAAAAACCTGCGTGGCAGCATTTTTAAACTGGCTGTAAACTATTTCTACCGAATCGTATTGTTTGGAAACATAGCTGCCCATAATGCCTTCGGCTACTTGAGCCACATCGTCAAAATTAAGATTGGCTAACAATTCTACATGCGTATCAATAACATCATAAGGATACTTGCGGAAAAACTGCACACTCTTTTTACCGATACACATGACGCTGACATTTTTTGGATTCAACGAAGCATATTGTGTGCGGATATGGTTCAAAGCAGCTTTGTTCACATTGGTATTGAAAGCGCCACAAAGACCACGGCTGGAAGTCATCACTACCACGAGCGCGTTTTGCAGTTCGCGTGCGGTGGACAAATCAATGGTTACATCACCTTCTGCTGCCGTAACAATATTGCTCAGCATTTCAGAAAGTTTTTGCGAATACGGACGCATTTGCACAATACGGTCTTGCGCACGTCTCAACTTAGCAGCAGAAACCATTTTCATGGCTTTGGTAATCTGCTGTGTAGAGATAACCGATTTGATCCTGCTTCTGACTTCTTTTAACTGTCCTGCCATTTTTTTCGATTTTCGACTTTACGATTTTCGATATTCGACTTGCAACACTTTTGTTGCCTATCGCCTATCGAAGGGTCGCACATCTATTTTGCATATTTCAACGCCACATCTTTAGCCACTTGCTCCAAAACTTTGGTAGCTTCATCACTCAAGTTGCCTTTTGCCAATTCGGCTAAAGTATTCTTATGGCTGGCTTCCAAATGTGTGAGGTAATCGGCTTCAAATTCTTTTATTTTATTCACCGGAATGCTTTGCAACAAACCTTTGGTGCCCAAATAAATGATGGCGATTTGCTGGTCCACACGGAACGGTTGGAATTGTCCTTGTTTCAGAATTTCTACGTTACGTGCGCCTTTGTCCAATACCGATTTTGTAGCGGCATCCAAATCGGAACCGAATTTAGAGAAGGCTTCCAATTCGCGATATTGCGCCTGGTCTAACTTCAAAGTTCCGGCTACTTTTTTCATAGACTTAATCTGTGCATTACCACCTACACGCGATACCGAAATACCCACGTTAATAGCCGGGCGCACACCTGAGTTAAAGAGGTTCGATTCTAGGAAAATCTGACCATCGGTAATTGAAATTACGTTGGTAGGGATATATGCGGAAACGTCACCCGCTTGTGTTTCGATAATCGGCAAAGCGGTTAAAGAACCACCGCCTTTAACCAAATGTTTAATGCTATCGGGCAAATCGTTCATTTGCTGTGCAATAGAATCTCTGTTGATGACCTTTGCAGCACGCTCCAACAAACGGCTGTGAAGATAGAACACGTCACCGGGATAGGCTTCGCGTCCAGGAGGTCTGCGCAATAACAAGGATACTTCGCGATAAGCCACGGCTTGTTTCGACAAATCGTCATAAATAATCAAAGCCGGACGACCGGTGTCTCGGAAAAATTCACCGATAGCGCAACCGCTGAAAGGCGAGAAGAACTGCAAAGGAGCAGGCTCTGAAGCAGAAGCAGCCACAATTGTGGTATATGCCATAGCTCCATATTTCTGAAGGGTTTGAGCCACCGCAGCCACGGTAGATGCTTTCTGTCCGGAAGCTACGTAGATACAATAAACAGGCTCCCCTTTATCGTAAAATTCTTTTTGATTGATGATGGTGTCAATGGCAATGGCGGTTTTACCGGTTTGGCGGTCACCGATAATCAACTCGCGCTGTCCGCGACCAATCGGAATCATAGCATCAATCGCTTTGATACCGGTTTGCAACGGCTCGTTCACCGGCTGACGATAGATAACGCCCGGAGCTTTTCTTTCCAAAGGCATTTCATATAACTCACCTTGAATAGGACCTTTGCCGTCAATGGGTTCGCCCAAAGCGTTCACAATTCTTCCTACTACGCCTTCGCCTACTTTAATAGAAGCGATTTTGCCGGTGCGTTTTACGGTAGCGCCTTCCTTGATACCGTCAGAAGAACCCATCAATACCACACCCACATTATCTTCTTCCAGATTCAACACGATGGCTTTCACACCGTTTTCAAATTCTACCAATTCGCCTGAGCGGGCATTGTTCAATCCGTAAATACGGGCAATACCATCGCCCACTTGCAATACTGTTCCTACTTCTTCGAGTTCGGCTTGTGTTTTGAATCCTGAAAGTTGTTGTCTCAGAATCGCTGATATTTCATCAGGTTTTACTTCAACCATTGTTTAAATTTTTATCAGTTTTTAGAATATACCAAATTGATGTATTGATTATTGCTCAACTCTTTTTTCAACGCTTTGATACTGCGCAGAATACTGTTGTCAATCATTTTGTCTTCATACTGCACTACGAAACCGCCAATCAGATTTTCATTCACTTCAGTTACCAGTTCGATAGTTTCAAGATTGGCTTCTTTCTTCAGCTTATTCAACACATCGTCAATAAACGATTGGTCGAGCGCGGTGGCAGTAGTAATTTTAACAGGGGTAATATTTCTTTTGGCATTATATAATGTGCGGAAAGATTTTACCACATCGGGCAAATATCCTTCACGACCTTTTTTAATCATGATATTGAAAAATGCCAAAGTCATGTCGCTTACTTTTCCTTTGAAAATTTGCGCGATGACGTTTTCTTTTTTATCGGCATTAATCACGGGGCTTTTCAGAAACACCACCAACTCTCTGCTTTGTGTCATGGCAGTTTCTGCAAGTTGCATATCTGCATTTACCTTTTCTAATTGATTTTGTTCAATAGCAAGGTCGAGAACCGATTTGGCGTAGCGGGAAGCGAGTTTAAAAGCAGACATGCGCGGTTAGTTCAATTTGGTTTCGGCTAATAATTCGGCTGCATATTTCTGTTGCGCATCTTTGCCCGACAATTCTTTGCGAAGCATTTTTTCGGCAAGTTCGATAGCCAGTAATCCTACTTGGTTTTTCACTTCGGTGATGGCGGCTAATTTCTGATTTTCAATTTCGGCACGGGCTTCGATAATGAATTTGCCGGCTTCAGCTTTGGCTGTTTCGCGGGCATCTTCCAGAATTTTTTCTCCGGCATTTTTAGCTTCTCTCAAAATAATGGCGCGCTCTTCTTTAGCTTCTGCCAAAAGTTTTTCATTGTCGGAAGTCATTTTCGCCATTTCATCGCGGGCTTTCTCTGCTTGCTGCAAAGCCACTTCAATGCTCACTTCGCGCTCCTTCACCGCATTGAGAATGGGTGTCCATGCAAATTTTTTCAGCAAAAAAAGCAATGATAAAAAAGCGATTGTAGTCCAAAAAACAAGGCCTATGCCGGGAGTTACGAGTTCCATAATCTTTTTACTTCGGGTTTTCAGATTTCAGATTTCTGAATTTTCAGAAGGCTAAAACCTGAAATCTATGTGATGAAATATTTTACTTTTGTTAATTCTAGAAACTTTTCAACGAACAAGGAAAAGAAAGCCGGCAACCATCCGTTGCCGACTGTTCTTTTCTTCAAACTTACTTTGCCAATAATGCAGAAGCTACTACACCGAAAAGTGCAAGACCTTCGATAAGAGCTGCGGCAATGATCATGGCAGTTTGAATTTTGCCTGCGGCTTCGGGCTGACGAGCAATTGCCTCAACGGCAGAGCCACCAATTTTTCCGATTCCCAAACCGGCACCTAACACAGTGAGTCCTACACCGATTGCGCCAAAAGTTGTTCCTAATCCCATTGTTTTTTGATTTATGTTGATAAAAAAAAGCCTTGTTTTAATGATGTTCATGTTCGGCTACAGCCGCGCCTATAAAAAGAGCAGAGAGCAACGTGAATATATATGCCTGCAAAAACGCAACCAGCAACTCCAAACAATTCATAAAAAGCGCAAACGCCAACGAAACAGGAGCTACCGCCAAACTTTGAAACATGAAAATGAGCGAAATCAAACTTAAAATCAGAATGTGTCCGGCAGTGATGTTGGCAAACAAACGCATCATGAGTGCAAAGGGCTTGGTGAGCACACCAATAAGTTCGATGGGCGCTAAAATAAGACGCACCGGAATGGGGACACCTGGCATCCATAACATATGCATCCAGTAATCTTTGGTGCCGTTTACGTTGGTAATAATTAATGTAAAAACTGCTAACACCAATGTGAAGCCGATATTTCCTGTGAGATTTGAACCACCGGGGAAGAATGGAACTAAACCTAAAAGATTGTTAATAAGAATAAAGAAAAATACCGTAAGTAAATACGGCATAAATCGGGCATATTTTTGCTCGCCAATATTAGGCAAAGCAATATCATCTCTAATGAATAACACGACAGGCTCTAAAAAAGCACCCAAGCCTTTAGGAACAACGTTTCTTTTATAAGAATTGGCCATTACGGTAAACATCAACAACAAAATGAGAATGGAAAGGAACATAGATGCCACATTTCGGGTAATAGAAAAATCGAGTGGTATAGCATTGGTGGCGTGGTGTTCATCATCGAAACTTACATAATTGCCTTTTTCATCGGGAGTTTCGTTGGCGTAATAAATTTTTTCATGAAATTTCACCAACCTTTCGCCACCGGCTTCTACCAATACTTTTCCGGCATCGTCATGTTCAAATTTTCCGGAGGAAAAAACCTTTAATCCGCTGTTAGTATATAATATTATGGGCAAAGGAAGCGAAATGGAATGCCCACCAATGTCGGCAATATGCCAATCATGGGCATCGGCAATATGGTGCATAATGAAAGGCACCACATCAAAAGATTTTTCATCGGCATCGGAACCGCCTGCTGCAAACAAGGGCAAAATGCCCGAAAAAGCTAATAAAACCGAAAGAAAAAGAGACTTGAGAAATGAAGAACGCACTGCAGGAGGTTTTAAAATTGCGGTGCAAAAGTAGATGTTTTTAATGGAACCGCAAACGAATGTCGGCAATTTAAAAAAGAACGCCCCTGCCAGAAGGCAGAGGCGAAAATATAGTTTAATGGGGGCAGGCGCGGCTTAATCTCTTCTTCCCAGAAATATACTGATGTAATAAAGCAGGGTTACCAATGAACCAATGGCAGCCACCACATAGGTTCTGGCAGCCCATCTTAAAGCGTCCTGTGCTTGTTCGTGCTCGGTATTATAGGTAATGCCCGCACGATTCAGCCAAACCAAAGCACGATTAGATGCATCATACTCCACCGGAAGTGTAACAAAACTGAAAATTGTAGTCATGGCAAACATCACAATGCCTGCTAAAAGCAAATAAGGAAAAGTATTGATGAGCAAAATACCGCCAATCAAAACCCAGGTAAGCCAACGCGAAGCGAAACTCACCACCGGAACTAATTTAGAGCGCATACCCAGCCATGCATAAGCATCGGCATGTTGCACGGCATGTCCGCACTCGTGTGCCGAAACAGCCGCTGCTGCTACACTCACACCATGATAAACTTCTGGGCTGAGGTTTACTGTTTTATCTGCGGGGTTGTAATGGTCCGTCAGGAAGCCATCAACCGAAGTAATTTTCACATCATAAATGCCGTGGTCGTGCAGCATTTTTTCGGCTACTTCTTTTCCGGTCATGCCGCTGATGAGGCGGGCTTCCGAATACTCACTAAACTTACTTTTCAGGCGGTAACTAACAAACCAGCTTGCCGCCATAATTCCAATCATAATTACCCAAATCATAGTGTTTCGTTTTTTAGTGTTTTAAATTTTATGGTTCTAAAGTTATAGTGTTGCAAGGTTGGAAAGTGCGTTTTGATTTAAACTTTACAACTTTTTAACCTTACAACGATTTTTTCGGAATGCAGTCTTTATTACAAAATATGTGCCCCGAAAGTTCAAGCGGCTATTTGTGCCGATTGATAAACTTCTTCATCGGTATAAACTGACTTAATGTCATGCAATACTGCCTTCAATTCTTCAATATTATCGAAACTTACAAGTTTCTGACGATAAGGTTTAATGTTAGGGAAACCTCTGAAATAATTGGTGTAATGCCTTCGCATTTCCAATACGCCCAACTTGTCGCCTTTCCATTTTATAGAAAAAAGTAAATGCTCCAGACAAGCTTCCACTCTTTCATTTACTGAAGGAGGGGCAAGCATCTCGCCTGTTTTCAGATAATGTTTTATTTCATTGAAAATCCACGGATAGCCTATGGACGCTCTGCCAACCATAATACCATCTACACCATATCGGTCGCGGAGTATTTGAGCTTTTTGAGGGCTGTCCACATCACCATTGCCAAATATGGGAATTTTGATACGCGGATTTTCTTTGATGCGCCCAATCAAAGTCCAGTCGGCTTCGCCTTTATACATCTGCACGCGCGTTCTGCCATGAACAGACAGCGCCTGAATACCAATATCCTGCAATCTTTCTGCTACTTCTTCCACGTTTTTAGTGTTATCGTCCCAACCCAAACGGGTTTTTACGGTTACGGGCAAATGAGTGACTTTCACAATTTCAGAAGTCATTTGCACCATCTTGGGAATATCTCTGAGCAATGCCGCACCGGCACCTTTACATGCCACCTGCTTCACGGGACAACCGTAGTTGATGTCTATTAAATCAGGATGAGCTTGTGTGGCAATAATGGCAGCTTCTTTCATACTTTCTATTTCGCTGCCAAAAATTTGAATACCGATAGGTCGCTCATATTCAAATATGTCTAACTTCTGCCTGCTTTTCACGGCATCTCTTATCAGTCCTTCGGAAGAGATAAATTCTGTAAACATCAAATCGGCTCCGTGTTTTTTGCACAGGGCACGAAAAGGCGGATCGCTCACATCTTCCATGGGAGCAAGCAGCAGCGGAAATTCGCCTAATGATATGTTGCTGATTTTGACCATGCTGGTTTTAGTGCTTAGTTTGTGGGCTTTCTCAATTTTAAATCCGGTGCAAAAATAAGGTTTTTGCAAAAGGCAATTTTCAGGCTATGAGGCCCTAACTAATTTTAGCACGACAAATAGCTTTTATAACACAAAAATGAAAATGCCGATAAAGCATTAATTTTTCATCAGCCTTTTAGAATACATTCCTTTTTCAGTAGCAATATTTATAATAAAAATTCCCGGAGGCAATGAAGCTATATTCAGCGTATTGTCTGAAATTTCATTTTTAAGTATTGACTGCCCAAGCATATTGAATATTTCAGCGTAATGAATTTGCTCATCAGGAATTTCAATTCTTACTATATCGCTCGATGGATTGGGATAAAGCGCAAAATCTTTTTTGCTGAAGTTGTTGGCGCTTGAAGTTGCTCCTTCATCATATACCAAATTCAAGACCGGTGCAAATTCGGGGTCGGAAGCATCATTGAAAGTGATTTTTCCACCCGTGAATCCGGGAGCACTGACATGAAATTGAATGGTTGAATTGCTTGTGATAAATGGTAAAACAGATTCGGGCAAATCTAATCTTATCCAATGCCCATTTCCGTTGTTAGAGCCAAACAAACAAGGATTGCCGGAGGCATCGCCCACTTCAGCATAGTCAGCCGCTTCAATATCTGCTGAAGTGCCAAAATTCCCATTTTTTATTTTCACCTGTAAATTGCCGCTAATGGGATTTGAACCGATTAAAGCTGTTCTTCTCAAAAAAATAGAGGCTTTTGAAATGCCTGTGTCTGCCATTGTGGTGGTGTTAAACGTTAATGCAGCGGCAAACAACTCTCCATTATCTTCCCCTATTTGAATATTGCCCGAAACATTTCCCTGAGACGAAACAGAGCCAGTGCCGCTGCTATTTTCAGAAAGCAAATACAAATCGTCCATCAAAAATTTATGATAAAACTTTCTGGTTTGGTATTCCACCATGTCTTCATAACCTTATGCAGAAAGATGAAAACAATCTTTGGTCAGAAAATAATCGCGCATGGAGTTTTGTGGTGAAGGGTAATCGGGCATGCCAGCCGGAAGCGGAACGGTTCCCGCTGCATAACTTCCTCCCGGGGCTATACCCAAGGGTGTGTTTTGACCGAAAGTGTATTGCATTAAGCCGGTAGCATTGATGAAATCAACTTGCGGGTCGGTGGCGCAATAGGCTTCGACCTGAGCAGAAAAATCATTGAGAATGGTGTTCAATTCTAAAAATGTAGGAAATTCCATTCTTTGCCAATTGCTGTAGAACGGATGATTATTTCCCAGAAATGAAGTTTGAATGACTTCTCCGAAATTAGGATACACATAACCGCTCCAAAGAATTCGAATGCCGGGACGCACGCTTTTTATGTAGTCAATCAGTTCGAGCAAGCGGGCAGAAACTTCATTACGCAAAGAATCTGTTTGCGCCTGAGAAAAACTCACTTTCCAATTGCCTAAAACATCATTGCCCCCAATACTCAAATGCACTACTTCAATAGAAGGATTTTCTAAAATCTGAAGAACCATTTCCTCTTGCTTTTCAGGCTTAAGAAAATCGGTGGTTTTTGCTCCGTTTTCAGAGAGCGTCAAATTGGTCAAATACCGATAATTGGAAAAGCCCCATTTTCTGAAAACATTGTTGATGGTTTGGTCTGCATTCATAAAAAAAGCCCAACTGTCGCCCACCAAAAGCACTTTAGGTCCGGGGGTTTCGTTGCATTGAGCAAATGATTTCTGATAGAAAAAGAAAACGGTTGAGAGAATAATAATGGCGGTTCTTAACATGCCTGCTGTAAATTTTAGTTAATGAATAGAATAAAAATTTTGTTGGTTTGTTTTTTTGAAGATAGGAAAAATCCTTTTGCCAAGCTTGTTTGTATTCGCATAAATGAAGGCTTGCGATTTAAGAAACGAAGGGTTTTGTTTGAAGTTTAACATTTTATGAAGGTTAATATTCCGTAACTTTATGCCTTTGCGCAACCACCAAAATAAGATTCGGCAATGAGAAAAATTTTTAGTGTTTTGTTACTGCTTTCAGCAGTATTATTCTTTCCTTTCGCAAACGTTTTTTCACAATCGCCCACCTGCAACATTAACCAGATAATTCAGGCATTTACCAATGCCGGATACACGCAGTTGAATGTGCAGGGACAGCCGTGCAGCATATATTTCTACAACAACAGCAACCAATCTGCGAGTGCCGCACAATCATCAGCACAGGCATTGGGCGCCAACTTAGTTTCCATACAAAGTCAGGCTGAAAACGATGCTATTGTAACGGCATTATTGGCGGCAGGCATTCCTTCTAATGCGGTGGTTTGGATTGGTGGCAGATTTACAACCGCTGCTCATGGAGCTACTGATTTTTCATGGTACGATGGCTCTCCGGTAACCTTTACCAATTGGAATGCAGGCGAACCAAATAACAATAGTGGAGGAGTTGGAAACGAAGACTGTATTAATCTTCAATTAAACAATGGGTTCTGGAACGATTTGGTATGTGATGCCCAACCAATAGGATTAGGACCAACAGGTCCTTCGGTAATAAAAGTAAATCTTTGCCCTGAAGTAAGCGTAACCGGTGGAGGGCAACCCATATGCACCGGAGGACAAGCTACGCTTAATGCTACTACACTATTTGGTTCTACCCCTTATCAGTATGCGTGGTTTGAATTTCCCAATACAACTCCTATCGGAACCGGACCTACGTTTACGCCTACAGTAAACAACAATACTATTTTTGTTGCCGGAGTTCAGGACAGATACGGCTGCACAGATACGGCACACGTTGCTATTGCTACACAAAACTGCACCGTTCCTTTGGGTTGCGATTTAACCGCCATTCGTCAGGCATATCAGAATGCAGGTTATGCCGAATTGAACGTTCAGGGACAACCTTGCGCGCTTTATTTCTACAATACTCAAAACCAAAGCGCCACTGCCGCACAGAATGCTGCTCAAACATTGGGCGCGAATTTGGTTTCTATCGAAAGTCAGGCTGAAAATGATGCCCTTCAGCAAGCGCTCATACAAGCCGGGTTTTCAAATGCCGTGGTATGGATTGGCGGGCGCTTTACTACTGCCGCGCACGGGCCCAATGATTTTACCTGGTATGACGGCTCGCCTGTAGGATACACCAACTGGAATCCGGGAGAACCTAATAATAACAGTGGGGGCGTAGGTCCTGAAAATTGCATTCAAATGGTGGTGAACAGCGGCAGATGGAACGATTTGGTGTGCGATGCGCAACCCTTGGGCTTGGGTCCTCGCGGCACTTCGGTTATTAAAGTGAATTTGTGTCCCGAAATCACCGTTACGGGCGATGGGCAAAGCGTATGTCCGGGCGACCCCGCACAACTTTCGGCAACAGCAATTTTAGGCTCCACACCATATTCGTTTACTTGGGATAACGGAGGCGGAAGCGGAGCTAGTGTTACTGTGAATCCAAGTGTAACAACCAATTATACGGCTACAGTTACTGACAGGTGGGGCTGTCAGGCTACTCAACCCGCAACGGTAAATATTGACCCGAACTGTGCGCAGCCCATTTGCGATATTCAAGCAGTCAGAAATGCTTTTCAAGGAGCAGGCTACACCGAAATGCTCACCTGCAATAACCTCGACCCATGTTTCATGTATTTTCTGAATCCGAATAATTTAGACGGAACCACAGCTCAGACTGCTGCACAGGCACTGGGGGCTAATCTAGCTTCCATTAATAATGCCACCGAAAATCAGTGCCTGAGGGACTGGCTGGCAAACAACGGCTTTAGCGCCAACGATTATGTAATGATAGGTTTGAATGATATAGATGTAGAAGGAACTTTCGTTTGGTATGACCAAAGTCCGGTTACATACACCAACTGGGATAACGGTGAGCCGAACAATTCAGGAGGTAATGAAGATTGTGTTCAGTTAAGAATCAACAGCGGATTATGGAACGATATTCCATGCAATTTCCCCAATTCCGGCTCCATCATTAAGGTCAATCTTTGTCCGCAAATAACCCCTTCACCCAATCAAACAATTTGCCTGGGAGAAACCACTCAAATTTCTGCCAACACTATTTTGGGTTCCACACCCTACACATATTCATGGGATAATAATGCGGGTTCCAATGCTTCAGCATCTGTTTCGCCAACAGCCAACACCACCTACTCTGTTACTGTTACCGACCGTTACAGTTGCACGGCTACTTCAAGCACCAATATTACAGTTGACCCTAATTGCACGCCTCCCACCTGCGATATTCAAGCTATCAGAGACGCTTTCACCGCAGCTACGGGTTATGTAGAATTGAATGTTACAGGTCAGGATTGCAGTATGTATTTTGTTAACACCCGCTCGCAAAGTTCGCTTCTAAGCCAACAGCAGGCACAGCAGTTGGGAGCCAATATGGTTTTCTTTAATGATGAAGCTGAAAATATTGCGGTCATCAATGCCATCAACAATTCACCCTATGCCGGACAAACCATTTGGATAGGAGTGAACAGAACCGGAACTGCACAGCCAACATTTTACGCATTAGATGGTACTACCGGACCTTTCAATCCCGGACCAGCTACTTCGGGCTTATGGCAAAACTGGGCGCCCGGAGAGCCGAATAATAATGGCTATCAGGATTGTTTTGGCGGATGCGGTTTCATCGGGTGTGATAGCTATCGTTGTAATAATGGCGAACAATGTGTACAAGTATATGCAGACGGAAGGTGGAACGATTTGCCCTGCAACCGCAGCAGTATTTCAATTGTAGAAGTAAATCTTTGCCCTCAGATTACTGTCGTAATTCCACAAACCATTTGTTCGGGACAAACGGTGCAGTTAGAAGCTACAACCTTGTTAGGTTCCACGCCCTATGGCTATCAGTGGTCTACCAACGAAAACACTGCCATAATCTCTGTTACACCAAGCGCCACTACCAACTACACAGTTACGGTTACCGACCGTTATCAGTGCTCTACTGACACAGTAGTAACCGTAGAGGTGAATGCTGCCGTTACCACCGATTTCACTGCCACCTCTCCGATTTGTTTCAATGAAACTTCAACCATCACTTACACCGGCACTACTCCACTCGGCTCTATTTTCAATTGGAATTTTGACGGAGGAACTATTATAAGCGGCAGCAATGAAGGTCCTTATCAAATTTCTTGGGCAACACCCGGGGTAAAAAATATTTCTTTAGATATTGATGCACCTCCCGGCTCTTGTGCCGGAACACCCACCACAATTCAAGTTACTGTATCACCTGAACTTCCGTGGGACCCTATAGTGGGCAGCGATGCTCAGGTTTGTGCAGGCGAAACCATTACTTTAACCGCTTCAGCCGGCTTTGCAAACTACGAATGGAGTAATGGCGCAAACGGGCAATCACTCACGGTTACCACAACAGGTAACTACCGTGTTACCGCCACCGATGCCAATGGCTGCGAGTATGTCTCGAACACCGTCAATATTGTAGTGCACGATAAGCCTGTTTTAACTTTAGATAATCTCGAAAACGTATCCTGTTTCGACTTAACCGATGGTAGTGCCACATTCGCTGCGACAGGCGGAATATCTCCTTATCAATATGTATTGGAGCCGGGAATTTTTCTAACCGGAAATACTGCCCCAAACCTTGCTCCGGGTAATTACACAGTTATAGTTTTTGATGCACTTCAGTGCAACGACACTGTTGATTTCATCATTACTGAACCAGCGGCACCATTGAGCATTAATTTACTGTTGTTGCAAAACGCTATTTGTCATGGCGATGCCAATGGTATTATTCAACTGGAAGCCCTTGGCGGAACATCAGACTATACATTTGTATGGTCGAACGGGCGCACAGGAGCATCGGTTACTGATTTTTCGAATGGCACTTATACGGTAACCGCCATTGATGCCAATGGTTGTACCGTTGAAGAAACCTACACCATTACTCACCCCGATCCCATTTTGGTTACAGTTCCTTCAAATTATGAAGTATTGCTGGGCAAGTCAGTAGTGCTAACTGCCGAAACTGGCGATAACCCGCTTTATGCTTTCGAGTGGAAACCTGATTATAATCTGAACGACCCATCTATATTGCAGCCAACCGCAACACCTTATCTAACTACTACTTATGTAGTAACCGTTCGTGATGAAAATGATTGCACAGGAACCGATACCACCACAGTTAACGTGTTGGATAGCATTATCATTTACATTCCGAATATTTTCTCGCCCAACAATGATGGGATTAACGACCAGTTTCTGGTTTATGCCAATGCAGTGAAAAATTTCTATATGATTATTTATGATCGTTGGGGCGAAAAAGTATTTGAATCGGAAGACATTTTCCAGCCCTGGGACGGCAACTACAAGGGCAAACTTGCCCCCGAAGGAGTTTATGTATATCATATCCGTTTCACTTTCCTGAATCAGACACAACAAAAACGAAGCGGAAGTATTACGTTGGTGAGGTGATGATTAAGCCCACATATAAAGTTAACTTCTTTCATTGTGCAATCGAACTTTATACGAGGACAAGAAACTCACTCAGGAATGTCGAATGTATGTTCTTTCAGAGGCATTTCAATAAACGAGTTTTTTTAACCTTATCCTTTTAACACCCGATGTTCTTCAGAAGGTCAAGCCAGTCTTACTTCCTCTATGCCTCTTCAAAAAACCTTATTGAACTCAATTCTTTAGCAAAGTCTAATTTCATCGGCTATTATTGTTTTTCCCATAATATCATTTTCTAAACAGACAAAAAAGCCCTCTTTTTTTAAGACAATAAAAATAAATAGCCCATATTTTTACTGATTATCAATTGGTTACAGGGACAGAATAAAACTTTTTAGGATTTTTTCTTGTATGTGTCAGGGAAGGAATCTACCTTCGCAGTCCATTTTTAACAAGCTAATAAAAAAACAGTGGATACATTAAGTTTTAAAACCGTTTCAGCCAACAGCGCTACCATCAAACGCGACTGGTATATCGTAGATGCTGAAAATCAGGTAGTAGGTCGTTTGTCGAGCCGTATTGCTCACATACTGAGAGGCAAAAACAAGCCCTATTTTACTCCTCATGCCGATTGTGGCGACTTTGTTATCATTATTAATGCCGACAAGGTGCGCTTTACCGGCAAAAAACTCGAACAGAAAGAATATTTGCGCCACACGGGTTATCCCGGAGGTCAGCGTTCTGCCACCCCCAAGCATCTTTTGAGCTATAAGCCCGAAGCCATTTTGGAAAACGCCATCAAAAAAATGCTTCCCAAAAACAAATTGGGCAACGCCATGTTCAAAAAACTGTTTGTCTATGCCGGAACCGAACATCCGCATCAGGCACAGAAACCTACTCCCATCAACCCTCTAAATCAATAATCTCACATGAGTCAGACTAACGCCACAGGCAGAAGAAAAACAGCCGTAGCCCGTGTTTTCCTGAGCAAAGGAAACGGTAAAGTTACCGTGAACGGCAAAGACTATAAAGAATATTTTTCTGTAACCCACTTAGCCACCAAAATTGAGCAGCCTCTTAAGCTCAATGAAGAAGCGCTCACTTTCGACTACAGAGTGAATGTTGATGGCGGTGGAGTAAAAGGACAGGCAGATGCAGTGAAACTTGCCATTGCCCGCGCACTCATTAAAGAAAACCCCGAACTGCGTCCCGTGTTGAAGCAAGCCAAATTGCTGGTGCGCGATTCGCGTGTTGTAGAGCGTAAAAAACCAGGCTTGCGCAAAGCCCGTAAGAGAAGCCAATTCAGTAAACGTTAATCTTTTATACTTCAAGATATGTCACAAATCACTTCACAGGAATTACTCGATGCAGGCGTTCATTTCGGACACCTGAAAAAGAAATGGAATCCCCGCATGTTGCCTTATATTTTCATGGAAAAGAAAGGCATTCATATTATTGACCTTAACAAAACTCTGGTGAAACTCAACGAGTCTGCCGCAGCCTTGAAGTCCATAGCCAAATCGGGAAAAAAGATATTGTTTGTTGCTACCAAAAAGCAAGCTAAAACCATCGTGGAAGATGCCGCCAAGCGCGTAAACATGCCTTATGTTACCGAGCGTTGGTTGGGCGGTATGCTTACCAACTTCACTACCATTCGCAAATCCATCAAAAAAATGCAAAGCATTGAAAAGATGTTGAGCGAAACCGAAGGCGAAAGCATTACCAAAAAAGAACGTTTGGTTTTGAGCCGCGAAAAAGAAAAGCTCGAAAAAGTGTTGGGTGGCATTGCGCACCTCAACCGTTTACCTGCCGCTATTTTCGTAGTGGACATTATGCACGAACACATTGCTTTGGCAGAAGCCAAACGCCTCAACATCAATACCTTTGGCGTAGTTGATACCAACTCAGACCCTACACAAGTGGACTTTGCCATTCCTGCCAACGATGATGCCTCAAAATCAATCGCCATTGTTACCAACTATTTGGTAGATGCGATTATCGAAGGGCTTCAGGAGCGCCAGAAAGACAAAGAAGAATTTGATGCCACTAAAGAAGATGGCGAAGAGTTCGATGACAACGACAGAAAAAAATACGAGCGCGACCTTGCTTCTGATGACGATAAAGAAAAAAGATCTAGAAGCAGTGCTCCCGGTTCAGGAAATAAAAGACCGGGCAAACAAGCGGCAGCCGGAAGCGGTGCCGGAAGAAGAAGGTCTCCCACAAAACGCTAATCTTTTTCATTGCTAAAAATCATTTCTTATTGCTGAAATATTCAGGCAATAGCGCTTACTGATTTTTGCAAATTCATTTTTATATTTTTTTAATAAAACACAATACACAATGACCATAACCGCTGCTGATGTAAACAAATTGCGCCAACAAACAGGTGCAGGCATGATGGAATGTAAAAAAGCGCTTGAACAATCTAATGGCGATATTGATGCCGCTGTTGATTTTCTTCGCAAAAAAGGACAAAAAGTATCTGAACTGCGTGCCGGACGTGCCGCTAAAGAAGGTAAAGTAGTTGCTAAAACTACCGAAGACGGAAAGAAAGGGGTGGCTGTAGCGCTCAATTGCGAAACCGATTTCGTAGCTAAAAATGAAGAATTTATTGAGTATGCAGAAAAATTTGCCGCTCATGCACTACAGAACAATTTTTCTTCTTTAGATGAATTATTAGCCTCATCGTTTGAAGGCGTAACCGTTGCCGAAAAAGTAACCGACCTCGTGGCTAAAATCAACGAGAAAATAGAAATTTCTGCTTTTGAAAAAATTGAAGCCGAAACCGTAGTAGTGTATAATCACTCCAACGGCAAAGTAAGCGTAGTGTTGGGCTTGAACCAAGCCGAAGCCGATGGTATAGCGCAGATTGGACGCGACCTTGCCATGCAGGTAGCCGCTTTGTCGCCTGTTGCCGTAGATGCTTCTGAAGTGCCTCAGGATGTTATTGACCGCGAAACCGCCATTGCCAAAGAACAGACCGCTGCCGAAGGCAAACCTGCCGATATGGTAGAAAAAATTGCTCAGGGACGTGTGCAAAAAATGCTGAAAGAAATCACTTTGGTGAATCAGGCATTTGTGAAAGACGGCAGCAAAACCGTTGCACAAGTATTGCAGGGCGTTGACAAAGATTTGAAAGTAACCGCTTTCAAACGTGTGTCTGTAGCTTAATCGTTTTAAACAATTTACATACGCAAAAAGCCACTTCGAAAACGAAGTGGCTTTTGTATTGTAAATGAACAAGAATTATTGTCTGTTTTCGAAATGCAGTTCTAATTCATAGCCCAAAGTAGTATCGGTTAATTTAATCAATCCATTTTCTCCGGCAGTGGCAGGATTGACGGTCCATGCTTTCATCAGCTCAGAAGCGAATGTAGAACCAAAACTATTGTCATCGCGCACTTCAACATCCCAAGTTTGATTAGAAAGATAAATGTTCTGCTGAGTGAGGTTCCATGTATAGGGCAAATCGGCAGGAGTAATATTTGATTTTACAGAAGTAGTGAATTCCCATGAAGTAGAGCCTGCAATTCTGAAACGCACATAAACATCCGGTTCAGGTCCGGTAGGAATTAATCCGCCTTGGTCCCAAGGGCTGCCATCAGGTTTTGTTACGGCATAATCTTTTAAAACTGCTTTGGTTAAATAACGGGTATAACCTTTAACTGTAATTGTAGCAGAGTAGCGGTCTATTTTCTTATCTTTTTTAGACAGCACTTTCATTTGAACCAAATAAGTTCCGGGAGCATCCCATGAATGAGTAGCAGATTCCCCTTCGGCAGTAGTGCCATCGCCAAAATCCCACTCAATAGTTTCGGCATCGGTAGCGCAGCTTTCAAAAGAAACAGTTTCGCCAATTTCAACAAAAGTTTTGTCGGCAGTAAAACAGGCGGCAGGTTGTTTTTTGCACGAAGTAATCATAAATGCCATCGGCAAAGCGATAAGAAAAAGTAGTTTTTTCATTTTTTAAAGTTTAAGTATGCAAATGTAAAAGATATTTTCTTGTGAAATTATTCATCGTAAGAATAAACCACTTTCCCGGTAATGGGTTTCGACTGGCACGTAAGAATATAACCTTCCTTTATTTCGGCATCAGAAAGCGATTCTCGGTCTGCCATTACTACTTTCCCTTCGCTCACTTTAGCTCTACAAGTGCAGCAGGCTCCAATCTGACAGGCAAAAGGCGGGTCATAACCGGCATCAAGCGCAGCTTCGAGAATAGATTTTTGTCCGGTATATTTTACTTCAATCCGGTCGCCATCGAGTGTTATAAACAAATCGGCTTCTTCTAACGGCTTATCAGATACCGCTTTTGTTTTTTCTTCGGTTTCGGTTTTCAGCGGAGCAGTAAAATATTCCTTGTGAATTTTTTCTTTTGAAATATTCAGCGAGCTTAATGCTTCATCTATAAGCAGCATCAATCCCGAAGGTCCGCAAATAAAATAGTCTGCCGAATGAATTTCAGAGGCCAGCGCTTCTGAAAGAATAGTTTTTATTTTCTCAGCATCCAGCCTGCCTTGCAAGCCGCTCCAAGATGCATTTGCCTCATCGAGATTGTGAATGATTTTTAATCGCTCGGGATATTGCTGTTGCAATTTTTCGAGCAATGCGCGAAACATAATGGACGATTCATTTCGGTTGGCATAAAAAAGAGTAATGCGGCTGCCGGTTTCTATCTGTAAAACACTTTTTAAAATTGCCATTAAAGGAGTAATGCCGCTGCCGCCACCTAGCAAAACATAGTGTGCGTGGTTGGCAGGTGCAGGCTGATGCGTAAAATTTCCCATAGGCTCCATTACCTGAAGCCAGTCGCCTTCTTTCACATGGTCGTTCATGTAAACCGAAACGGCTCCACCGGCAACTTTTTTCACGCCAATAGCAGGATGCTCTTCTGAAAAAGGATTGCTGCAAATGGAATAAGCTCTTCTTTGTTTGTGCCCGTTTACCTCAACTTCAAAAGTGAGATACTGACCGGGAATGTATTTGAAATTTTCGTGCAGAGCTTCAGGAATTTCAAAGTGTATAGCTTTAGCATCGGCAGTAAGAGATTCTACGCGGGCTACTTTAAGAGAATGAAATCGCGACATTGTTTTCTGAATAATTTTTTATTGAAGGAATGAACCTGTCGGGAAAAGACTTGTGCGCAAAAATACAAGATGATTGTCAGGTGAAGCATGAGGAAGTGATGATGCTTAAAAAACTTAGCGGTTCAGCATAGATATTTTATCATCTTCAGGCATGGCTGCTATCCACTCGCGAATGAGTTGCACCCCTTCTTCATGCACCAGTTTGCGGGCAAGTTCGGGCATCATGATGCCGGGGTCGTCAGATTCGATCCTGAAAACCAAAATAGATTCATCGGGTTTGCCCGGAACAATATCATGCTTCCGATTGCCAGAGCCACGCCCTGCCGCTACGGGCGATTTGAAAAATCCGTAAGCGGTTTTATTTTCCTGATAATAGTCCACGAGATAACCGGAAGTAGAAGCCGGTCCGCCTTCGCTGTGGCAATGCGCGCAATTAATGTCGAGATAAGCGCGGGCACGCATTTCGAGCGAAGCGTGAGGGTCGTCCATTTTTGGGGCTTTATCAACAGAAGCAAGAGCGGTCATATTTTTCAAAATGCCTTTGCGTTGCCAGTAAGTCAATTGGTTTTCTTGGGTTCCGTCATGATAAGTAAACTCGCCATTCAATTGCCTTGCCGTAGGACCAATCGGCATCATCTTTCCGTGATTGGTATGGCAGCCCTTACACTGATTGATATTCGGAATAACATAATTCAAATCTCTTTTTTTTCCATCGCTATGCACCCACGAAACATCTTTTCTTCCTCCGGCTACTTCATATACTGCTTCGGTTTGCTCTTCATTCCAGATATAAGAGTATGCTTGCCAGCCGTTAGATTCGTGAACAAGTAAGCGGGTTTCTATATTGAAATGTCCTTTCGATGCATCGCGAAAATCGTTGGGATAGAAAAAGGTTTTAATGATTGTAGTTCCTTCGGGAAAATCGAAAACTGTTTTGGCATGAAACTCAGCCGATGTGCCTTCGGGAAGTTTTACAAAACGGGCTTTGTGCGCATAGTCAGAAAAAAGAGGCGTGTTCAAATCGTATTTCACCACTCCTTCGGCAGGAATTTGAGCAGCTATGTTTCCGGTAAAAAATCCATATTCTGAAAGAGTAGCTTTGGCAGTGCCTTTCAGTTTCACATTCATGGCAAGCACATTAGTCTCTTGGGCTTTTGGTTCTTGTTGCTGAGAGCAACTGTGCAATAAACCTAAAAACGATAAGCAACAAACTATATAATAACGGGCATTCATTACCATCTTTTATTCAAGATTTTTTCTTCACTCAAAGTATGATATCTTCTGTTTCTGTTAACGACAAAGTATCGGGCGAAAAGGTTTTGAAAACAACCGGAGCAAGTGCAGGAAGGTTGCATTGATGCTTCGATAAATCTTTTGAAATATTGGCAAATTCATTTTCGAAATCAATATTGGCAAAAGTGATGTCTCCGTTGTTCGATATGCAAAGCAGTTTTTGTTTTTCTTCTGAAGTAAGTGCCGGGTCAACAACTCCGTCATACAAAATATCGGGAGTATTCATTTTAAATTTCCACAGAGATAGTTTTCCCAAATCGTTTTTCATATCGGGAATATGATACCACGATTGCTCAAAATGATTGTCGCGGATGGAAATAAATTTAGGATAAGGGTCGAACAGCGAGTCTTTAATTTCTTCATTGGTTATAAAATAACTCACCACCGAAGCATTGGCGGTTTTATGCTTAATAATTTTATTGTTAAACACTTCGACATGGCTGGTAGCCAGCACCATGAAGCCGGTTCCGGCAGGCACATTGGCAACAATATTTCCTACGGGCGCAAAATTTCTGTAATTATTCTGCCTTATTTCGTTGTCGAAAATTCTAACCGTGCCGCCTCTTTTCTGTAGCAAATCGGGCAGATCGAACACTAATATACCTCCGGTATTGCAGTAAGCAGTATTGTTGTAAACATCGGCAAAATTGGTGTTTTCAATTTCGATACCTGCCACGTTATGAAACGCTGTGGAGTTGCGCACAATCACATAATTCGATTGCCCCACATAAATACCCGCATCGGAAGCGCCACTGGCTTCGCAACCATCAATAAGCACATTATTGCAGTTTACCGGATACAATCCGTAAGCGCCATTGGTTTCTTTGGGCTTGCCCGACCAGGTGGTGCGCACGTTTAGAAAATTCAAACCTATAATTTCCTGCGCTTTCACCGCATCGCCTTTGCTGTCCTGCACGGTGAGGTCTTGCAGTGTAATGTTTCTGCCATTGGTGAGGCGAATACCTTCCGCTCCATCGGTTTGTCCTTTAAACGAAAGATAGGTTTTGTCCATGCCAGCACCACTGATAACGATATTGTTTTTTTCATCGAGCGATAAACTTCCAGAAAAAAGATAATGTCCTTCGGGAATCATAATCGTGTCGCCATCTTCAGCCATGATGAGTTGCGTTTGCAAATCTTTTTCAATATCGAGCCACGAAATGTTTTCTTCACTTCCGCAGGAAAACAAGAAAAAAGTAACTGTAAAAAACAGCGCGGTAAATTTTAATGAATGTTGCATAATGTAAATTGAACCGTGAAAATAAGGAACAATAAGGATTTTGAGTGTGTGATGTGCTATTTACAATTTCAGACTTCTAAATGCTGAACACTACAAAGTCAATACAACTTCCCACGCTTCAAAAAATAAGGCAGTAGAATTTGTTTGTAAGATTGTTGAATATCGGCTTCTACCAAATCTATTTTATACTGAGCGCATTTCAATTTCAGTTCATGGAAGTATTCCTGCATACGGCTCACGTAGTGTTCTTTCACTTGATTGGGTTGCAGTTTAATACGCTCGTTGGTTTCCAAATCAACAAATTCGTAGGGGCGATTTTCAAATTCAAAATCGAGTTCGCTGCTTTTGTCGCTCACATGAAAAAGCACCACTTCGTGGTTATTATATTTCAGGTGTTGTAATGCAGAAAAAAGTTCTTCCTGATTTTGCAAATTATCCATCATATCGCTGAAAATAAGCACCAGCGAGCGTTTGTGAATGTTTTCAGCAATTTCGTGTAAAGCGGTGGCTGCTGCTGTTTGTTTGTTGCGGTTACTTTCTTTCAACAGTTTTTCCATGTAAGAAAACAACAGTTTCTGATGCACCTGAGTGGAGCGCGCATCGGTATGAATATCTACTTTATCGGAAAAAATACTCAACCCGAATGCATCGCGCTGACGTTTCAGCAAATAGATAATAGAGGCAGCCGCGATAATCGAAAACTGAATTTTGTTCTGCTTCACTTTTTCGGGATAAAACATAGACGAAGAAGCATCTATCACAATCTGGCAGCGCAAATTGGTTTCTTCTTCGTAGCGTTTGGTATAAAGCCTTCCGGTGCGGGCATACACTTTCCAATCAATATTGCGGGTAGATTCTCCGGAATTGTATAAACGGTGTTCGGCAAATTCGACCGAAAAACCGTGATAAGGACTTTTGTGCAACCCTGTAATAAAACCTTCCACCACCTGACGCGCCAGAAATTCGAGACTGTCGAACTCACGGTATTCGGCTATATTGTCGATGGAGTTGCTGATAGTGGTAAAATTTAAAAAAGCAGTTTCACCGCAAAGTAACGATGAAACTGCTCAATAAGGTGTTGTTTCGAAAAAAAATTAAGACAGATGCGATTGGAGTTTTTGCTCCAATACACTTTTCGGCACTGCGCCTACTTGCTTATCCACCACTTCACCGTTTTTAATAAACAGTAAAGTAGGAATGTTACGGATGCCGTATTTGGTGGTTACTTCAGGATTTTCATCCACATTGAGCTTTCCAATCACAGCTTTGCCATCATAGTCTTTTGCGAGTTCTTCTACAATTGGTCCTACCACGCGGCAAGGCCCGCACCATTCAGCCCAAAAATCAACAATTGATACCTTGTCTGATTGTAAAACTTCGCTGTCAAAATTTGCATCGGTAAATACTTTAGCCATTTTAATTTTTTTTAGAATTATTTAATCAAGTGCGAAAATAAACAAAAAGGCAGGGAATAAGTTCCGAAGGAGATTTGAGGAGCGATTTTCGATTCTTCGATTTTAGATATGCGACAGTTATCAATATCAACTTTCTACCTCAGACTTATGGCAAATAAATTATGTAACTGTGTTGTTGCCCTTTCTTAAAAAGCAACAGCAAGCCGAAAAGTTACCAATCAAAGCAAAACAAATTGCCGTCTGCTTTAGCTGACGGAAATAAATATTCTGAATCGCGGATTAAATAAATTATCGGATTACACAGATTAGCAAACAATAAT
>CAZFFP010000007.1:0-68066 GCA_964518215.1 uncultured Chitinophagaceae bacterium
CGTTGTCGCTCCATTCAATAAGTCCGTCTTTGTCCCATTGCTCTAAAATGGTTACATCGCTTCTCCAATGTCTGCCGGGCGGTGGCAAAATTCCTTTAAATGCTTTTGATGTCTTACCGTTTTGAGTTTCTCCCGGAGCGTGTAGAGGAATAGTTGTATAACGTCTGCCGTCTTTCTCTGTCTTTGGAAACAGCTTTAATTTATCTTCTTCGGTGTATGGAGTTTTTGGCTCGTTCCAAATTAAGTTGTCCGATTTTGAATAAAACAAAATCAAATCCTTCATATTTCCGAAACCTTTGCGTGCAAAGTTTTTGGGATTGCATTTTATTCTTGTGATGTCATTTCGGAAATTCTCAATTCCAAATATTTCGTCCATCACAATTTTCACGTAATGTCCAATCTTGTAATCAATATGTAGGTAAATTGAACCTTTGTCGGAAAGCAACATATTTAAAAGCACAAGTCGCTCACGAATAAACTCAATAAAATCAAAACCTTTCAAAGTGTCGGTGTAAGCAACTGTTCCGTTTGAACTATTGCTTATTGTGCTTGCTCTGCCGTCAGTAATTGTAAAAGTGTTGTTTGTAGCAAAAGGTGGGTCAATGTAAATAAGGTCAATTTTCCCTGCAAGATTGTGTTTGGTAATTAGCTGTTTTAATGCAACTAAATTGTTTGCTTGAATAAGCAAATTAGGATTGTCGCTTGAATTAATTTGCACTAACTCAATTTCGGGAATACTGTCAAATATTTCCTTCTCTGTTTTTTTATTTGGATAATGTAACTGCATAGAATTTTAGATTTGATAAAGAAATTCACGCAGCACCAAACTGCTCATAATATTGAGGTCTTTGTATTTAGTGGTAATGTCTTTATACATTTTGTTCTTGCCTTTGATGTATAAAACTCCGTCAAGAATGGCAATTTTAACTGCCTTTACATTTTTGGCTTGAACGGTGCTGATTGCATCATTAAATTGTGCGTTTTGATGTCCACCAAAGTCGGTAAGAAATTTTGCTTCACCAATTACATATTTACCATTGACGCGTCCTATAAAGTCAAGTCCTTTGGGATGTTTGTAGTTTAATTCTTCCGAAGCAAAGTCCATTAGTTGCTTGTCGCTACCATTTAAGATTGCATCTATTTTGGTCTTTGTAAATTCGTCAAGCGTAACGGGTTGTATGCCCAATGCTTTGCTGTTAGTCCAACGTCTGAAGAACGGTCCAATTTGTCGGTTAGTTTCTTTGGGTTCGCTACAACGCTCAAAAATTTTATCTAAACCCATTTCATAAAGTCGTCCGCAAATTCTGTTGATGGTTTTGGGATTACGTTCAATTGACGATGCGTCTCGTTTTAAATATGCGATGTAGCTGTCCTTGATTGGGAAAAGGTCGAGTTTTAAAAGTTCTTTAATTAACGCTTCGTTATTTTGTTTTTTAAATGCTTTTTCAATATTTGCCCAACGGTCGGTATTTAATTCTCTAATTCCTTCTGGAATAGTGGGATATACGTGGAACAAGTCGTCCAAGTAACTTCTTTGATTAGCATATTCTATACTTAATTCTGTCCAATAATTCATAGTTTCAAATGTAAGGAAAATTTCGTTTGGGTTATTCTGTTTTATGTCCAAAATGTCGGGTCGTAGCGGTCACCGATCATTGCACACAACTCCCAAATATACGAACTTTTACATCTTTTTATAATTCGTTTTCAATGTTATATATAGCAAGTGTTGGGGTTGAAAAAATATCCAAAATGCGAAGGGGCTTTGTATGAAATAAATATCCAAAATGCGAATTCGGTATTTACAACATGTCCAATGGGCTTTTAACCTTCTTCAAATCTTTTTTGCCTACTTGAGCATATATAAGTGTGGTTTTTATATCGTTGTGTCCCAGTAGCTTTTGAATATGGCTAATATCGGTTCCATTTTCCAATAAATGGGTAGCAAAGCTATGCCGAAGGCTGTGTATCCCTACCGGCTTATTGATACGCGCTTTCTTCATGGCATCCTTAAATACTTTTTGAATGCTGCGCAGGCTGTATGGTCCGCCATGTTGTCCTTCAAACAAATACTCTTTAGGCTTGTAGGTTTTGAAATATGATCGCAGTTGTTCCAGCACCGATTCGGGCAGATTTACATATCTGTCTTTTTTTCCTTTTGCCCGCTCCACCAACACCTGCATGTTTTTGCTGTCAATATCGGTCAATTTTAAGTTTGCCACTTCCGACACTCTCAGGCCCATGCCATAACAAAGTTTCAGCATGGTGTTGTGTTTCAGGTTAGTGGTTACTTCAAGCATTTTCTTAATGTCGTTAGCATTTATAACCTTGGGGAGTTGAGATGGTTTTTTAGGTCGGGGAATTTCAATAAATATTTTCTGTCTTTTCAAAACCTGTTCGAAGTAAAACTTAATAGCATTAAACCGGCTGTTCAGTTGGTTTTCAGTAATTTTTAAATCTCTGATACAATAGAGCATATAACCTTTAATGTCGTCTACATTTAGGTCGTTCACATTTTTGTCCTCAATAGCATATAACAACTGCGCAAATTCATTGCGGTAAGTTTTTAATGTGTTGAGACTGTATTTTTTAAGTTCAAGGTGGTCAATTAATTGCTGTAAAGCTTGTTGATTTGCCGGATGAATTTTCATCAGCATTCGCTTGCCGGTTTGTCGGGGAGGCAAGTTAAATTTTGTTCTGAAATAATCATTGTCGGTTACATACCAAGCATTGTTTTGCCGACTCCATTTGGCACCCGGTAGTTGTTTCACGCGCTCAATCAGATGCTTATCGTAATCGAACTTTATGAAAATGACATCTTTATTATTGTGAACACCCGGAACGAAAGAAATTTTTTGATTCATATCAAGCTGTTTTAAACTGCCATACTTTTTTCACACACAATAAAATTAAAGCGAAATATTTCTTTTTCCCATCTGTTAAATATTCCTTTTCCCTTGCTCCCTCTGCACAAAATCTTGGTTTCGTTCGTTAATAGGTTGTAATTTAGGGCTTCGTATGATGAGGGCAGAAGAAAACTATAGTCAGTTAATCAAAAAATTAGACCACTTCATTCGTAAATACTACCTCAACCGCTTGGTGAGAGGGGTCATCTACGGAGGCGCTATTATCGTGTCTTATTTCATCATCATCAATCTGTTAGAATACTTTTTCTTTCTTTCTACTACCGGAAGAAAAATTCTGTTTTACAGTTTTGTGGGCGCAGGCGCATTGGTGTTTTACAATTTTATTTTGTTGCCCGTTTTACATTTTGCCCGCATCGGCAAAGTAATTTCTTATGAGCAGGCGGCAAAAATTTTAGGCACACACTTCAAAGAAGTTAGCGACCGCCTCACCAATATTCTGCAATTGAAACAACAGGCTTCCGGCTCACGAGAACACTTGTTGCTCATGGCGAGCATAGACCAAAAGATTCAGCAAGTAAGCCCCGTTTCGTTTGTGTCGGCAATTGATTTGAGCGAAAACCGAAAGTATCTCAAATACCTGTTGCTGCCATTGTTCGTGTTGCTTGCCATTTATTTTTATTCTTCCGACATCATTAAAGAAAGCTCCAAACGATTGCTTTACAACAATACTGTGTTTGAAAAACCCGCACCCTTCAAATTTCATCTGACCAACGAAAAGCTTACTGCCGTTCAGTTTGAAGATTATGTGCTCGAGCTGAACATTAAGGGCGATATACTTCCGCAGGAAGTGCATTTGAATATTGACGGCTACGCCTACAAAATGACTAAGGATGCGCCTTCGGTTTTTAAATACACCATCAGCAATGTGCAGAAAGACCATCAGTTTTATTTCACAGCCGGAGGATTCAATTCCAAAGGCTACCACTTGCACGTTATTCCCAAACCTTTGATTTCGGGCTTCAGTGTGGCGCTCAGCTATCCTAAATACACCGGCAAGCAAAACGAAACATTGCAAAACATTGGCGACCTCACTATTCCTGCCGGCACCGAAGCGCAGTGGGTTTTCAATACCAAAAACACCGAGCAGGTGCGCATGAAATTTGGCGAAAATGAGCCGCAGTGGTTAAGCAAGCAAAAGAATGAATTTTCGTTTGCCGATAGATTTTTAGAAAGCAGCAATTATCAGATTAAAGTTTCGGGCGCAGAACTTCCCGAAGGCGATTCTGTGTTCTATTCCGTCAATGTCATCCCCGACCAGTATCCGTCTATTTTTGTTCAGGAATTTCGCGACAGCGCACTCAATCAATACATCTACTTTTCGGGCGATGTTTCTGACGATTACGGGTTGTCGAAACTGTTGCTGAAATATAAAATTATTCCCGAAGGCGCTAACGACAACGATGAAGGATATATGTTTGAAAACGTAACGTTGAATCGCGGCAGCCGTCAATCCACCTTTAACCATTATTGGAATTTGAGTAAAGTGGATGCTCCTGCGGGTGCGCGCCTGGTCTATTTCCTCGAAGTGTGGGACAACGATGGCGTGAACGGCAGCAAGTCCACGCGCTCCACCCACATGTTGCTCGAAAAGCCCAGCGAAAACGAATTGCAAAAACTTGCCGACAAAAGCAGCGAGCAAGTGAAAGATCAGATGGCTTCTTCGCTTCAGAAAGCCAACGAACTGAAAAAAGAACTGGAAAACATTAAGCAAAAAACCATCGAGAAAAAACAATTGGAATGGGAAGACAAGAAAGCCATTGAAAAAGTAATTGAAAAACAGAAGTCGCTCGAAAACGATTTGGAACAACTGCAAAAAGAGATGAATAAAAACATGTCTATGCAGAACGAAAATAAAAACCGCTCTGAAGACGTGATGAAGAAGCAGCAACAATTGCAGAAAATGATGAACGACATTATGAGCGATGAAATGAAACAGTTGTTTGAAAAACTCGAATCTCTTTTAGACCAGTTAAACAAAAAAGATTTGTTGGAAAGCCTCGATGATTTCAAATTTTCGGAAGAGCAATTGGAAAAAGAATTAGACCGAATGTTGGCGCTGTTTAAAGCATTGGAATTTGAACAGAAAATGCGCGACATGGCAGACAAAATGCAAAAGCTTGCCGAAGAGCAAAAACAACTGAGCGAGCAAACCAAAGACGCCAAAGCCGAACAGAAAGACGACCTGCTGAAACAGCAACAAGAAATCAACGAAAAATTTGAGCAGGCGAAAAAAGATATGGAGCAAATAAAAGAGTTGGGCAAAGAAGCCGAAATGCCTGCCGACTTTTCAAAATCCGACCAACAACAACAAGACATCAGCAAAGACTTGAATCAGAGCGAACAAAGTCTGCAACAAAACCAAAACAAAAAAGCTTCTGAAAAACAAAAGGATGCTTCAGATAAAATGCAGGAAATGGCCGAACAACTTTCGGCTATGATGGACGACATGGAGATGGAAATGATGGAAGAAGACATGAAGGCGTTGCGCCAGTTGTTGAAGAATCTTATAACGCTTTCTTTAGAGCAGGAAGCCCTCATGGCTGAAGTGTTGAAAGTGAATACCAACGACCCTAAGTATATCACACAGATTCAACAACAAAAAAGAATTAAAGACGACACCAAAATGGTGGAAGACAGTTTGTTCGCCTTAAGCAAGCGGGTGTTAGAGTTGCAGTCTTTCGTCAATAAGGAAATTTCCGAATTGAATAAGCACATGGCAAAATCGCTCGAAAATTTGGAAGAGCGCAGAAAGCAATTAGCCGGTAAAGACCAGCAGTATATAATGACCGGATTCAACAATCTGGCATTAATGCTGAGTGAAGTAATGGAGCAAATGCAACAGCAAATGGCAAGCAAAATGGACGGCAACCAGATGTGTCAGAAAAAAGGCGGTGGTGGCGGCAAACCCAAGCCCAGCCTCGGACAGATGCAGCAGCAACTCAACGACAAAATGGACGAGTTGCAGCAACAAATGAAAAGCGGCAAGATGCCCGGCAAAGGAGAAATGAGTAAAGAAATGGCAGAGATGGCAGCCAAACAAGCCGCTATTCGCGATGCGGTGCGGAAACTGATGGAAGAAGAGGGCAAAAAAGATAAAGACGGTGGCAAAGGCTTGGGTGGCGAATTGCAAAAACTCATGGACCAGATGGATAAAACCGAAACTGAGCTTGCCAACAAAAAATTTACCGAAGAACTTATCAACAGGCAAAAAGATATTTTCACCAAACTTTTGGAGGCTGAGGAGTCAATCAGAAAGCGCGAGTGGGACGACAAAAGAGAGTCGCATTCCGCGCAGGACATACAGAATCAGTTGCCTCCATCGTTAGAAGAATACCTTAAAAGGCGCGATTCGGAGATTCAAAATTACAAGACCGTTCCGCCCTCTTTAAAACCTTATTATAAACAACTCGTAGAATCTTATTTTAAGAACATGAGTTTTTAATCAGAAAATTTTATATTAGCACACTTTTTCTATGACGGGCGTAGCACAACAAAGTTTTAAAATCGAAATCTCATCCAGACCTGAGAACATCACACTGGTGGAGCAGTTCGTTGATGACCTGAAAGAAAGCCTTCAGATTTCTGACGACTTGTATGGTCATTTGCTCATTTGCCTCACCGAAGCGGTGAACAATTCCATCATTCACGGAAACGAGTCGGACCCTAACAAGAAGGTTTTGATTTCCGCAAGCAAGGAAGATAACCGTTTCTCGTTTGTTGTAAAAGACGAAGGCAATGGTTTCGACTACAACTCCCTCCCCGACCCAACCGACCCGGCAAATCTGCACAAGCTCACCGGAAGAGGCGTGTTTCTTATGAAACAACTTTCCGACTTGCTCATTTTTTCACAAGGCGGCAGCCAGGTGGAAATGCAGTTTAAGGCTTGAGGTGTTGTCGCTAAGTGCAGCGTTTCTTTTTCGCTAATTTTGTTCAGCATAAATTTTTATCATGAACAATTATGAACAATACATTTCCATTACTCCCGAAGTTCGTTTTGGCAAGCCCTGTATAAAAGGATCCCGAATCGCTGTAGTTGATATTTTACAATGGCTGGCATCAGGCATGAGCCACGAAGAAATACTTTCTGATTTCCCTTCTTTGAAAGATGAGCATATTTGGGCAGCTCTTATTTTTGCAGCACACAGAGAAATGCTCACTAAAGTGTCTGCCGCGTAAAATGGATTTGCCTAAACTTTTTTTTCACGCAAATATCTCGTGGACAATTACATCAGAGGTTCAAATATTTTTCCCAGACTGTGAGCATGTTTCAAAAACTGATTTGCCCGAGAATGCAAGCGATATTTCTATTTGGAATAATTCTCTAACAAACAATTATTGTATCGTAACCGTAACCAACGATGAATATTTTTATTTGCTTTCCATGCAAAAGGGCTTTCCTCCGAAAATAATATTATTGAGAACCGGAAACCAAAGCACTACATTTATTGCTGATACTTTTTTATCAAGACAAAATCAAATCATCAGTTTTCTTGGTAACACTGAGTTTGGAATATTTGAAATATACTAAGAGAATATCTAATTGTTTATCACATGGTTTCTTTTGTTTGTCAGAATAGTGCCGCTTTCAAATTTAGAAACAAGAGAAAAATTTCTTCTTGGCTTCGCTCTGTCGCCCAGTCAGAAAACAAAAGCCTTGCAAATATTCAATACACTTTTTGCGATGACGAAGAAATTCTTCGCCTCAATAAGCAATACCTTAATCACGATTATTATACAGATATTATAACATTTGATTATTCACAAGAGCATGATTTACACGGAGAAATGTTTATTTCCACAGATACAGTAGCTACTAATGCCTCCAAACTTAAAGTTTCTTTTGAAGCAGAATTGCACCGCGTTATTGTTCACGGGCTGCTTCATTTAATAGGATATAACGATAAAACTAAAAAGCTACAATTGGAGATGAGAGCAAAGGAAGATTTTTATCTGAATGAATTATCGAAACAGCTTAATGTCTAAAATTTCTTTTCTGTTTCACGTGAAACGCAACAGCCCCAAATCAATCATTAACTTTGCACGAGGGAGAGGACGAATAAAAAGTTTATTGTCTCACTACTCAATTCTCACTACTCTATACTTAACACAATGTTTAAAGAATACGATGTCATAGTGGTTGGTGCCGGACATGCCGGATGTGAGGCTGCTGCCGCTGCTGCCAATATGGGCGCGTCTGTGCTGTTAATTACCATGAATATGCAAACCATCGCTCAGATGTCGTGCAACCCCGCTATGGGAGGCGTGGCAAAAGGGCAGATTGTGCGCGAAATTGACGCCATGGGCGGCTATTCTGGCATTGTCAGCGACAAGTCCGCTATTCAATTCCGCATGTTGAACCGCTCTAAAGGTCCCGCCATGTGGAGCCCACGCACCCAAAACGACCGCATGTTGTTTGCTGCCGAATGGCGACAATTATTAGAAGAAACTCCAAACGTGGATTTTTGGCAGGAAATGGTGAGCGGGATTGTGGTAAAAGACGGCAAGGTTTGCGGGGTGAAAACCGGAATGGGATTAGAAATTCGAGCTAAAGCCGTTGTTCTGACTAACGGGACTTTCCTCAATGGAATCATTCATATCGGAGAGAAGAATTTTGGCGGTGGCAGGGCTGGAGAAAAAGCCGCTCACGGCATTACTGAACAACTCATGGAAATAGGTTTCGAATCGGGAAGAATGAAAACCGGAACCCCTCCTCGGGTGGATGGCAGAAGCCTGGATTATTCGAAAATGGATGAACAAATGGGTGATGAAAACCCCGGAAAGTTTTCTTTTCTGCCAGAATCGGCTTCTGTAAAAAACCAAAGAAGTTGTTTTATTACCTATACCAACGAAGAGGTTCATGATATTTTAAGGGAAGGTTTTGATAAATCGCCCATGTTTAGTGGGCGTATCAAAGGCATTGGTCCGCGCTATTGCCCTTCTGTAGAAGACAAAATTGACCGATTTAGCGATAAAGACCGCCATCAGTTGTTTGTAGAGCCGGAAGGTTGGAATACGGTAGAAATATATGTCAACGGATTTTCTACTTCGTTGCCGGAAGATGTTCAATTTCGTGCTTTAAGTAAAGTGGCGGGTTTTGAAAATGTGAAGTTTTTCCGTCCCGGCTACGCCATTGAGTATGATTATTTTCCCCCTACTCAATTAACTCCTACGCTCGAAACAAAGTTGGTGAAAAACCTCTTTTTTGCCGGACAAATCAATGGCACTACCGGATACGAAGAGGCGGCAGGACAGGGCTTGATGGCGGGCATTAATGCTTGTTTGGCGGTTCGCGAACAAGAACCGTTTATTTTGAAAAGGTCTGATGCCTATATTGGTGTATTGATTGACGACCTGATTAATAAAGGCACCGAAGAGCCTTACCGTATGTTTACTTCCCGTGCCGAATACCGGGTTTTACTGCGTCAGGACAATGCCGATTTGAGGCTAACTCCCGTGGCGCACCAATTGGGCTTGGCAAATAAAAGCCGCATGAATCGTGTAGAAGAGAAAATCAGCGCTATTGAAGCTATCAAAAAGCACTTTTTTCAGGAAAGTATCAGCCCCGTTGCCATTAATGGTTTTCTAGCGGGCAAGGAATCGGCTCCTATTGCTCAGAAAATGAAACTATACAATATTCTTTCGCGCCCGAATATTGAAATTCATGAATTAAGAACCGCTTTGCCCGAATTAGACCGTTTTTTGTCCGTTTTCGACACAGAATTTATAGAAGAGGCTTCTATTCAGATGAAATATGATGGATATATTGCTAAGGAGCAGGTATTTGTAGATAAAATGAAAAAAGTGGAAGAGGTATTGATTAAGCCTGATTTTGATTATGACCGGGTAAATTCGCTCTCCATGGAAGCCCGGCAGAAGCTGGCAAAAGTTCGTCCCCGCACGCTAGGTCAGGCAAGTCGCATCAGCGGGGTTACACCTTCAGATATTTCGGTTTTAATGGTCTATATGGGAAGATGATGGGGCTGCTCCGTAATACATATTTTCTTTTGGGTCTTCTTGCAGTAGCATTTTGTCTTTCCTGCGCACAAGTTAAAATGCCCGGGGGCGGACCAAGAGACGAAGAGCCACCAAAAATTTTAGCCACTTCGCCCAAAAACCTAAGCATCAATACTAAGCCCGAAAAAATTACTATTCAGTTAGATGAATATTTTCAGTTAGACAATCCCACTCAAAACATCACCTTTTCACCTCCATTAGACAAGACTCCCGAGTTTATCACTAAAGGAAAATCTCTGGTGATTAAGATGCCCAAAGATACTCTTGAAGAAAACACTACCTATACCATCAATTTTGGCGCTGCCATCAAAGACAATAATGAAGGTAATATTCAGGACAGCTTTACTTTTGTTTTTTCTACCGGACCGTATATAGATTCTTTGTTTTTTGCAGGAAAAGTAATTCAGGCAGAAACATGCGAGCCGGAAGAAGGAATGGTGGTCGGTTTGTATAAGTCTCTGGAAGACTCTATAGTGTTCGAGAAAAAGCCCTTCTATTATGTGAAAACCAGGAAAGACGGCTCTTTTATGCTGAAAAACCTGAAGGGGGGAACCTATAAGCTGTTTGCTTTTAAAGACGAAAACAGCAATTTTATCAAAGATATGATTGGCGAGCGGATTGCGTTTTTCCCGGAGCCTATCACCATCAGTCCCGATACAAGCATCAGTTATTTGCTGCACTCATTCCTCGAAGAGCAGCCCTTCAAAATAAAAGAATTTGACAATAAAGAGCCGGGCAGAATACTCCTCGTGTTCAGCGACCCGCTTCAAAGCATCAAAATCAGCTCCGATACTTCTGTTTTTCCGATTGCCGACACCATTCATTATCTGAGCGAGTCTAAGGATTCGTTGTTTCTTTATTATTCGTTTCCGGTTGTAAAATCATCCAAACTTATTATTGAAGCCAATGGCGCAGAACCCGATAGCCAGTCGTTAAGCTTCAAAACTGTTGATAAAGATTCGTTTTTTGTCGGTATCCCCACTATTTCCACATATTCGGGCGAGATATCCAGAACAAAAGGCAAGGGGATGTCGGGCGTGTCTGTGGATAAAAAACCAGTATCCACCACTTTATCAATAGATTTTTTCAGCCCTTTGATTTTCAGACTGAACCGTCCGATTCAATCATTTACCACTCAAAAACTTATCGTAGAGCTAGATTCTGTTGGTATTTCCGATACCGGATTTTTATTGGTGCAGACATCACCGGTAGAATTTTCATTATTTCCTCCCGGAAGCAATGCACATTGGGAGCAGGGAAAAGTGTTTAAGCTCAGTTTTGCCGATAGCTCTTTTGTGGATATTTCGGGAAAAAATAGTCCCGCTATTGAAATCGTGTTGAACATCACTAATCAGGAAGATTACGGAGAGGTCATTATCCAGATAGATTCTTTAAAAGCCGAAAAGAGCTACTTTACAGAGCTTTTAGGCCCAAAAGGCACCATCGTTTCACGTGAAACGATTGCCGGAAAAACCACCGCAACCTATAAATACAACAACCTGCTTCCCGGAAGCTATAAGCTGAAAATTATTCAGGATGAAAACCAAAATAATGAGTGGGACACCGGAAATTATCTTCAAAGCATTCAGCCAGAACCAATTATATATTTTCCTGAAAACATAGATGTTCGTGCTAAGTGGGAAAATGAGGTGAAGTTCAGTTTGAAGAAGCCTAAAAAGATAGAAGTGGAAGAGAACGATGTCGAAGAAGACTCCTCAAAAATAATGGATACTGATTCTGACACAGACGAGTAAATTTCTTAGCGTTGGTAACTGCACAAGCATTATTTTTATCCCTGTTCAAATTTACTCCCAAGAACATCTTTTCTCTTCATGTGCGGAATAGCCGGAACTATTGTGTTTAATGCCAATGCCGAAAAGTACTCGGAACAGCTTCATAATGCCACTCGCGCACTCTCCAAAAGAGGTCCCGATGCGCAAAATGTTTTTATTGACAGATGCGCAGCGTTGGGTCATGCACGGCTTTCTATTATAGATACTTCCGAAGCGGGCACACAACCCATGAACGACCACACCGGCAGATATGTGATTGTGTTCAACGGAGAAATTTACAACTACCCCGCACTGAAAAAAGATTTATTGCAAAAAGGCTATGTATTTCACAACAATACAGACACCGAAGTGCTGTTGAATTTATATGCCGAATACGGAACTGATAGTCTGCAACACCTCAACGGATTTTTCGCTTTTGCCATTTATGACAAAACCAACGAAACGGTTTTTATGGCGCGCGACCGCATGGGCATCAAACCGTTTTTGTATTACAAAGACGAAACACGATTGGTGTTTGCTTCAGAAATGAAAGCCATTGTTCCCTTCCTCGAAAACAAACAATTGCACACCGAAGCGCTTTATACTTATTTACAACTAAACTATACGCCTGCTCCATTCACCATGTTTAAAGGCGTTGAAAAACTATCGCCCGGGCATTATATCACGGCAGATAAAACAGGCTCTTTTGAAATCAAAAAATATTACAGCGCACAGGAGCCGAAAGAAAAAGAGGCTTCAAAAAACAATATCGGTTACGAAAATGCTCAAGCTCAGTTTGAATTATTGCTGCGCCAATCGGTTGAAAAAAGATTGATTGCCGATGTGCCTTTAGGCTCATTTCTGAGCGGAGGCATGGACTCATCGGTGATTGCCATGCTGGCAGCACAATATTCGCCTAATATCAATACTTTTTCGATTGGTTTTAAAGACGAGCCGTACTTCGATGAAACCTATTTCGCCAATTTGGTTGCCAAAAAAATAAAAACAAATCATACGGTTTTTTCATTGTCGAACAATGATTTGTTGCAGCACCTCTTTGACATACTCGATTATCTCGATGACCCTTTTGCCGATTCGTCAGCCATAGCCGTGTATATATTGTGTAAGGAAACGCGCAACAAAATCACCGTAGCGCTTTCGGGCGATGGAGCAGATGAATTGTTGGGCGGCTACAATAAGCACTATGCCGAATGGAATGCGCGCAACAGAAAGATACTGAATGCTTTTCTGAAAATTTCATCTCCCGTTTTCGGTTGGTTTCCTCAATCAAGAAATTCATTTTTTTCGAACAAAGCAAGGCAGCTTTCGCGCTATGCCGGTGGATTGAAAATGACTGCCGCTGAACGCTATTGGCGGTGGTGCGCTTTCACCGATGAAAAAGGCGCGGGAAATTTTCTTTCAAAAAAAATCAATCAAAATTTAGACTGCGGAAGCTATATGAATTTGAAGCGCAGCTACACCTGTTATATTGACGAACGAAAGGCGATGAACGATGTTTTTTATGCCGACCTGCATTTGGTTTTGCCCAACGATATGCTCACGAAAGTGGATTTAATGTCAATGGCAAACAGTCTCGAAGTGCGGGTGCCTTTCCTCGACCATGAGTTGGTAGATTTTGTTTTCTCTTTGCCTTCGGAATATAAAATCACTTCTAAAGAGCGCAAGAAAATTTTAGCCGACACTTTCAGAAAACAATTGCCCGAAGAAATTTTCACAAGGGCAAAACATGGATTTGAAGTGCCTTTGCTCAAGTGGTTCAGAAACGAGTTGCGCTCATTAATAGAAGACGATTTGCTGAACGACAGATTTGTTTCCGAACAAAATATTTTCAATACTGAAGCCATCAAAAATTTGAAACAAAAACTTTTCTCTTCCAGCCCGGGCGATGCGCACGCGCACGTGTGGGCGCTCCTCGTGTTTCAATATTGGTGGAAAAAACATTTCAACTGATGCCGAAAATTCTGAGGATAATCAACAGACTGAATCTGGGAGGACCGACCTTCAATGCGGCATATTTGACGAAGCATTTAGCGCCCGAATACGAAACGCTTTTATTGGCGGGAATGAAAGACGATTCGGAAGCATCTTCAGAATTTATTTTGCAAGACATGGGTTTGCAGCCGCGCTATATTTCTGATATGCACCGCAGCATCAATCCGCTCAACGATGTGAAAGCTTTACAGGAAATCAAAAAAATAATCCGGGAATTTCGTCCCGACATTGTGCACACACATGCGGCAAAAGCGGGTGCACTGGGACGGCTGGCTGCCAAACAATGCGGGGTTCCGGTCATTGTGCATACGTTTCACGGGCATGTGTTTCATTCCTATTTCAATCCGCTGAAAACAAAAGTTTTTATTCAAATAGAAAGGTATTTGGCAGGCATCAGCACCGGCATTATTGCCATCAGCGAATTGCAAAAAAAAGAACTTTCCGAAACATTTAAAATTTGTGCCGCAGAAAAAATTAAAGTCATTCCATTGGGTTTCGATTTAGATAAATTTCGAACCAACATGCAAGAGAAGCGTGTGCGGTTTCGCAAAGCATACAATATTACCGATGATGAAATTGCAGTGGGTATTGTAGGCAGATTGGTTCCCGTAAAAAATCATTCGTTGTTTTTGGAAGCCATTCAGAAAGTTCGCTCTGCAACTAATAAGAGAGTCAGATTTTTTATTGTAGGCGATGGCGAGGAGCGTCAGAAAATTGAGGCAAAAGCCACTGCGCTCGGTATAGATTTTATTTCAGAAAATTTTGAACAACAAAGTGCCACACTTACTTTCACTTCATGGCTCAAAGACATTGACCGCGTGAATGCAGGTGTGGATATCATTGCGCTGACCTCCATGAACGAGGGCACTCCCGTGAGCATAATTGAGGCACAGGCAGCCGACAAGCCTATTGTATCCACAAGAGTGGGCGGCATGAAAGATATTGTTTCGGAAGGCGAAACCGCACTATTGTCGGAGCCAACAAATAGCGATGCGTTTTCAAACAATTTGCTCAAAATGATAGAAGACGATGACTTTAGATTTTCGTGCGGCAGTCGTGGCAGCGAAATGGTGATGCAGAAATTCAGCTATCAGAGATTGGTGAGCGATATGCGGGAGTATTATGATATGCTGTTGATGCAGAAAAAGAAATACCCTCATGCTAACGCTAAATGATTATTTTTGCCATATATGACAATGAAGTTCATGAAACGCCTGCTTCCAATCTTTTTGCTGCTTTTTTTAATGAGTTCGTGCAAAGTGTTTTTTCCCAACTACCTTTTAAGAGAAACCAAAGATTTCATGTATTTCGACATGGTCGAGCAGGCGGAAGCTTTTCACACCGTGATGCCGGGCGATTATATTTCGTTTTTTGTAACGCCCATGAGCGGCATGAGGCTGATTGACCCCTTTGGAGCGGAAGACGGTGCGGGCGGGGGGGCAGGAGCTCAAAGAATGATGATGCAAGGAGCAAATTATTTTGTAAGAGATGACGGAATTGTTGATTTGCCGGTGCTGGGAGAAGTTTATGTAAAAGGCAAAAATCGCCTCGACCTTGAAAAAGAGCTGCGGGAAAAATTTTCGGTGATTTTTGTGGATCCATACCTAATTGTTAATGTATCGAACAGAAGAGCTTTTTTAATGGCAGGATTAGGCAACGCGAAAGTAATTCCATTGCCCAGAGAAAATACCACATTAGTGGAACTGCTCGCTCTTTCGGGTGGCATTGGCGGGGGGGCAAAATCGCATAAAATCAGAATTATCAGGGGCGATTACAACAACCCAACAATTAAAAAAATAGACCTTTCTACTATTAAAGGGTTAACAGATGCCAGCACCATCATTTATGCAAATGATTTGATTATTATAGACCCTGTAACCCGAGCAGTGCCTGCTGTATTGAGAGAAATAACGCCCATACTTACATTGTTAACTACATTAGTCACCTTATCGCTGTTTTACAGGAGGTTTTAGATGAATTCCAGACCATCATTATTAAATGCACTTCAGGAGCTATTGGGGCAGGACATCAATGTTAGTCTGATTGTTTCCAGTTTTAAAAAGAGCATTCTTTGGATTTTATTCTTGCTCATTATTGCTATTGTTTCTATTAGTCTCTATTTGCGATACACTTTACCGGTTTACGAATCAACCTTCTCCATTATTTATAAACCGGGAGCCAGCACTGAAGCCTCTATCATGGGATTTAAAGATGTGCTTTCTACTGCAGAAGAAGATATTGTGCGCGAACTTCAGTTTTTTAAATCAAGAACGTTGTCTGAAGTTGTAGCAGCCAAGCTTAATTTGCAAGTAAGTTATTTTTTAGAAGGGAAAAGCCGCTTTATTTCCTCCGAAATTTATCGTTCCTCTCCTTTTTTGGTCAATTCAGTAAAAGTAAAAGACTCTAAAATTTTAGATGTTCCCATTAGTTTCAAGCATGTTGATAACAGAAAGTATGAATTACAATATCAGGTTTCGGGAAAAAATTATTCCGAAACATTCCCTTACAATTCATCGTTTGAAAATAATTTTTTTGAAATAGAGATTATTCGTTCTCCGACCAATTTTTCAAAAGAAGCCTTTCAAGACAGAAAACATTTTTTTGTTATTAACAACATGGAGCGCGTTTACAAGGAAATTAATTCTGGATTAACCGTAACCATGAAAGACAGGAAGACCGCCATCATCAGCTATCAAAACAACAACCCCAATATTGCCAAAGATATTTTGGAAAATTCTGTGGCAACTTTTCTGGAATTAAATAAAAAAAGAAAATCGGAAAGTGCCGACCAGATAATTGCATTTCTCGAAACCAAAATAGATTCTTTCCGAAACGATTTAATGTTGTTTCAGGATTCGCTTCGGCTGTTTAGGATTGAAAATAAATTTATCAATCCGGAAAACATGAGCAAGATAGTTTCAGACAACCTGTCGAAACTGGAGTCTCAAAAAATGGATATCGAGTATCGCTTGAAAGTAATTAAATGGTTTGAAGATTATATTGATGAAACCAAAGACATCCGCATGCTTTCGGCAATATTGCTGGAAGGAGAAATGCAAAGCCTTAGTTCTGTTATTTCTTCTATTAAAGAATTGGAATTTCAGCGCGAGAATTTAAGTATGAGCAATACCCGCGAACACCCGCGAATGATTCGTTTGGATAATAAAGCAAACGAATTGCTCAACGAAGTGAAAATAAATATTGATAATGCACGAGATAAAATTGCTTTCAAAAGCAGCATACTTGAAGAGCAATACCAAAAAAACATTGCTGAAATGTTTTTGCTGCCGGAAAAAGAAGCAGAGTATGTTCGCCTCATGAAGAAGCTGAACATGATAGAGGGATATTACAACTTGCTGTTAGATAAGCTTTCTACTTACACCATTTCGAAGCAGGGCATCGTATCGGATTATATTACGCTCGAAAAAGCCTCCACCGCAATAGAGCCGGTTTCGCCTAAAAAAATTCAGATTTGGCTAATTGGCATCGTTTCGGTATTTGTGGTGGGGCTGATTATGATTTTGGCAAGATATATATTGCACACTACCATTATCTCTGTTGATGAAATCAGAAGAAGTACCAAGGCTGCTTTTCTTGGAGTTATACCCACTTATCAAGAAGACATGAAAAACCGTCAAATTGTAGTGAGTGCCACTTCAAAAACCATGATGTCTGAAGCCTTTAGAACCATTCGGTCTAACATGCAATTCATTGATAATTCGCCCGGACCCAAAGTGATTGCCATTACGTCCTCCATATCGGGCGAAGGAAAAACCTTTTCAGCACTGAATATTGCTGCCATATTATCGCTTCTGGAAAAGAAAGTAGTGCTTTTGGACTTTGACATGAGAAGACCCCGCCTAAATCAGAGCTTCGATGTTGATAACGATAAGGGCGTCAGCACCATTCTTATTGGCAGAGACACCTATCAAGAATGTTTGCGAAAAACAGAACTTGAAAATCTGCAATTCATCACTTCCGGACCGATTCCTCCCAATCCTGCCGAATTAATTTTATCTGCTAACGCCAAAAAATTGATTCAGGATTTGAAACAAAAGTTCGATTATGTAATTGTGGACACGCCCCCCATTGGCCTGGTTACTGACGGGCTTGAAATGATACAAGGAGCCGACTTCCCGATATATGTGTTTAGAGCAGATTATTCCGACAGGGCATTTATTAATAATCTCGACAAGCTTATAGACGAAAACAAAGTAAACCATCTTTCATTCATTTTGAACGATGTGGGACGTGGAGTTTCGGGATATTACTATGATAAAAGTTATACTTACAGTTATTCTTATGGCTATGGTTATGGCGCAGGATATTATGTAGAAGAACCTGCTGCGGGAAAAAAATCAACACTAAGAAAGTTAATTGATATTTTTTCGGGAGAAAAGAATAAATAGCAAGAAAACCATGGATACATTTTCCTACAATAGCATATTTTATCTTATATTTTTTGGTGTAGCAATCATCTTTTCACTGCTCATCAATTTCCTGATATTGCGTTTTTCCACAAATCTCGGTGTGAGAAATATGCCCGATACCGGGCAAATCAGATGGGGCTCTGCTTCAAAGCCTTCGTTGGGTGGCTTTTCTTTTTATATCGTTTTTCTAATGTCTATTTCAACGCTAGGAATTTTTCCCGATGAAGACAGTAATTTTTTCAACAAACAATTGGTAGGGCTGATGTCAGCATCGAGCCTTGGTTTTCTTCTGGGCTTGGCAGACGATGCGTTTAATACGAATCCTTTAGTAAAATTCATCGGACAATTTACTTGCGCCAGCTTACTCATACTTACCGGTTTTTTAATTAAAGCAACGCCCATGCCCGAATTGAACTATCTAATTACCATTATATGGGTCATTGGGTTAATGAATTCCATTAATATGCTCGACAATATGGATGGAATTACAGCAGGTACTTCTGCAAGTATTATTATTGGAGGTATTGTATTGATTCTTTCCGACCATGGAGTAAACAATGTTTTTCTGATTGTTATGTTGGGCGTGCTGGGAGCGCTGGTGGGCTTTTTGTTTTTCAACTGGCACCCTTCAAAAATGTATATGGGCGACACCGGAAGCCAGTTTCTCGGAGTTTTTTTGGCGGGCATTTCTATTTTGTTTTTTTGGAACTACCGTCAGGATGAAATTTCTGTAATAGATTTCAGACAGTTTTTATTTCCCGCGTTGTTGTTTATAGTTCCATTGGTTGATACCGGAACAGTATTTATCAGAAGGCTTATGAGAAGGCAATCTCCGTTTGTTGGCGGCAAAGATCATACCACACACCACTTAGCTTATTTGGGATTGTCCGATAGTATAGTTGCTTTGGTCTTTATTTTTCTTTCATTGCTTTCGGTGGCTTTTGTTTATTTCTTGTATAATAAGTTTGAAGTTTGGGACAACACCTATACTTTAATGGGTTTTGCCTATTTCTTTTTTATTTTCATAATCATGCAGGTGTTGTATAATATAGGTAAGAAAAAGAACGAAATTTCATTGAAACAAACGGGTTTAAATTAAACCTTCATCAGCATTTTATTTTTATTGCAAGCATTGATTGCTAAAGCGGGCCGTTTTAATGATAAATATCATTGAATTAATCAGTTCTCATTTTGTAACTTAGATGTTAGTTACAAAATTTTAAAAATGCCACACAGAAGAGTTCTCCATGACGATACGCTTGAAGCCCAATTTCAAAAAGACGGTTATGTGCGTGCGCCTTTCATAACGACCGAGGAGGTAGAGGCTCTAAAACAAAAGTTTTTTGATACCCTACCCCAAAGCGGTGGACAAATTACGGCTGATGAAACGGGCGTGGATGGCGGCAATCTGATTACCTACGACTTTACTTTTATTGATAAGAACCCCAACTACAAAAGGTTAGTGTTCGATATTATTACTGATTATTTCAAGCCGCATGTGGAGAGGCTTTTGGTAAACTATAAGCCAATTATTGCCAACTACATTCATAAGCGCCCTGAAGGAGGCGAAGTGCCCTTGCATCAAAATTGGGCTTTTGTAGATGAAAGGAAGTGCACTTCTGTTTCGATTTGGTGCCCGCTTGTGGACTCAACAGTTGACAATGGCACCCTTCAGGTAGTGCCCGGAAGTCACAAGCGTTTTGGTGAGTTTCGTGGCCCTATGGTCTCTTGGGAATTGGATAACATCAAGAAGGAATTAATCAACAAATATCTTGTTCCGCTCGAAACCAAAGCCGGTGATTGTGTTATTTTAGATGACAGTATTATTCATTATTCTGCCATCAACAAAACTCCCGGGCTGCGCCTGACTATTCAGCTTATTTTAATTCCTTCTGAAGAGCCATCTATACACTATCACATGGATCCGCAACAACCCGAAATAATTCAGGTGCTTGAGGTCGACAAGGATTTTTACATGGAGTTCAACCCTTGGGCAAAACCAAAAAACGCGAAGCAGTTGCGCTCTTTCAGATTAAATCAACCGTTAATTAACGAGCAAGAATATTTGCAAAGAATGAAATTGCCTAAGATTGATGAGCCACAGAAAAATTCACCGCGATTTTTTGAAAGATTAAAGGCGGTGTTTTCATAAAATGGATATTGTCATCGAACCAAAACCGCTTAAAGTTATCACCCCCGATTCGCCCGGCATTGCCGAATATTGGCGAGAAATGGTGAAATATCGCTCTCTTATTGTTGTGTTTGCGCAACAGGAAATAAAAGCCATGTATGCACAAACATACTTTGGTTTATTATGGAGTGTTATTCGCCCATTGATTACTTTGGCAATTTTTTCTGTTATTTTCAATTACTTTCTAAAAGTACCCACCGAAAAACCTTATTACGTTTTTGCTTTTGCAGGAATGATTGCATGGAATTTTTTCTCTCTCATATCAAACAGTGCTTCAACTGCTATTCTTGCCAAGCAAAATCTTATTCGCAAAATGTATTTCCCAAAGCTTATTTTACCATTATCAAAAGTTTTGGTGGCAAGTGTAGATTTTGCCGTTTCATTAGTAATTATTTTTTCAATGATGGTGTATGAAGGGGGAATGTTTGGCATTCAAACATTATCGCTTCCATTTTTTGTTTTATTAAATGTGTTATGCGGGTTAGCCGTTGCTCTTTGGATGAATTCGCTCAACATCCGATTTCGCGATTTGCACCAAATTATTCCTGCTATTATCGGCATTGCCATTTGGGTAACTCCCGTTTTTTATCCCACAACTATTATTCCTGCGGGCTACGATTTTTTTGTTTATGCCAATCCGATGGCAGGAGTTATAAAAGGATTTCGCTTTGCATTATTAGGGGAAGCTTTTCCTGAATGGCAATATTGGATTGCCATGGGAATAACTTCGCTGCTGGCAGTTGTTGGGGCATGGTATTTATCGCAAACCGAAGATAAAATGGTGGATTATGCATAGCCTCTACACCACATCTCGAATCTTTAGAAATGTCGGATTACAAAAACAATTTGAGCTGTACGGTTATGTTGTTGTGCCATTTCTAAGTGAAGGCGAAGTGAAAGCCCTGCGCGATTTTTTCTTTGAAAAACATCCGAACATTCCCGATGGTTTTTACAGCAGCAGTTTTAATACCGATGACGCGCACAAGAAAAGTGTGAACCAAAAAATTGAAAGTGTGTTGAGCGGAAGGGTAGAGGAACATTTCAATTCAATTAAAAAACTCGGCAGTTGTTTTTTGAACAAGCAGCCGGGAGCGCAAAGCGAAATGCCCATTCATCAGGATTGGACGGTAGTTGATGAGCCAAACTTCGACAGCATAACTATATGGATTCCCTTGCAAGATGTAAACAAAACCAATGGAGCGATTCAGGTGATAGATGGCAGCCATCGCCTCACTAAAGCATTACGATCGCCTTCTTTGGAAGACCCTTTTAAAAATGTGCAAAGCGAAATGCGCAAAGATTTAAAGTTGTTGCCCATGAAAGCGGGAGAGGCATTTATTTTTTCACAGGCATTACTTCATGCTTCGCCACCAAATTTGAGCAACGAGCCACGCATTGCTGTTACTTATGGTTTAATAGATGCCCAGGCACAACTGATGTTTTATCATCATGAAGCAGGTAAGGTGGAGCAATACTTTGTGGACGAAAGTTTCTTTCAGCAATACAACACACAAATAGGGCAGCGACCAAATTTTGGTAGCGTGCAAAAAACTTTCGATTATCAACAGCACTTTGTTTCAGCTCTTGAATACCAAAAGATGAAGCAAAATTTTCAGCATATTAAAGCAGCGCAGATGTATAAAATGATTCCAATTTTTAAGGACGATAGCAAACAGCAATTTTTTGAGAAAGAAGGCTATGCGGTTTTCCCTTTATTGAATGAAAGTGAGGTGGCTGATTTGAAGGCCTACTACGAAAACCTGAATCTGAAAGATGAAAAGGGTTTTGGCTTTCATGTAAGTATGGACAACAGCGATAAAGATTTGTGTCGCAAAGTCAGAGAAAAAGTTTGGGGCGTTGCTTTGCCAAGATTAGGTGAGCACCTGAAAGATTTCAAGCCGTTTGTTTCGAGTTATGTGGTTAAAGAAATAAACCCTAAAGGAGTGGTGCCTGCACATCAGGATTGGAGTTTTGTAGATAGAGAAGAAGATGGTTATTCCTCGATTACTTGCTGGATTGCACTGGTGGATACCAATATGGATAATGGAGGTATGGGTGTGATTCGCGGCAGCCATAAGTTTATGCAAAACCATCGACCATCGCCATCGCCACAATGCCCCGTGCCTTTGAGCGAACACATGTTCAGCATCTTTCCTTATCTGCACACAGTGGATGTAAAAGCAGGCGAGGTGCTGATGTTTGACAACCGAACCTTCCATGCTTCGCCACCAAACACCTCTAATTTTTTACGATTAGCTGCAGGAGTTGGTGTAACACAAAAAGATGCGCAGTTGGTGCACTATTATTTAAAGCCCGATGGTACTTTTAAAACTATGTTGCGCTATAATGTAGATGAAGATTTTTACCTGAAATATGAAAATGCAACTTTATCAAAAATGTACGATGAAGGCAAAGTGATTGAAGGCTATGGCGAGCCGGTGGAAGTGCCTTATGAATACAATAAGTACACAACAGATGAGTTGGTAGAAATTATCAAAGCAGCGGGTAATGAATACAATATTCCCATGACAGAAAAATTGGCGAAGTTGTTTGGTTACTTAAATGCGGAGCAAAAGAAAGAGGAAGCAAAAGAAGGAGTATTTGAAACGCCACAACCAATAGAAGTGCAGGAAGAATGGAAGTGGGTGGACGATAGACCCTTTTTTGCAAAATACACTCCTTTAAATATTGCACGAGAAATTAAAAAGCGATTAGTGGGCGCATAAATCAAAAAAATCATGTTCCAGTTTCCAGATAAAATGTTGCAGGTGTTTCGCGATGAAAAACACCAAAGTGATTTTGAGAAAAATGGCTTTGTGATTCTTCCTTTTTATACTCCTGAAGAAATCAAAGAATTGGAAGCCACCTATCATCGCTTGCATCCGCAAGATGAAAAAGGATTTTTCCCCAGCACCTTTTCAAAAGATAAAAACTATCGTCATGAAGCCGATGAAGAAATTAAACGCATAGGCAATCGTAGCATTGAAATGTATTGTCAGGACATTAAAGTGGTGTGCGGCTCATTTATTGTAAAAAGCCCCGGCCCTGAAAGCGGCATGTGTGTGCATCAGGATATGAGCCTGATTGATGAAAGTCGCTTTACCGGCATCAACATTTGGGTGCCGTTGATAGACCTAACTATTGAAAATGGTGCATTGTTTGTATTGCCCGGCAGCCACAGAATTTTCCCTACGTATCGTGGCAGCAGCATCCCCGAATTTTTTGCACCGGTGATGAATGATATGATTGACTACCTGCAACCTGTTTTGATAAAAGCAGGCGAAGCAGTGTTTTTCGACCAAAGCATTATTCACTTTTCTCCCCCTAACTACTCTGATAAAATCAGGATTGTAACCAACACTTATTTTACACACAAAACAACTGAATACAGAACTTACTATTGGAACAAAGAGCAACATGGGAGCAATAAATTAGAAGCCTTTGCCCAGGACGATGATTTCATGACCAACTTTGAGCAGTTTGGCGAGAACATTCGCGATAGACCAAAAGTAGGCAAGTCGCTTGGGCTGGTGGAATATGACTTTCCAACAATTAATAAGGCATTTTTAGATAGTCGCTTTCAGCGCACCAATGCCAGAAAGTTAATTGAAGATGCCAAGCCTGAATTGTTAAATGTTCAAGCTCCGGTTCAGGCCGAAATTAAAAGCAAAAGCATTTTTCAACGCTTAAAAGAATTGGTGAGTTAAATGGGCAAGCGCATATTTAAAAGCGATGAGCACCAGCAACTGTTTGAGAAGCAAGGCTTCATTGTACTGCCTTTTATTACTACAGATGAAGTGGCACAATTAGAAAAATTGTTTGATGAGTTGCATCCTCAAATTAATGAAGGGGGCTTTTTTAGTGGAAGCTACAGTAGTGATATTGAATACAAGAAAAAAGCTAGTGAAGAGATTGTCAAAGTTTTTAGTAGAGCTTACAATGAACTATTCATCAATTACACTCCCTTTGGTGCTGCGTTTCTTTACAAGGTGCCGGGTGTAAACAGCGAGCTTGCTGCGCACCAAGATTGGACGATAGTAGATGAACAGAAAAATGTTGCGCTCAACTGTTGGGTGCCGCTTTGTGATGTTGCAAAAGAGAACGGAGCATTGAGTATTTTGCCGGGTAGTCATTACAATAACCTGAATGTAGTTCGCGCACCCACGCTTCCGTTTTTTTTTAGTGGTGATGATGATATGGTATTGAAAGAATTGATACCCATGGAAGTAAATGCGGGAACGGCTGTGATTCTTAATCAAAGCGTGATTCATTACTCACCGCCCAACAACAGCAACAAAATTCGCAAGGCAATTACGGCCGGACTGAAGAGCGAAGGCGCACAAATGTATTTTCACTACAAAGTTCCCGATAAAGATGAACTGGAAGTTTTTGAAATGGATGACGACTTTCTTATCAGTTTCAAAGACTTTATGAATGACATCGGAAAGCGACCCTATCTTGGTAAAAGCATTGGCTTAATTCCTTACAGGCTACCTCAACTGCACGGGACTGATTTGTACGAAAAGCTGAAAGAAATGAAAACTAAAGCAGGATTTGAGATGAGCAGGAATGAAAAAGTTGAAGTGGACCATAAGAGTGGCGGAAAACTTCGTAAATTGATTTCACGCCTGTTTGGCAATTGACTCTATTTCTTCATTAATTGCTATTCTTTCGGCTTCAAACTCTATAAAGCCTTGGTGAAAATCTGCACTCGAATCATAAATTTTTGTTGCAGCGCCCGCATTAATACCGGCTTTAAATAACAAAAATTTATACACATGATAGATGTTGTGTAGAGCATATGCACTAAACTCCGGGTTCCTTTGCTTAAATCCGGTAATTACATCAGCCATAATTGACATTGGCCTGATGAGTATTTTTGGTATTTTTTCAACTTTTTCTAGGGTAAGGTTTTCCCTCCATTTTTCCGGAAGCGCAGGCAAAATTCTAAATATTACCTCATATGCTTTGTATTTATTCATCAATTCTATGTCTTTCACATTTTCTGTATTCCTGAAAAAATAAAAGTCTTCTCCTTCATTGATTTTTCGTGCCTGTTCGGCTGTTATTACTCCTCTTTCTTCTGCATCTTTCATCATGTCTGTGCCGGGTAAATAACAAGTCCAGAATGTTTGAATTCTTTTAGGATGATGTGTTGCATAAAGTTTTCTTGCATTTTCCTGAGCTATTAATGGCTCATCAGGCAAGCCAAACATGTGGTCAACTTTTGCATGCATTCCATATTTATACATTAATTCTAAGGCTTCACTAATGTCGTCAGATTTTTCATAACGCATTAAATTGTCTTTTTTGAAGCCCTCGTCCATGCTTTGCACGCCCATTTGAATCCACTCGCATCCGGATTCTTTCAGCCAACCGGCAACCTCATTACTCATGTATTTTGGATGGGTAAGAATATTGTATGGAATATTAATTTCCTTTTTATACTTATAGGCAAATTCTTGTAGCCATTTTTTGCTTGTAGCAAACACATCGTCCTGAAAATCAATTTTATGAATCTTATATCTTCTTTTTGCAATTTTCAATTCGGCAATAACATGATCTACACTTCTTAATCGGACATATTTTCCACTCTTTTCTTCGGGTAATTTTGCCACAAAATTGTTGAAGCAGAAGGTGCATCTGTATGGACAGCCCCTTGATGCCATGGTTAAATACAAATCGCCTAACCGCACATGCTCTTCCCAAATGGTTTTATCAAAAAAGGGCAAGGAATCTAAATCTTGTATGAAGCCCTTTTGAAGCCCTGTAATTACTTTTCCTTCTTTGTTTTTAAATCTTGTATTGTATATAGGGTCTGTATATTTTCCTTCTCTAACCGTATTAATGATTTGTGGAAATGCTACATCGCCCTCGCCCACTACAACGAAATCTACCTCCGGACGAACGATTACTAAACTTGGAACAGCCGAAGGATGAACACCGCCAAAAACAGTTTTAATATTTGGATTTATTTCTTTTGCCGCTCGTGCCACTTCAAGCATCCATTGATAAGTTGATGTTAATGCAGAGAATGCCAATATATCGGGCTGTTGGTCTTTGATAGCCTGAATGACTTTATGTGTATCATCAAAATATGGAGCAATTGATGGAAATTCTAAATTAAAACGATCGTGGAAGAGAGATGCACTAAAAGCCATTCCAACACTATGTCCTTCCCGTTTTGCAATGGCACTTATTTGACTGATTCCGAGCTGTTCTGTTCCTAAACCTACAAATGTGATTTTCATTTCTCTGAAAGGGTTTATATCGTCTAAATTATACACTTTTATTTTATAAAAGCTTTATTTTTCGATAAACAAGCGGCTTAAACATAATGTTTTGCATTTTTTTTAACGACTCTTCCTCTAAAAGAAACCGATGTCATTGCAAATGTCGAAGGCTTCTACGTATATTTAGCAAATGCTTTGATGCGTCACTTATAAAAATCTGTTGCCGCAAAAAGACATACAGGTCATCAACTAAAACATTAATCTTTTATTATGAACAGCAGTTTACAAAATGTTCCGGACGCCACCATCAGTGACGAAAATTTTCTCCATTTCCCACATGTAAAAGTTGAAGAGTTGTCTGCTTACCCGGATGGTCTTAGCGACATACAAACCGGAAAAACCCATGGGTTTCTAATAAGGGGAGTTTTTAGCGCTGATGAAGCAGATAAGCTTGTTGAAGAGTTTTACAAAGTTGATGACGACAGATTTGAACACAATAAAAACGGAAGAAATATTCCTAAGCCCTTTGCCTCTGTATCGTTAAACAGTGAGCCGGGAGGAGAGATAGACCCCTATTTTGCTGCTGCGGGAGCCTTTTGGGACAATTTCCCGGAAAAATTTGGTATTGATTTCAGCGACAGGGTAAAAAAAGTCTTTGAAAAAATAAGCGGAGGCCGTCCGGTGGGCGTTCCGCAGGAACCAAACAAAAACATCAGTTTCAGTCCGGCTCAAATGCGAGAAATGTATGCAGGAAAAGGGGGCATTTATGTTCATTGCGGTAAATATTTTAGAGATAGGTTTTCCAGTTTTTATACTTATCTTAAAGACGTTTCCATTGTTGATGAGCAAATTAGCTACTTTGTTATGCTGCAACCGCCCGACAGTGGTGGTGAACTTACGGTTTACGATATTTTGTACAACAATGTGAAGCAAAAGAACGAAGAGTGGGACAACAAAATTGTAATTGCCGATGATGGAACCGCCATAGACTTGGAAGACCCGAAAGGCGTGAGAAGAAGAAAATTGCGTCCGGGCAAAGGAGATATGATTGTTTTTGATGGCGGCAATATCTGGCACAGAGTAGAAGATCCGGAAGGCTCTAAAAACAGAGTTACTGCCGGGGGCTTTATGACTTTCTCGCACGATAACAGCAAGGTGTATTTCTGGGGTTGAAAAACAGCTTATTAATGCAGACAAACTTGAATTTTATTGATGAAAAACTTCAGAAGGAATATAACGATAGGGGTTATTTTATTACACCTCTGCTAGACGATTCTCAAATAAGCAAGCTGCAAGATGTTTTTTATTCCTGTCTAGATGTAAATAAGCTGCCAACGGTCTATGATACAGTAGCCGAGATTCCTGTTGAGCAGGTATTGCAAATCAGCAAAAAGATAAATGACATTTGTAAAGGTTCTTTCGATTTAATTGTAGAAAATTATAAAATAGCCGCATCTATATTTATTTCGAAAAAACCGGGTAATGACGGCTTCAATGGATATCATATTGATGCAACCATGACCCATGAGAAGTATAATACTGTCGCTATTTGGATTCCGCTTTGCGATGTTGATGAGAAGGTGGGCAGAATGTGTTTGCTTGAAAACAGTCATTGTTTTTTACCCAGATACAATATTCCTTCTATGCCTAATGCCTATAAAGATGTCCAGAGTTTTGCATCAAAACATGTGAAGTGTTTTAACATGAAGAAAGGAGAGGCATTATTTTTTGAAGGAAGCATGTTGCATGGCACCGAGTTAAATTCCTCCGAATCAATACGCATTGCCGCGGTTATTAAACTTATTGATATTCATGCGCCAAAAATTACCGCTTACTACCATGAGCAGGCGCCTGAAGGAGAAAAATTGGCGCTGTATGAACACAATGACGATTTTTTTCTTCCGCAAGCATTTAAGTCATCATTGCCCCCCGAAGATAGCAGTTTTGTTGGATACGTTCCTTCAATGCCCAAAATATTTACTCAGAGCGAAATAGAGCATTTGCTTGAGAATAGATGCACAAATTGAAAGCCATTCCTGCTCGTCTTTCGGTATAAATTGGAAACAAGCATTAATTCATGTCTGAAAAAAATATTATTCTTATAGACCTCCCCACCTTTCCTAAAGGTATTGTTTCCTTATCCATACCAATAATTGCTGCCTGTTTTAAAAAATATTTTGAAGTAAAAGCGTTTGACCTGAATATTGACAGCTTTGATGCCACTCAATATGTTGACGACAACACGCTGATGGTGGGAATGAAAGTTTCTTCACAAAATGCTTCCATAGCAACGGAACTGACGCAAATGCTTAAGCGCAAATTCCCCTCACTTAAAATTGTTTGGGGCGGGGAGTATCCCAGTTTATTGCCGGAGGAGTGTTTAAAACATGCTCACTCTGTTGTTGCGGGTTTATTGGAGCCGGTGTCCGATGAACTGTCTGCCGACTTATTGTCGGGAAACCTTAAAATGAAATATGTCGGGAAAAATGAAAATGTTCCTGAAATGATGCCGGTGCCCGACTTTAGTGTGTTGCCGCCTTTTCGCAAATATCTTTCATTCATGGGGCTGCCATTAGAAACCTCCAGAGGCTGCACGGAAAATTGTATGTTTTGCATGGTGTTGGTAATGCAGAAAAAAAATTACTACCTAAAACCTGTCGAACAATTAAGCAAAGAGATAAAATTATATGACTGCAAGTTTATCAATATTGTTGACTACAATTTTGGGGTTAGCAAAGAACATGTTATCAACGTGTCGCGCATCATAAAATCATCCGGTGCTTTGGGCTGGATGGCCGAAATGTGCATTGAGCTGTTGGACGATGATGAATTGCTGCAAGAAATGAGCAGAAGCCGCTGTCGAATGATATATTGCGGCCTGGAAAGTATAGAAGAAGAAACGCTTAGTTCCTTTAACAAAGACCGAACAAATCATGTTGAAAATTACGAACGCATTATACGAAAGGCTCAATCGTACGGAATTCAGATTGCTGCAGGGTTAATTTTGGGCGCAGCAAACACCACTCCGCAAACTTTCATCAAGACATTCGATTTTTTTCAGAAAATGGGAATTATATACACCAAACTAACATTTCTAACCTATAATCCCGGAACCAGAGTGCAGGAATATATGCGCAAAAAGGGTATTTATCTCACGGATAAACATGAAGAGTATGACGGGGTTCGCTTTTCTTTTCTGTCGGAAGGAGTGGAGAAAGGTGTAGTCTTAAATGGCTTTGAATATTATGTGCGCGAATTTTACAGCATAACAAATATCTTGAAAAGAGCTTTAAAAACCAATGTGGATTTACTGGGAAAAGCAGAATTTTTTCTTTTTTCATATTGTTATGCAGATGTATATCGAAAGTCAATCGTAAACAATTATCTGCGATTTCCGGAAAATTTCGACAAACTGTTAATAAGCAAACATCAGCCGTCATTCACGCTTATTTTAATGCAAAAGCTTCTTTTTATTGTAAGGGTTCTTCGAAAAAAATAAATCCGATGTAGAAAAATGTCAGGGCAAAATCTCAGACAGAATTATTGTTTTTTGAGCCATGAGGTCTCCGGTAGAATCATCTGCCCAATATCTCGATTTATTTAAGGCGGCAACCGTTAATGTTAAAGGGGTTTTGAATTTTTTAGGAAGCGTAATTAAATGTTTTACAGTATCGGCAAAAGGCTCAAATTTAATACCGTTGATGCCCGGAAGCTGATAGGAGTTGCCAAAATGAGCCACCATATCTAACGCGTGCTCTTCTCGTCTGTTTAGACGAATAGTATCGTAAAGAATAGTTCTTCCATTGTTATCAGAAATTGTGATTAAAGTAACAAAATCTCTGCACTTGCCAATTTTATGAGGCATGCTGTTGTTTGTCCAATCTATAATAACCTTGTCCCCATAGAGGGTGGCATTAAATCCGTTTAATATCATATTATTGTAGGCAAGATTAATTTTTTCTTTAGGGTCCTTTCTCCAGAATAAATAATGAGTTCCTTTGCCATTTTTATATTCTTGGTGGCAACTGTTGCAGGTTTGTTTTTCACTTACCAACCCTAATCTCATTAATTCATTAGACTCATTATAATTGTCTTTGTGACAGGCAGAACAAAAAATATCTGAACTTAAAAACATAGATGCCTTTGGAAAGCAGTAATCTATTAATTTTCTGTCTTCAGGTTTTTCAACAAATGAAGCAGAGGCTATAATGTTGTTTGGAGTATAATGACAAGTGATACAGTCTATTCCTGTTATCCAGGTTGAGGAATCTATCCTTGCTTGGTTGTTGGCGTAATAAGACGGGTGCGATTCGCTATTGATGTTTTTGAGGTCTGTGATAAATTCTAGTCCTTTATAATTAGATTCAAACAGGTTTTGAGTTGAATGGCAAGAAACACATTGCGAGCTTATTGATTCATTCACAAAGTGAGTGTAAGTCGTTTCTTTGTAATCGGTACGGTTAACCTCCTCTTGATGATGCATCAGAGAAAGAAATGCATTTGCATGAGGACCTATTTTTTCGTTTTCATGTGCAGTATTATGACAAGAAATGCATTTTTCTAATTTTTCTGCTCTGCTCAGTTCTGCATAAAGCTCGCGAGATTTTTCAGTTTTGTTTGTGAAACTGCAACTACGTAGCGATACGATTGCCAATAAACATAAGGCAATAACGTAAACAAGTGTAGTGCGCTTAAATAAAAAACCCCCATTATTCATAATCGGTATCTAAATTGAAATGTAAAGATTTACTCACTACACAAATTAATAATAAAATTGCACTTCTTCAGAGAAACTTGCTTTTCAATATATCATTACTTGCCTCTTTAAATTTACCTTTCCGCCATATTGTCTAAAGCTTATAAACTGTTTTATCCCTTATACATCGGCTTATAAGTTTATATCAGACAACTTTAGAAAGACATTACTCATTAAAGTGCAATTCATATCTAAAAATCTGAAAATCTCCGTTTCGCCCGTCTTGAAGAACAATTTCTTCTACCGGACGAAATTCAACATCTATTTTATGAACAATATTTAAAAACGGCTCCAATAAAGCCATTCGGTTTTCTGTAGAATAGTAAATTATATTTTCGGATTCCGCTCTCATAAATTCAAAAAACTCTTTTACACTATGTGCGTTACACTGACAGGTTTCGTTCAAAAACCTTTCGTAATCGGGTAAATAGGCAACTTGAGCCATGTCATAAAAAATCACATTTTCTCTCATTTGAAAAAAACGAAAAACAAAATCGTCTAAAACTTCACGGCTCGATGTATCGAAGAAAATAAATTTCCCGTTTTGTTTAGAAAATATTTTTTCGGTGGTTGCAGCACGTTCACGAATCATTCTCTTATTAATGCCGATTTCTTTTTTCAGGAACCAAACATTCTGAAGTAATAAAGCGCCCAAGCCGAAAAGCAGTATCAATTTTATCTTTTGAAAATATTCATAATGCTCAATCATAAACAACAAGTTGCCAACTATTGCGAGCTGAATAATCGGCAAAAAATGCCATTGCTCCATTTTTAAGGAGTATGCCAAAGAGCTTATGATTATCCATATTGAAACATTGAACAGCATAGTTTTAAGAAGAAAAAAATTGTTTTTTAATCTGAAAAACAAGAATAGCAGCCCCGTCAATGTGAACAAATAGATGGTTAATAGTGGCATGTTTCTTTGCATTGTAGGAAAAGCCGTGTAAGATATTTGCTTATAAATATCCTTCGGTCTTGCAGAAAACATTTCTTTTTCAAAGGCAATTTTTTCGTCTGATATTTTCTTAAACAAATCATAATTGAAAGTGGCGCTATCAATTAAAAAAGAAGCTCTAGACATTTTGCGAATAAGAGCATCAACACTATCGGTTGCAATAACAGGTGGAGAGTTGTGCGAATCGGTTACATAAAACACCATCGGCTCTACATCTCTAAAGAAAGGATGTGTATTCATAACATAGTAGAACCTTACAAAAAATAAAATAATGGCTAATGCAGGCAGCCAGTATAATTTCAAAAACCGAAACAAATTGCGGTCGGCAATTAAAACAAAAACCGATGCAATCAATGTGCCGCCTAAGCCCGACTCAATACGCATGGAGTAGCCCCAAAAAACAAAAAATGTAAGAAGCAAATATCCGCACCATCGGATGATGGGCGTTTTAATTTGATAGTATCCTTTCCAAATGGCTAAAAGCGAAGTTGAGGTGAGCAGCATGCTAATGCCGGTAATTGAAAATTCGATAAATGACACGCCAAAAATTAAAAGCATAGTAGCCGCCCAAACAATAAAAATTTTCTTAAAAGAAATGCTTGAGAGGTTTTTATTGGCTAATAACAGGAAAATCACCAAAGCCTGTATTATAACCCATGCCGAAAAAAGCAATAGTGCAGTCCACGAAAAAGAGGGGAGGTAATAATGAAGAAATGCCTGTACATGAGTCATGGGACTCATGCCCATGTGGTAATTTTCGGTTATAAACACGCCCGATACGCTGCTGCTAACCATCATCGCCATGAATGACTCATAAAAACCCCAAATAGGGTCAATTATAATGCAGGCCATTATGGAAAGAACTGTGGTAGTGAAAAATATTTTGCCTAGGCAAACCACTTCTTCTTTGTGTACATTATTCATAAACTATTTTCAAGACTGCTTTTGGCTATTATATCTTTTGCTGTTGGTAATTCCGGAAGGACTATTTTGGGGTGTCTGAGAATAGCTGTATCGGGGATATTTACGTTTGGCAATTGCTCTAATAATTTGTTAAAGTCATTAGCCGCCAGCTCATGCCCGTTCACCTCTCCGTTATTATTGTCGTAATAAATTATGGGCGACTCAATATGCTTAACGATAAAAGCCAGAATGGGTCTGCTTTCATTGCTTGTATTTGGAAATGAGCCGTGAAAAGCCGCTTGATGAAAGGCTAAGCAACTACCCGCTTTCAACGCTATGTTTTCTTTTAAATTATCAGGAATTTTTTCGAATTCAATTCGGCTCGAATCAAGAGAAGCAGATCTGTAAGTTTTGAAATACCAATGTGAATGGGGGATAATGCTCATGCCGCCATTTGCATTATTTGAATCATATAGCGGAATCCAGCAGGTCGCAAAAGCATGTTTGGTTTCATCTGTATAACTCCAGTCTTGATGATAAACAAAAGTATCAAATGTTTTGGCGGGTTTAGTAATGAATAAGCACCCTAAGATTTCAAATGAATTAAAATGACCGGAAAGCTTTGCTTTCAACTTTTCTAAAATTAATTCAAACGGCTTCTTGCTTTCAGACAAACTTAAAGCCGACACACTGTAGTTGACTCCGTAAAACTGTCGTTGTTCCAGTCGCTTTTCTGCTCCATTTAAATCGGCATAAATTTCTCTCACAAAATCTATTTCTGAAGTTTCGAGAAATGGAAATGTAGTAAATCCTTTATTGATGAATTCACTTTCGGCTTGTTTATTTTTAAAGGGTGTTTGCATTGAAAAATAAATAAGTTGATTGTTGATGCGGCTCTACTAAATTTTTTTATACTTCGATGTTTCGTAATGCCACAATATAAGTACGGTTGGTGTTAAAAAGATGAAAAACCCCAATAGCATTTTAATTTCTCAAATTTATAAAAAATAGACGGGCGCACATGAGTGCTTCATCGTTGAAAACATTTTAAACGCCAATAATTTTTTTGTATCTGGCAGCAGCCCAACTAAGTGGTATTTGCCAACCTCTCGACCACCAAAAGTTTATGGCAATGGAATCTTCTTCGTTTACTACATAATGCCACCACATAGATGGAATGAACAAGGTGTCGCCCGCATTTATTTCTGCCACAAAGGGTTTTGCATGGTGCAGTTTTGGAAATTTTTTGTAATCTGGTTTTTCCAGCTTTATTTTAGAAAAGTTGGGGTGTTTAGAAAAAATACTGTTGGGGTAAAGGTGGGTTTTGGGACTGAATAGTATAATTTTTTTTCTGCCTTTCACCAATACAAGTATATTCTCTGGGATGTCTCTGTGAAGGGCGGTGGATGAATTTTTTGGCGCAATAAATATTCTTGAATTTAACACCTTGCCGTTGGCACAATACTCAGGCACCCAATAATCTTTTTTTATTTTTTTGTTAAAAAAATCTACAGGACTGGCAACTGCCTTTTTTTTGTCGATTTCGCGTGCCGGTAAAGTTTTATAAGAATGAAGGTCAGAAGAGCCGTTTACGATGTCCATCATTCCGATTTCAGAGCCGGCAAAATTTTCTGTAAAATATTCTGCAGACCATGCTTGCATCGCGGGCCAGTGGTCAACCAGATGTTTGATAATAATGGGGCGACTTTTTTTGACAAATGCTTCGAAAAATTCAGACTTTGAAATGGCGCTAATACTGTTTATATAGTCGGGAGCCTGCATAGAAAGAGTTTCTCTATCAACCAACATTTTTAATAGCGTTGGCAACTGTAAGTCCTGGTTTTTGAAATAAAAGATTGAATTCGAGCATGGGACCAACAATGCATTTTGTACAGGGTGTTTCTTTGTTAAATGCTTCAGACCAATCTTCTTTCAAGAGGTTTATGCCTTTGACTTTTTCTTTAGTGTAAGCACACGGAAAAGCATTTCCTTCAGTATCAACAAATAAATATCCTCTTCCGGCAGCACATTTTTCATCGGGGTCATATAGTGCCGAAACCGCATAATTTTCCCATTGGCTGATATATTTGAGATATGCCAGCGAACTTGCTATAGGAGCGCCTTCTTGTTTTTTTTCAATTAGATGTGTCCATATTTTTTTTAGTGCATCATTGCCGGAGTTGTGTTGTGGGACTTTATTGGTTACAATTTCAGTATCATAACATTCCGGCTGAAAATGCACATTAATGTTTTCTTCTTTTGCCAAATTGAGCAGATAGCTGATGTCGTTCATTGATTGTTGATTGACTACGCAAATAGCGGTTACCTTTTTCCCCGACTCAACAATATGCCTGATCGCTTTTAGTATTTTTTCGAAACTCTGTTTGCCTCGGTTTTTAATATGGGTTTCGGGCGTGCCATCTAGGCTGGTAAAGAAATAATCTATTTCCCCAAGAATATTTTTAAATTTTTCATATAGCAGCAGGTTTGAGTTGAGGCTGACAAAAAAATCATGTTGCTTGCCCATTTTTATTATTTCTAAAATATCTTTTCTAAAAAGAGGTTCTCCGCCTAATAATCCTAACCTTTTAACGCCAAGTTTTTTTAATCTTTTGAACAAAATATCTATCTCGCTTAATGATAGTTCAGGAGATTTCATGCTCGGAAAATTACAATAGCTACAATGTATATTGCAATTGTTAGACACAGCAAAAGAGGCAGAGAAAGGCTTCGGTTTTCCATTAAACGAATACGAAAGATAACTTTGGCTGAATGCCATTCCCATCTGCGCTATTTCATAAACTTTCATATTGTAATTTTAATAATTGTGCCCAACAGATTAAAAAGTAAAATCGAGAAACATACCAAGACAAGGATATGTTTCGAGTAATCATGTAAACTGCAAGAGGAATAAGGCAACTAATTGCCCACATCCAATTGATATAAATATACAATAATGCGCCCAACAGAAAACAATAAAAAAAAATAATAGCTGTATGTAATTGGGGCAATGCCACTACTGTAGTTCTAATAGCCGCTTTTGAATCGGCATCTTTGTCGGTCATAGTTTGATATATGTGGGCTATTCCAGTCATGATTCCAACGATAAAAAAGAATTGAAGATTAATCTCGCCCGCAATGGAAATAAAAAGCCCTCCCCAAATTATAACGGCTATAATGTCTATTCCGGGAATGGCTTTAAACTTATAAGAATAGAGCCAGTTGACTATTAAAAGCAATAAAATCAAAACAGATTTTTCGTAAGAAAACCAAACCAGCGAAAGCAGTATGGGTAATATTGAAATAGAAATATTGGCAAAAAGAAATAAATTTTTGTGCTGAATAATAGAGGCAACAAATGAAGTGTCTTTTTTGGGGTTTAGCATATCTGCTTGCCGATCTTTGTAATCGTTAAGCCCGTAAAGTGCGCACATTACTATTGCAGATATGGCGCTATCTAAAAAAAATGCGTTAGAAAAGTTGAATAAAAAATAAGCATGAATAACATTGAACAAAATTAGCCCGCCTTCGCCTTTTAAGAGTCTATGATACAGCGGAAAAAACAAAAATTTAAATACGACAAAAAGGGTGTTCAATATTTGTTATTTAGTTATTATCAAATAGAGGTATAGCAGCACGGCTAAGGGTTTGGTTATTGCGGCTCTCAACCATAGCGGAGTTTTTTCATAAATACCCGCTTTAGATAGCAGCAGCCTCATCGCCTCTATGCCAAGACAATGAGCGCATATCCATGTTCTTTTATGGGCAAACTCCGGTCTTATAAAATCAAAAATAAAAACGTAGCGATATTCATTTGTGTCGTTCCATGCTTCATGTTGATATGCATCGTTGAAAGCAAACACTTTTCCTTCTTCCCAGGCTACAGCATTGCCCTTAACACTAAGCCCCAACTCGGGCAATTTTCCGGGTATTTTTAATCCTAAATGACAACGAATAATTGCGTTGGTTTCACCACAGTGTGATTTCAGCTTGCTTTTAGGTGCTAAAGTGGTAATTCCTGCAAGAGTAATTTCGGGAAATCTGTCTAATATTTCGTGGGTTTTTGGGAAGTGTTTCTTGCCCATTTTGTATTTAAGCAGATAGTTTTTGAAGTAGATATTTTTCCAACTGTCAGGATATGTCATTTCTGGGGCACCGGGGTTTTTGTATTCTATGTCGAACTTGCCGTCTATATAATCTTTAATCTCCTTTTTAATTTCGGGATAGTGCTCAAGAATATATTTTACTTCCGGATATTCATCAGGATTATAAAATAACGGCTCATTTTCGGCATACACGGAATAATCTGAGTAAAAGAATTTTATTTTCGGAGGATTCATCTATTTTTCATTTCAACTTTAAAATACACAATAAAATTAAGGACAGTTCTAAAAATTGTTCTTTTTATTTCCTCATTTCTTTCTTTTTATAAGGAGCGGGTGTGGTTTACAGAATTTTTTGAACGCCCATTAAACCAACCATTTGTTTTCTTTAAGCAGAACGGCCAAGCCAAGTAAGACTTCGGGTAGAAAATATGAAAGATGCAGATATACAGAGAAGGCGGCATATTTTTGCAAATCTTCTGGTGTGGTTGTTGCTCCATACATATTTGCAATAACGATTAGCGCATTGTATATCCCAAAATGAACCACTCCAACATTGCCCGGAGCAGAGGGTATTAAATATATAATAACCATTAGTGTCGAGATAATCATTGCCGAAAAAAGGCTGAATACAGGAGCGGAGATGCCCGTTGCTTTCATCACCAAATAGTATTGCGCAATGTTTAAAACAAACATTAATGCTGCCAGCACAATAAACCGCATCAAATTTGCGGGAGTGAATTTTATTAAAAAACTCTTGGTATAAATGTGGAGTTTATAGAGCCACTTTCCTGCGCCTTTAAACTTTAATAAAATGTATAGCCCAAGCCGCTCAAGGGTTTTAATTTTAATGTATAACAGGTAAAGCGTAATGATTGCTAAAATAATAGCGGCCAAACCCAAAAGATAGGAAGTGTGATAATTATAAAAAGCAGGATTATAAATATAAATAAAAACGATATAAGCGACAAAGGCATAAGCATCTATATATTTTTCGACAATTACTGATGCAACAGATTTTACAACAGACATGTGGTTTTTTTTGCTCAAATGCCATATTCTTACCCCTTCGCCAAGATTCCCGGGCAAGATGCAGTTGTAAAAATTGCCCAAAATTATACCGTTTAATGTGTCAAAATTGCGGTTGTTTTGTATGGATGGTTGCCATATCAATTTTGCTTTTAAAGATTGAACAACAATGGAAACAATAAAAAGGCAGATGGCTAAAAAAATTATTGCATATTGTTCATAGGTCAGAATTAAGTCTTTCCATCTTATGCCGCTGTTTTTTATTGTAAACCATAATAAGGCAATGCTCAAAACAATTACCAGTATGTTCTTTATATATTTAGTATTATTTTTTTCCGGCTTTTCTATAAGCATGATAAAGATTTAATACAAGGGTTTTTTAACCTTGTATATTTTTCCGTTGAGTCCTAAATCGGGTTGGTTATCAATCGGCTCGTATTCAAAGTTATAACTGTAAACTATTTCAAAGTAGGCTTTTATTAAGGCAAGCCGGTTTTCTGTTGCATATAATCTGATGTTTTCATTGTTTTCAAGCAATTCGATTATTGATTTGTAATCTAACGGGCTGATTTCGAACAAATCATGAAAACGATTCGAAATATAGCTGAAATAGGTGAGGTAGCCCCCGTCAAAATAACCAATGTTTTTAAAATATGGCTTTGGATTTCTGTTTAGAATATTGCTGTTTAGAGGAATGTCTGAATATATGAAGCTTATTAGCGGATATTCTAAGGAATAATTATATAGCGCTTCCGCAGATTTTTTTCGCTCATGATTTAATTGTTTTTCGAAATTGGCTTGTTTGTATGTTTCAAAACCGATGCACAGGGAAGCAGAAAAAATAGCCAAGAGCATAGCAATTTTAGACTTTATACCGGCAGTGCCTATTTTCAAAATTTCTCTCAAAACAAGAAAAGACCATACTGCAAGAAAAGGGGTGAAGAACCTTAATTTCATATCGTCCACCAAAAACAACAACATGGTGTATGGTATAGCAAAAGCAATCAGGGTTGTTATGAATATATTTTGCAAGGCTTTTCCATCTGGCTTTTCAAATAGTATCATTAACAAAATCAAACCAATCGTGAGTAATATCAGCCACTTATTTGCTATAAGCTTTTGCGTAATTTCAATAAATGATGCTTTAAGATTTTCTACGCTCAATATGGATTTAAAATCAGGAGCAATATCAACTGTTTTTTGTAAGTATTCAATAGTAAATTCACTGGTATCGGTAATAAAAAATTCCTTTAGCGATTCATACTTAATGCTGTCTTTAACAGACAGATTGTCTTTTTCGGGCAGTAAAGATTTCTTCTCCAAAATAGCATATTCATAGTTGGCTTCTATATATTTTCCGGTATTTGTGATGAATAGGCCGGGTATCTGATAAAACGAAAGAATAATAATTGAAAGCACGATGTGAAATGAAAATTGTTTTATTGGCTTTAGTACATCTTTTTCGGTAAAAATCTTTACAAGAATATAAAATCCAAGAATGATAACGGGAGTATGCATTCTTGTTATGAGCGACAGTAAAAACAACAGCAATCCGAAATAAAATTGCCTATTGTTGTTTTTCGATATCCCCGATTGTGAAATTATAATGCCCACAAAGCTTAATAGCAGGCTAATTCTTATTTGATGGAAGAAAACTATGCTTTGAATAGAATATGTTAATATCAGCAGGGTGATTATAAAAACATCAAGCCATCGTGTTTTCAGGCGAACTACCTCTTGTATAGTTATAAAAATAAAAGAAAACAAAAAAAGAAAAGCTATAAAAACATACCATAAACCATATACCGGAATTTTCGGAAAGGTTTCGCTTAATTGTGCCAGAAAGGGAATTAAAAAAAGGTGATAATCTGTAATGTATTGGTCGTTGCCAACCCTCCCGAATTCGCCATATATGACATGAGATAAAATCGCTTCATTATCGTCAAAAAAAACGCCAAATACAAAGCCTATCAAAATCAGAATAGTTGCCGATAAAAAAAGGGCAACTTTAAAACTTTGATTCATGTTTTCTTTGTTCACAATAAAAAAACATTACAGGAATTGAAATCTTCTCTGAATAGGCAGATAAATACGCCAAACCAACGAAAACATCTTGCACATAATATTGTGTATGATTATGGGCATTTTTCGAACAATGGCAAAGTTCTTATAGAAATAAATAAAGCTTTGGCTGCCGAGAGCATTCGCGCAAATTTCATTGGTTCTATGCACCAATGGTTGAGGTATAAAGTCAAACATTAAAACATATCTGCGCTTGGAAGAGTTGTTCCAAACATTGTGCTTCTGAACATTAATAAAGCAAAGCAATTCACCATCCTTCCAACCCTTTTCTTGGTCGCCCACTCTTATACCTATGGTGGGGTAAGGCTCTGGAACCATTAAGCCCAGATGGGTTCTGACGATGGCATTCGTATCTCCATAGTGTGGGCTTATGTGGGTGTTGGGCGGTAGCGTGCTGATGCCTGCAAACACGCAATTAGGAATTTGAGAAATAACACTGGTGGTAAACGGAAATTTCTTCATGTTTTCGTGAAACTTCCACCTGAAACTCATCAAATAAATCAGGCTCCACCTACCCTCCCCTTCAATTTTAGCTGGCGAAAGCGAGTTCATTCCGCTCAGCAAGCCATCTCGTTTTTCTATTTCTACAATTTCATTTCTTATCCCTTCCCAGTTTTTTTTCAAGGGCTCTAATTCGGGGAATGCATCAGATGAATAATAATAGTCTAATTTGCCGTGATATTCTTCTACCGGGGGCCTCAGATATACTATTTCTTCTCCATCGGGCCATTTGTATTCTTTACTTTCCATACCAAAATATGTGATTGTCTAAAGTTATTAACTAATTATCAAAAAAACAGAGGGGACCTTAGCCGTACCCTTCAAAATATATTTGGGTTGAATTTAAAATGAATGTCAAAAAATAGTCTTACTACTTCCGGAGTAAGCTTCACAAGGTTTTTTAGGTTTCCTCCCTTAGCTTCCCCTTCAATCCGCGGCAAATAGTCGGTTGGAATTTCGATAGGGGTAATTCCGCATTTGTATAATTTGGAGCAAATCTCACTCTCAATGAGTGAGCTGCAAAGTTTAGGATTAATTTTTTTCAACTGTTCGTTGCGATATACTTTTATCCAATTTACATCTCTTATATAAATCCCAAGCAGGTGTTGGTTAAACAACCTGTTGAGCCAGGTAAGAGATTTTCTATAAAGGTTATAATCTGTTTTCTTTCTGTAAAAAGAGTAGTATAAATTATTATTGAAGGGTTTTACTTTTTCCAACTCATTAATGTCAAACTGTCCATCGCCCGGTATAGCACAAATGTATTCCATCTCTGCAGCATTGTAGCCCGTTTTAAGTGCCATACCAATGCCTTTGTTTTCGGTATGTCTGATAATTTTCACCTTGCTGTTTCTTTGGGAAAGCTCCATAATGATTTGGTGAGTGTTGTCAGTACTTCCGTCATCTACAATTATTAGCTCGTGGTTTGTGGTGTTTTTTTCTAAAAATAAAAGTGCAGAATTTATCACATGGCTTAAGTTCTTAGCTTCATTGTAGCAAAATATAATGACAGAATAATTTATGGAATTTGCAGCCTTGTCAATATGCATAATCTGTAGTAGCCCGTTTAAAAATGTAGTTGATTGCCACCTTTGCGTGTGAAAGGTGAGGTAACAATTTCATGGGCGATTGAAATACAAATTCCTGAGAGAAATAGAATTTTCTGTAAAAATAGCTTCGTCTTTTCGCTGCAATCTTATTGTGCGCCTCGTCTGTAAAATAATTAATGTATGGATACAGAGAGAAGTTAACCTGATGTTTTAGTTTTTCAAATAGCGGAGTTCCGGGGTAAACCTTTAGTGTATCTACTAAAATATAGTCGCAAGTTTTCTTTGCAAAACTGATGCTTTGCTCAATATCTTCATCGGTTTCTCCGGGAATTCCGGTGAGGAAGAAGCCCATAACTTCAATCCCGATTTTTTTTGCATATTGAAGATTGCTCACGCATTCGCTGATAATTATTTTCTTATTTAAAAAGTCCAGCACTCTTTGGCTGCCACTTTCCACTCCTACATTTATTCTTACACACCCGGCTTTCTTCATCCAGAAAAGCATTTCTTCATTAAGAGTGTCTGCCCGACTAAGACATGTCCAGGATATATCTAACTTGTGCTGCAGCATGAGCTTGCAGATATTTATGACTCTAGAGGGAATTGCCGTAAAAGTGTCATCTATAAATCTCAGCGACTTGATGTTGTGTACTTTCTTAAGCAGATGAATTTGTTCTAAAACATTTTCGGGAGTGAGCATGGTAAGTTTTGTTCCAAAAGAATGAACACAATAGTTGCATTGGTACGGACAGCCTCGTGCTGTTTGAATCAATCCGAATGGGGAAGGCATAAGCGGCTCCCCGTAGTACTTGTTCTCGAGAAGCTCATACGGGGGAATGGGTAGTTCGTTGGGGTTGGGTATTCTCCTGTCTTCGCCATTGTCTATAATTTCACCCAAACTATTTTTGATTGCTGTTCCGGTAATGTTTTCCGGCAACAAATCAGTCCAGCTAAAAAGCAGGTTTTTAAACACATCGTCCGGCTCTCCTTTCATTACAAAATCGGCTCCCGATAACCGAATGGTTTCTTCGGAAAAATGAGTTGGATAGTGTCCGAAAACACCGTATTTAATATCGGGGAATGTGTTTTTAATTTCGGCAATCATATCTGCGTCTTTGTCAAAAAGTTCGAAACTCAGTATGCTTATAATTAAAGACGGCTGATAATTTTGAATGATATTGAGTGCCTCCGGCATATTCTTATTTTCGGCTGTGGCATCAACAAACTTTACATCGTGTCCTAATTCTTTTGCCACTCCTGTTAAAGAAAGAAGTTCGTGTGGCGGAAAAAGCATTTTGGGAGGAAACGAGCTACACATGTATCTTCGAACAACCGGTATGGCAGAGGGCAGGTTTAAAAACAGTATTCTCATTTTCATGCTATTTTTCCTCTTTTATGAGTTCGATAATACAATCGTAAATATGTTTAGCTTTTAATTCTTCGCCTATTTCGTTTACATGAATACCATCGTCATTCAAAAATAAATCGGGAGTAAACTCATGTTCGGGTAAGATACATAAATGAGCATCTGTTTCCAAAGATATTTCCGCCAAATACTCTGAGTTTATGTTCAAACCATTTATTAATACATCTCCCAGACCATCAGGCATTTTAGTTTTATCGGCAACTTCGGGCACAAATAATACTTTGCTGCCTTTGCTTTGTGCTTCCATTACCAACAACTTATAGTTGTTATAAAAGGCGTTATATTTTTTATTATACATGTCTTCATTTTCTTTTTCAAACCAGTTATTATCGTTGTTGAAATCAAAAAATACATTTTTCTCCAATGAGTTTTCTAAGAAAATAGAATATCGCCAACGTATCCAAAAGAAAGAAAAGGCATTAGATGTCATGAGTATTTTCTCAATTTGTGTGGGTTGCGGAATATTATAAAACACCCTTCTTAAATTGTGGTAATCCGGCTGATACACAGCCCCATTAATTCCCGAATAGGCAAAAGCATCGTTGAAGCCGGTGTGAATCACAATTAAATCAGGATATAAATATTGATGCTTAAAATGATAATGATTTAATATTTCGGCAGAGGTAAGCCCGTGCACGCCTGCATTCAGGCACTCTACCTTTTGGAATGATGGATTTATGGTTTTGATTTTTTCAGATAATCTGTCGTGAATAATTTTAGGAAAAACATTAAACTCATCATCTACATCGCCAAAAGTGGTGGAGCCTCCCAAAAAAAGAATTCGCAGGGTATTATTGGATTTTTTCAGGGTTATTTCTTCGTGGTATCGAATTCCCTTGCTGTTTATCGGGTAATTGCCTTTGCTATCAGTTTGATTCGGATTATTTATGTAATTTAAGTATGGTTGTGAAATATATCCCGATTTTGTGTCAACACTTAATATTGCTTTTTTTGTGGGAAGTATATAGGGATGAAAAATGCTCAACGCCACATAGACAATAGCTTCTATTATTACAATCGTTAAAACAAAAACAATTAAATAATAGTATGCTTTTTTTCTCATCGTCCCTGCGGTTTGTAATTGATTATACGGGTGTCTAAAATACTATTTTATTAGTATTTTCATGCGGACAGTTGCTTGGGCTGAATGAATTTCTACATTGCAGCCCTGTTGCCTGCCCGATAAAGTATTTAGTTTTTGTTCTAAATTTTGTCTTGCTCGCAAATTTTGTTCAACTTAAAATCTTTTATACAGAGATTATCTCTGTAAAACCAAATAAACAAAAATAATGTATGAGCGGACTCGCTTTCAGAATACAATCTTTGTCGAAACATTACGTCCGGGATAACGGAAATATAGTTAAAGCAGTAGACAATATCTCATTTGATGTTGAGCAAGGAAGTTTTGTTGGATTAGTGGGTAAAAATGGTTGCGGAAAAAGCACGCTGCTAAATATTTTGGGCGGAATAGTGAAGCCAACAAGCGGGAGTGTGGAAATTTATGGGCGCGTTCTTGCGCTAACTGATATAGGTGCCGGATTTCATCCGGAACTAAACGGCTTAGAAAATATTATGATGGCAGGCGGATTATTTGGCTTAACTAAGCCGGACATTCAAAAGCTTCTTTCAAACATTATAGCTTTCAGCGAGCTTAGCGAAGAATTTCTTGAAATGCCTATCAAAAACTACTCTCAGGGCATGTTTTTGAGATTGGCTTTCAGCACATATATACATTTCCCTGTTGACATACTTTTGTTAGATGAAATATTAGCTGTGGGCGATGCTAATTTTCGGCAAAAATGTTTTACCATCATCAAGCAAAAAGTCGAAAATGGGCTAACGGTAATTTTGGTTTCTCATACCTACGATGAGGTGCTTTCATATTGCAAAAGGTCTATAGTGCTTAATCTCGGAAAAATAGTTGCTGACGACAAGCCCGAAAATGCCTTTGATTCATACATGAAATCTATGGGAATAGTTACAACTAATAATGTTTCCGGAGAAAAACAAATACATTCCTACATAAATTTTTACCACGAAAATTATCTCAATATTGAAACTGTAAAAATTGGCTCGGTAAATCAAAATGTAGATTTGATAAATTTTAACATGCCCCTTACTATAAGTATAATTTGGAACAAAATACAGAGCCAATGTTCCATCTTTATGGATATCATTATATCAGACAAGTTTAATAAACCGATTATTGCCACCTCAAATTATTATGGAAAAAAGCTTGATGTGCAAGAGTTGAATAATTTTGGTGAAAGTGGTAGATTTAAAACAGAATGCGTCATTCCGCCCTGTTTCCTAAATATAGGAATGTATAAAATAGACATACTTGGGACGGTTTTTTTAAATGAAAGAGAATATTTTTCTTTATTTAAAACAACAGCCCCTTTTTTATTGGTAGTAACCGAAAATGCCGAGCTTAGTAGGAATCATTTTTGGACCAAAAGCGATGCCCCGATAAGAACAAAACTCGATTGGGTTGAAACCAGTATATAAAATCTTTTTTCAGAAAAATTAAGCAATGCTGATTAATAAAGAATATCTCTATACTCTTAAACAAAATGGTTTTGTATCCTTTCCTCTATTGAAAGAATCAGATATAAATGAACTAAAGAAATTGTATCAAAAGTTTGAAACAGAACACCTCGTGCACGAAGAGGGATTTAAAAAAACCAGTTCTTTTGCAGACAAAAACCAGGTTTTAGAAATAAATAAAAGAGTCAGTGAAATTATTGCTCCAATACTGCCCGAGCATTTTAAAGCCTATCAGATGCTCGGATGCAATTATTTAATCAAATCCAGTAATAGCGACCAAACAAAAGTACCTCTTCATCAAGACTGGACGTATGTTGATGAAACAAAATTTTATTCCATGAATGTTTGGATAGCGCTGGAAGATATTGATGAGCGTAATGGCTGCTTGTTTTTTATTCCCGGCAGTCATCGAATTGGAAATTTTCTGAGATCTGCACCCTCTTATCCGGTTCCATTTTCTCAACACATTGATTTTTTGGAAAAGTTTAAAGTGCCGGTACCTGTTAAAGCCGGAACGTGTATATGCTTTAATAACAAAACCATACACGGCTCTTTTGCAAATATGGGAAACACCAACCGGCTTGTGGTTGTAACAACACTTTTTCCTGAAAACGCGAAACTGCTTCATCACTACATTCACGATTTAAAAAAGCCTGAGATTGTAACCGAATATCACATATCAAAGGATACATTTTTAACTTTAGAAACAGGAAAACATCCGGCATCATTCTTTGAAAAGCGCATAGTTAAAACTCATTATCCGGGGTTCAGCCCGTTTTATTTTTTTTACAAAAAACTCTTTATGTTAACAGAAGATTTTTTTAAATAATCAATCAAATATATTTTGTCCAAGTATAAAAGCAGTTTTAAATTTCATGAAACAACATGCCGTAATAGCTTTTCTGATTTTTATAGACGCGCAAGATTTTATCTGAATGCTACACTCTTAAAATTCAGACACATTGAAAAGAGAAATTAAACTCAGGCATATTAGGCGCATTTTTATCGGTATTGGCTTCATATTTATTCTTGCGTTAGTTTTTAAACCAAAAGCAGGCTCCGATTACTTTGAGGTTTGCGAGCCGTTTCCAACCGATGCGATTGAATACCATCTTCCTGCGGCAAATCTTGCCCTTCATAATGCCTTCCCGTATTTTGGGTTTATCGGACCAAAAGAAGATTATAAATTATGCCAAAACAATAATGAAAACATTTATCATCAAATTTTAGAAGAGGCATCATCAATTGTTTTTCCAAGCAAGCCGCCTTTGTATTCGCTTTTGCTTGGATTAGGCTTCAAGATTTTCGGATATTCCCCCGCCACCGCTCTTTTTTTCAATCTGCTTTGTTTTTATCTAATAATATACTTTTTGTTTGTTGCCTGTTATTTTTTGTTGGGCATGAAGGGCTTATTTGTAGCGCTTATTACATCTATATTATTGTGCGTTATTGAAGTTAATCTTATATCTTTTGATGCAGAGCTGTTAACCGCATTGTTGGTATTAATAGCCTTCACTTTTGGAGTCATTGCTTTTAGAAATAAAAATGCAAAATATCATTTGCTATTTGGATGCGCAATGAGTTTGTTGGTATTATGTAAAGGTTATTTTGTGTTTTCAGTTATGATATTTATCATCATCTACTTGTCTTTTATTCTGAAAAATAAAGTGATGAGCGCTATCTATTCGCTTATGTTTTTTCTTATGGGATTTTTATTGTTTATTCTTCCTTGGGTGTGTTTTATAAATTTTTCTATTCAAAACAATATCGAGAGCAGAACTGCCTTTCATAACAAACTAAAAGAGCATGCCCCAAATTTAATATTGAATAATCATGATGAAATTTATAATGCAAATGGAGCAATAAGGGACGATGTGATTTTCGACCTTATGCTCTTTCATCAATACCAACATGCTGCCGAAAACAATTTTGTTTTTATCACTAATCAGTTAGGAGAGTACAATATTTTGAATGTTCATAATGAATATTGTTCAGACGGAGACTTTCATCCCGAATGGAGAATTATCAAAACTTCTTTTTACAATAAGCATAAGGATAAAGATAAAAACACAAAACTTTTTATGTTTTACCGCTATCATTTTCTTTTGGGCATAGAGATTGTTTTGGCGAAAATTAAGAATTCAATTACGGCTAAAACTTTTTGGTATTGGTGCGCTATTATTTTGCTTTTGTTTTTTGGTTTGAAGCAAAAATATCCCAAAGAATTGCTGACAGCATTAATATTCATGGCGAATGTGTTTCTTGTATTAATAGTGTTTTATGGAGATGTAAGGTTTGTTCAAACCGTTATCCCGCTTTCAATTTTGAGCATAGGAGTTGTGCTTTATTGTTTCAATAGCAGCGAGTCTGATTTGTAAATATGATGTTCGCTTTTCCAAGCCGCAACCGGATTTTTTGCTCAACTTTGAACGTCAAAATTTCCGATATCCGATGAATGCTTTAGAGATGAAACAATGGTTTATTGACTCTATTCAACCTGTTTATGATACACGAGAAGCACGAAATATTTTTAAAATTGTACACGAAGATATTTTTGACGGCAAACAAATTTTTTCTGATACAGATAAAAATGCAGCGGCAACTATTTCTGATCGCCTGAACAATCATGAGCCGATTCAATACATACTTGGAGCGGCAGATTTTTTTGGGTTGAAGATTAAAGTAACAGAATCGGTTTTAATTCCCCGACCGGAAACCGAAGAACTGGTGAATGAAGTCATCAAGACGATAAAGACTTTGAAAAATGTTATTGAACCAATCCATATTATTGATATATGCACGGGCAGCGGCTGTATTGCGATTGTTTTGAAAAAATACATTCCTGATGCAACCGTTACAGCTATAGACATTTCACCAACAGCATTGAAAGTAGCTAAAGAAAATGCCGTGTTGAATGAAACGGAAATTGATTTCGTTCATAATGATTTTCTCAATGACACATCCTGGAACAAATTCGGTAAATTTCATTGTATTGTAAGCAATCCACCTTATATCAGCGCAAAAGAATTTGATGCGCTCGACAAGAAAGTGAAATATTTTGAGCCTCATATTGCTTTGAGGGCATTTGATGAAGACCCTTTGATATTTTATAGAAAACTGGCAGCATTCGGCAAGTTACATCTTGAAAAAAACGGATTTATATTTTGCGAGATGAATGCTTCATTATCGAAAGAAATTAAAACCATTTTTGAAACAGCCGGATATGATTGCACTATTGTGCCGGACATTAACAGAAAGGAACGGATGCTGCGGGCAAATCAAAATTTCCGTTAAAATATATAACGGCTTGCTATTTTTTGAAACGAAATTTTTGCAAAGCCAATGCGCGAATAGTTTTCAGTCCTTTCGATACCTGCCTAACCAATAAATAGAATATGCTACTCTGCTTAACATATTTGCTGTTTATTTCATGCTCTTTTCCTTTAAAAAACCTGCCTATCATTTGCTGAAAACAAATGCAATTAAGGGAAAGAGGCTTTGAGTTAAAGTTAAAGATGTTGCAGCTTCAAGTTGTAATATTGACAAGGAATGGTCTGGAAGAATGAGTTATAAGAGCTATGTTTAATACTGCAAAAGTTATACTTACACCTTTTTATTCAGTTCTGCACATCAATTTCTTTGTTAAATTGCCCTATGCTTAATGCTTATTTAATCTTAGCTTAATAAAGTTCATGTGGAATACAGATTAACTTTACACTGTAAAAAATACTTTTTGTGAGCGCATTCATAAAATTATTGCTGGTAGATGACGAGCCTGATATTCTCGAATTTATCAGATACAATTTAGAAAAAGAAGGCTATACGGTTTTCACTGCCGAAAACGGGCGCAAAGCCATTGAGCTTGCACAACAGGTGCAGCCACATCTTATTTTGTTAGATGTGATGATGCCCGAATTAGACGGCATTGAAACCTGCCGCGAATTGCGCACACTGCCCCAACTGAAAAATACGCTCATAGCTTTTCTCACTGCTCGCAACGAAGACTATTCGCAGATTGCCGGGTTCGATGTAGGCGCTGACGATTATATCACCAAGCCTATAAAGCCCCGTGTGTTGATTAGCCGCATCAAAGGGTTGCTGAGACGCTTTACTAACCAAACCCCCGATGAAAAAGTGAAGTTGGGAAATATAGAAATTGACCCTGAAAAATATATTGTTTACAAAGACGGCAACGAACTGAATCTGCCCAAAAAAGAGTTTGAACTGCTTTCGTTGCTGGCATCAAAGCCTGGCAAAGTTTTTTCGAGAAAAGAAATTCTGAATAAAATATGGGGTAACGACATTATTGTGGGCGACCGCACCATTGATGTTCATATTAGAAAGCTGCGCGAAAAATTAGGCGACAACTACTTCAAAACAATTAAAGGAATAGGTTATAAATTTGAAGTGTAACCCAACCTGCTGCTCATGAAAGACCTCTCGCCACGAGAGATTATTACCTATACTTCGCTCGTTCTTTCTGCCATTCTCTACGGGTTGATATTGTTTTTCAACTATCTGCTGGCATTGAAATTAGCCTGGTATCTACTGCTCATTATTCCCATAACCATTTTCATCAGTGCGTATATCATCTTCGGGTTTTTCATCGAAAATTTTATTTACAAAAAAATAAAAGTCATTTACAAAAACATCAACGACCTGAAAGCCGGCAAAGGCTCGCGCAATATCAATGTTGATTTCAGCGCAGATATTTTCGGACGAGTAGATTCAGAAGTAAAAGAATGGGCGGCTACCAAAGCGCAGGAAATTGAAGTGTTGAAAAAAGCCGAGCAATACCGAAAGGAATTTGTAGGCAATGTTTCGCACGAATTGAAAACCCCCATTTTTGCCATTCAGGGCTATATAGAAACGCTGCTCGATGGCGCTCTGGAAGATGAAAAAATCAACCGCAACTATTTATTCAAAGCAGCGCAAAATGTGGAGCGGCTGCAAACCATCATAGACGACCTCGAAACTATTTCAAAATTAGAATCGAATGCGTTGCCGATTCATTTTGATAGGTTTGATATTATCGAACTGATTAAAGAAGTTTTTGAGGGCCTGGAAATGCAGGCGGAAATCAGAAATATTACCTTGCTTTTCAAGCAGGGGCACGATAAGCCCACATTTGTTTCGGCAGACCGCGAAAGAATCAGGCAGGTGCTCACCAATCTTTTAAGCAACTCGATTAAATACGGAAAGGAAGGCGGTAAAACCGCAGTGGGTATTTACGATATGGACGAAAACTTTTTGGTAGAAGTGAGCGATGACGGCATTGGTATCGAAAAAGAACATCTGCCTCGTTTGTTCGAGCGTTTTTACCGCATTGACAAACACCGCTCGCGCGATATGGGCGGCTCGGGCATCGGGCTGGCAATAGTGAAACACATCATAGAAGCCCACCACCAAACCATCAATGTGCGCAGCACCGTTGGTGTAGGCACTACATTCGGGTTTACTATTAAGAAGGCGAAATAGCCTCAAAAAATCTTTCCTTTATTTTGCGGAACAATCTTCATCAAATGCAGTTCGAAAACTCCCTTGCATTCGCCCGACATCTCGACCAAGAAGATTCTTTGTCGCATTTCAGAGAGCAGTTTTTTATTCCCGAAAAAAACGGTAAGCCTGTTCATTATTTCTGCGGAAATTCTCTCGGATTGCAACCCAAAACCGCAGGTGCATATATACAGCAGGAATTAGAAGATTGGAAAAACCTTGCAGTAGAAGGACATTTTCAGGCGAAAAATCCGTGGTTCAAATACCATCATTTTTTTAAAGACGAAAGTAAATTAGTGGGGGCGCTTCCCGATGAAGTGGTGGTGATGAATACGCTCACCGTAAATCTGCACCTACTCATGGTTTCGTTTTACCGTCCACAAGGGAAGCGTTATAAAATTATGATAGAAGGTGGCGCTTTTCCTTCAGACCAATATGCTGTGGAAAGTCAGTTAAAACACCACGGCTTCAATTATCCCGATGGAATGATAGAACTGAAGCCCCGTGCCGGTGAATGCACGCTTCGCACGGAAGATGTTTTGCATACCATAAAACAACATGCCGATGAAATTGCACTAATAATGATTGGCGGAGTGAATTACTACACAGGGCAGTTTTGCGATTTGAAAACCATTACCGAAGCCGGTCATAAAGTCGGAGCCGTTGTTGGTTTCGATTTGGCACATGCAGCGGGTAATGTTCCGCTGCAACTTCACGACTGGAATGTGGACTTTGCTGTTTGGTGTACTTATAAATATCTCAACTCCGGTCCGGGTGGTCCGGGTGCTGTGTTTGTTCATGAAAAAAATGGTAACAATCCTGACATGCCAAGGTTTGCCGGATGGTGGGGTTATGATGAAGCCACTCGCTTTCTCATGCAGCCCGGCTTCAAACCGCAGACAGGCGCAGCCGGATGGCAACTCAGCAATGCTCAGATTTTGAGCATGGCGGCACACAAAGCTTCGCTCGATATTTTTTCAAAAACTTCTATGCAGGAGTTGCGCAAAAAAAGTGTGTTGTTAACGGGCTTTGCCGAATTTTTGTTGCGCGAAAAAATCCGAAACGAAAATCTCGATATTCAAATCATTACTCCCGAAAATCCGGAAGAAAGAGGCTGTCAACTTTCGTTGCTTACCGACAACAACGGAAAACAACTTTTTGAAAAACTCACAGCTTCGGGCATCGTTGCCGACTGGCGTGAACCTAATGTGATTCGTATAGCACCCGTGCCGCTGTATAATACATTTGAAGATGTGTATGTTTTGGCAACAAACCTATAGTTGTGTTATGTTTTTTAAGTGGGCAAATAATCGTACCTGAATAAAACCCCTAACTTTGTTGCATCAAAAAACAAATGGCTATGTCAGCAAATACCACTTCCATCGGACAAAAAACTTTTACCGATAAATACCGCCATCATGACCATTATGGCGTAGATGATTTGCTCACCGAAGAGCATAAACTTATTCGCGAAACCGTAAGAAGTTTTGTAAAAAAAGAACTCACTCCTATTATTGAAAATTATGCGCAGCGTGCCGAATTTCCCTCGCAACTCATCAAGGGTTTGGCAGAAGTGGGTGCTTTTGGTCCTACTATTCCTCAGGAATATGGCGGTGCCGGTTTAGATGAAATTGCTTATGGAATTATCATGCAGGAAATCGAAAGAGGCGATTCGGGCATTCGCTCCACAGCTTCGGTGCAAGGCTCGCTGGTGATGTATCCCATATATAAATTCGGCAGCGAAGAGCAGAAAAGAAAGTATTTACCCAAACTCGCTAAAGGTGAAATGATGGGTTGTTTTGGCTTAACAGAAGCCAATCACGGCTCGAATCCGGGCGGCATGGAAACCCGCATTAAAAATGATGGCGACCACGTAATCTTAAACGGCTCTAAAATGTGGATTTCAAACGCTCCGTTTGCCGATATTGCTGTGGTATGGGCAAAAGACGAAAACGAAAAAATCAGAGGGTTGGTGGTAGAGCGTGGCATGGAAGGTTTTTCTACTCCCGAAATTCACAGTAAGTGGTCGTTGCGCGCTTCGGCTACAGGCGAGTTAGTGTTTGATAATGTACGGGTTCCTAAAAGTCATTTGTTTCCAACTATCGAAGGATTGAAAGGTCCATTAACCTGTTTGTCGTCTGCGCGTTACGGTATAGCTTGGGGCGCTATTGGTGTAGCACTAGATTGTTACGATACAGCACTGAGATATTCTTTGGAAAGAATTCAATTTGACAAACCATTGGCTGCTTTTCAGTTAACGCAGAAAAAATTAGCCGAAATGATTACCGAAATTACCAAAGCACAGTTGCTTGCCTGGCGATTAGGTGTTTTGAAAAACGAAGGCAAAGCCACTCCTGCTCAAATTTCGATGGCTAAAAGAAACAATGTAGATATGGCGCTCAACATAGCCCGCGAAGCACGACAAATTTTAGGTGCGATGGGTATTATTGGCGAATTCTCGATTATGCGCCACATGGCAAATCTTGAATCGGTGATTACTTACGAAGGCACGCACGATATTCACCTGCTCATTACCGGAATGGAAGTTACCGGAATCAATGCTTTCAAATAGCGCTTCTGCCTGAAAGTTCAGGCTTATTCATTCACTTTCAGTACTGCATTCGTATGAATCAGCAACTCGCCTCCGTTATCTAAGAGCGCTTTCTTACATTCTGCATCACCATCATAAAGTGGGGAACTGATGCTTATTTCCGGCATTCTGGGTGCCGTTCCGGGAATGATGGCATAAGTATTATCGCCCGGTACACAATGCGACCAGTTGTATGGGTCGTACCAATCGGTGTCTATATCGCCTGTCCATGTGGAAGTAGGCATATTTTGGTCAATGGTAACTGTAGCACAGGAAGAGGTTACAGAATTACAATCGTTTCCGGTATTGGTAATCAATACACGGTAATAGCGGGTAGCTGTTAACCTATTAGTTGTATAAGTAGTGCTATTGGTTCCAACATTGTTCCATGAGCCACTGCAACCCGAAGTGGATTCCTGCCACTGATAAGTGTATGTTCCGGAACCGCCCGACATAGACACGCTCAATGTATAATAAGCATTATAACAAGTGCTTCCGCTTTGGGGCTGAGTTACAATTGCAGGGTCGGCAACTACCGTCCAGCTTACGTTGTTGATGTTCGAATTACATCCGCTTCCGTTACAGTTGCGTCTGCTCTGAATTCTGTTGGTTCCAATTACTGCCGCAAATGAAGGAATAGTGTTTGACCATGACGACCATGTAGAGCCATTATCTGTAGTAAAGCGATATTGATTATTGCAGGTTCCGGTGCCACCTGTGCCTCCGCTTGATGTTACGGTGAGTGTAGCGCCTTCACAAAGCGAAGCTACATTGGGCGATTTAGTGATGGTTGGAGCCACGGGGTCGGCTACAACATTGGCACTCACAGAGGCGGCAGTTGTTTGACAACCCGATACCGATTGTGCTACAATGACATCATAACTGTAGTTTCCTGCTACAAGAGTATTGTCGGTAATATAAGTGGCTGAATTAGTGCCAATATTCACTCCGTTTCTTCGCCATTGATATGAAGGAGTTCCCAAGCCACCGCTTACATTGGCGGTAAGGGTTACGCTTCCGCCTTCACAAACAGTAGCAGTGTCCGAAATGGTAACAACAGGGTCTGCCACAACATTGGCGCTCACCGTTGCCGAAGTGGTTTGACATGCAGAAGCTGATTGGGTAACAATGACATCGTAACTGTAATTTCCTGCTGCTAAAGAATTTGCAGTAGTATAGGTGGCTGAGTTAGTTCCTACATTCGAGCCATTTCTGCGCCATTGATAAGATGCCGTGCCTGCTCCACCACTCGCATTAGCTGTAAGTGTTACCGTTCCACCTACACAAACATCCGCTGCGCCCGATATGCTTACATTGGGGTCGGCTACCACTACCCAGTTCACAGAGTTAATATTCGAATTACATCCGATGGCATTACAATCGCGTCTGGTTTCAATGATATAAGTTCCGGCAGTATTTGCAGAAATAGTAGGCACACTTCCACTCCACGATGTCCATGAAGAGCCTCCATTGGTAGAATATCGCATCTGGTCGTTACAGGTTCCGGCACCACCGCTTCCAAAAGCAGTAACATTAACTGTAAGCGTTGCTCCAATACATACCGAAGCATCGGCAGGATTTTTTGTGATGGTGGGCGCAATAGGGTCAGCTTCTACAAACCATAATAAAGCTCCATTTCCTACCGGCATCCAGTCAGTATTGGTGCAGCCGGGTCCTGTAGTAATTCTTCTGGTTCTAAAATAGTATTCTCCTAAGCCATGCGTAGTAGTGGAAACGGGCGAAGAATAAGTATTCCAAGAACCGGTAGAGCCTTTTCTCCATTCTATTTGGTCAACGGATGCAATTCCTCCTGAGCCTCCGGATACTTCGGGAGTAAGCATGGCTCCAATACAAATAAACTGGTCGGTAGGATTGTCTCTGCTCAAAGTTCCTTCATTGGGTTGCTGAACAATTTCCCATTCAACTACAGGAGTCTCGGGAGATTCATTACAAGCAACGCCATTGCAGTTATAGCGGGCTTTTATTCTTACATACCCCGGAGCAACTCCGGCTGTAATCACGGGTATGGTAGTTTGCCATGCCGACCAAATATCATCTGTATTCTGATAAGCGTATTCATAATTACAGGTTCCTGCACCCCCGGTGCTGCCGGTGGCAGCATTTACTGATAATCCTGAAATACCTTCACATGCTTGAGCAAAATTGGAAGCTGTTGTTTTTGTTAAATTATTGGGTTGTGTAGGTTGCGGAGTGATGGTGAAAGTAGCATAAACCGGTCTGCTCCACCCGCAGCAGATTTCTTGCACCCTGTATCTTACTTTATAGTTTCCTGCGGAAAGAGAAGAAACATCTATTATCGGGTTGTTAAATGAAGAGGAAATAAGGGCTGTATTAGCGTTGTTTCCGGTTGCGCTGAAAATTACCCAGTCATATTCAACCTGTGTTTGCCAGGGATTGGTATGAGTCAGTTGAATTTCTGCACCGGCACCTTCGCATAAAGAATTGGGTGTTATGGTAATTACAGGCAGGGGCCTGTTATCAGAAGCAATTCTGAGAAAGCCAGGAAAATCTGCCGGAGCAGTCAGGTTATAAGTGGCATTAGCGGTAGTAGTATAAACTTTAATATTGGTTGTGGCTGTAGTATATGAGGTGCCTCCGGCTGTTTCATTTCTATCATTTACAAAAGTAAGCCCCGATGGTAATATCCATGTGCCTGATGCTTTGTAGAGGTTGATTTCAGAATTGATACAGGGTTTGCCTTTGTCGTGAAGCACTCTGATAACAGGAGTAGTTGCAATTGTTCCTGAAGGATTACTTGCTCCAACACCAGCTGTGTACATCTGATAAGAAACACCATTAGCGCCATCTCTTCCTCTGCCTCCACGTGCCCCGTTACCACCATTACCCCCATATCCTCCACATGCTCTATCTCCAGAGCAATTGCATTGCCTTGTATGTGTTCCCGACCCACCGACTCCACCGTTCCCTCCTGTTCCGCCATTCCCACCCAATCCTTCTGAGCCGTTATTCAGGATTACATTAGTAAAATTAGCTCCTGTATTAGAATTGTTGCGATAAATTGCAAAAGAACCTCCACCGCCCCAACCGCCAAAACCACCCTGACCGCCACCTCCTCCTTGTCCCCCACCTGTGCCTCCATTTCCTGAATTTCCTGTCCAACATCCAAATCCTCCCGGCTCACCTTTAGAAGCACCACCACCACCACCACCACCGCCACCTCTTCCATGACCTCCCTGATTTGATTGCCCGCTTGGAATATAGTATGTTGAAAAGCTATGAGTTGCTGCCGGTCTGTCGTTAGCAGTCCAATTAGCACCATTGGTATTTACAGTTGTTGTTGTATAACTTCCTCCACCAGATCCATTTCCTCCATTTCCTCCGGTAGAATAGCAGCCGCCATTACTACCAGCGGAACCACCGCCACCACCGGATGCACCAGAACCGCCACCCGTGCTTCCTGTTGCGCCTGCGGTTCCGGAATTATTCCCAGACGAATTACCGCCTACACCACCATTCCCTCCATTATTGCCCCAGGTGTTTGAATTTCCTGAACCTCCTGCGCCACCACAAGTAGCCGAAGAAGAATTACAACTTGATTGGGTACAACCAATACTGCCGTTTGCCCCGGTATGTCCGGTAGTGCCATTAGTCCCTGCCGCTCCAATAGAAGCAGCGCCCGATGTGAATTGACATCTAATGATATTGTAATTCGAAGCTCCATTCAACCACAGCGCATAATTTGAGCTTCCTCTGTTGTTATGCGTTCCTGTTACAGCATTTGTTGTAACATTAATATCCTGCAAGGTCCATCCTGAGGTGCCGTTGGCAGCCATACCAATCAAATGTCTTGAGTCACCACTGGTAGAAATGTTTCCCGCTACGCTTGTAAAAGTTAAGTTGGTGTTGCCGTCAATAGTTTTTCGCCAACCGTTAACCGCATCATACCTGCCTTCAATAATTACATTCGAGGGAATGTTTACTCTTTGTGTTTCAGTATAGCTGCCTGTTGCCATTCGAACATGGGTGCGCCCTCCTAATTGAGTGAGGGCATAAGCTAAAGTGGCATAGGGATTATCCGGTCCGCCTTTGTCAGAAGCATTAATGCCCCCGCTGGCAGCAGGTCTTACATATACATAATTACAATTTGGCGAACCGACTTCCACATTGCAGGAAGAAGCAAAACTTCCGCAAGCATTATTATATGTAACCGAAAGCGTGTAAACTCCGGTTGCTGTGGGAGCTACCCAAGTTACCGAGCTTCCACTACCGGTAATAGTGCCTCCGGTAGCCGACCATGAATAACTTGTAATGTTATTGACTGCTCCGATTGCAGGCGGTTGCAATGTATTCAGTGTATGTCCGGAGCCAGGCAGCACCAAGCCTCCACAGTTTGAAAACTGTATGGGTGGCGGATTATCGCCCGCTCCATAAGGAATGGAGGTATTGGTGCTCGAACCATTCATGATATTCACTATTACTCTCGCACAATTAGAAGTAACACTTCTTCCTGAAAGACCTGCCGGACAATCAGATGCTGTTACAATCACTCTATATAATCTGGTTCCGGCAATTCTTGGTGGAGTATAGGTAGCGGCTGTAGCCCCAGAGATATTAGTCCAACTTCCTGCTGTTGCTCCGGCACAGGAGGTGTAGTTAGAAATTTGCCATTGGTATGTGAGTGCCGTGCCCGAAGCAGTAACGCTCAATTGAGGTATTGTTTGATTCGTGCAGATATTTATGTTTTGTGGATGTGCAGAAATAGTAGGCTTCACACAATAATCAATTCTTATATAAGGTTTCAGAGTAGAGTGTTGGTATCCATACACATGATGATAAGCGCCATCATTTCCGCTGCATATACACACACCAAACGCACATCCGGTGCAACAGTCATCACCACCGTTATACGCCCATCCCATTGTAATTTGATTGCCCGGCAAAGCGGTAGTAACATCTGCTGTGCTGGCAGCCTGATTTTTCCATCCGTTGGGGTCGTTTTTCCCGGTGCCATTGTAATAGGAGTTATTGTTTCTGATGCGGTTGCCATCAACATTACAATCGGGTTGATTGGCAAGAAATTCATTGTATTGCACTCTTCCATGTTTCAAACGAATGGGGTCGCCACAAGTTCTTCCTCCGTAGCGATACCAATATGTAGTGGCTGCATTGATGGTGGCATTGTTCGGAATGCCTGAAATATCGAAAGAGGCATAACCATCCATATATGGATTGCTGAAGGGCCACGTATCGTCCACCCACCCATAACTTATATCAAACACATAGGTTCTTCCTGCATAGGTTCCTGCAAAACATTGCCAACTACCGGAATTGCCGCTTCTGTTGGCTGTGTAGGTGGGCCAACTGCAAACGCCCGGAGTAGCACACGGATAATAATCGGTTACAGGGTCAATGGTTAAAGGGAATTTTCTTGTTGAAGACAACAACCAGCTTGCCGGAACCAATGTATAAATCCTGTAATTGTTGCCCCCTGTGTTTTTAACCATAAAACTTCCCTGTATATGGCTGTCAAAATTATTCTTAGTGGAATCAAAACCCGGCTCATCGCATGAGCCGGAAGATATTCTGTCATAGTAAACAGGGGTGTGTATTTGTAAAAATGGATTTTCAGTTCCCGCTTTGAAAAAAATGTTTTGAAGTATCTGCGAACTATTTGTAGTGGCAAAGGCATGATTCTCCAATTTTTCGCCATCTAATTTCCAATTTTTAGGAACAGAAACATTCTCTGCAAATGCCAGATAGGCAGCACCTGCCGGACGGCTGGCAAAAACACTACTGTTATTAACAATGTAATTGAGTTTTTTAGAAGTAGTAGAATTTAATATTACTGCATCAATCCCAGGAAAAATATTGTTGAAAGTAAGACTGTCTTTTGATGCTGTTCCAATTGATGACACAGAGGCATTTATTTCGCTCAAAATGTTTCCGTTAGCATCGAGCCAAACCAATGAAGGCTTTTCCCAGTCGCGGTATTCTCCTTTATTGGTTTTAGTGATAATTGGTAATCCGGGTGCCTGCGGAAAATAAATTTTATGTGTATTGTGAGGCGCAGCATAAGCATAATTTGAAAATAAAGAGCTATTGTTTTCAAGAATGTATGAAAGCATGGTGAACCAAGTTCCATTTTCTTTGTAGTGCATGGGTCCTGCGCCAACTATTGCAGTATATGTGCCATCAGCGTTCTTAAAATGCTTGGAGCTTTCTGTTCTTAACGAAAGGTCTTCCTGTTCTATTTTAAACGAAACAAACGGACCTCCGCTTTGAAACAGTATTTCCAATGCCTCAATATCCTGATGATTTTTATAAGAAGTTATTTTTTCTTTCTGAGCGGTTTGAGAGAAGGCAAGAAATGAAAAGAATATTATAGAGAAAGAGAGTAGAAGTTGTTTCATATATAGCCTATGGTTTTTTTCGTGAGTAAAATTGGCTGACTATAATCTATTCATTCCCTGAATCACTTTTCTTCTTTTTGCTATAAAATAGAATTAATCAATTTTTTAAAAAATCCTTACCTGAAAATAATTCTTTTTTTTAAGAAAAATAATACGCTTTTTAACTCAATCAACTGTACGGAAATGAAAGATGTGGAAATCTTAATGATGAGATTTTTTTCAATCCTTCACTTCTTCATAGTCCACATATTCGCCATCGAGAGGCTTATGATTAGGGGCGGAGCCGGAGTTATTATTGTTTCGGATAGTTTGGGTGGGTTCGTTATTGGTTTTTGGCTTTCCGAAAATTTTCATCAGATAGCGAACGTAACGATATACAAAATACAACAGCAAAAAAGTGAGCAATAATTTCATCGGAATATCTAAAGTATTTTATTTCAAAAAATTGTTTTGTTGAAACACACGCTCCCTGATTTGAGTTTAGAAAAACTACTCCAATGCGTTTCGGATTTTCAAAAGTTTTTCTAACAAAGGCTCGAGCAAATCCAATGGCAACATATTGCTGCCATCGCTCAAAGCTTCTTTTGGTTGGGGATGTGTTTCGATGAATAATCCATCAACACCAACAGCAATTCCCGCTTTACAAATGGTTTCGATAAGTTGTGGCATCCCGCCCGTTACTCCACTGCTTTGATTGGGTTTTTGCAGCGAATGTGTGGCATCGAGAATCACCGGCACACCCCACTGTTGCATGAGTGGAATGCTTCTGTAATCCACTACCATATCCTGATATCCGAAAGTAGTGCCGCGCTCGGTGAGCATAATTTTTTCATTGCCCGTGCTGCGCACTTTCTCCACTGCAAACTGCATGCTTTCGGGCGAAGCAAACTGTCCTTTTTTGATGTTCACCCACTTGCCCGTATTGCCGCAGGCAACCAACAAATCGGTTTGGCGGCAAAGGAAAGCGGGTATTTGCAAATAATCGGCAACTGCAGCCACTTCATTTACTTCATGTGTTTCGTGCACATCGGTCAGCACCCGAATATCGAATTGTGTTTTGATTTGCTTCAGCATGTTCAATGCTTTTTCATCTCCAATTCCTGTGAAAGAATTTACGCTGGTGCGGTTGGCTTTTTTGTAGGAGCTTTTGAAAACATATTGAATACCTAACCCTTTGCAAAGCGCTGAAACTTTTTCGGCAACTACAAAAGGCGTGGTTTCGTTTTCGATAACACATGGTCCGGCTATGAGAAGAAGAGGTTTCATTTTCAGTTTTTTATTTGTAGCTATTCCCCAAATACCCCCCGTGATGGCGTTTCAGAAATTCTTCTTTGGTAAATTTTATTTCTTCCATCACGAGCATACACAACACATCGCCCAACGCCAACATGGCAGTGGTGGAGGTAGTAGGCGCCATGCCCAATGGACAGACTTCGGTTACGTTTCCAATCGTAAGTGTAAGGTCTGAAATTCGGCTCAACTCGGTGTCGGCATGAGCGGTAATACAAATTACATTCAGTCGGTTGGGATACAATTGCTGCGTGAGTTGCACCATCTCTATGGCTTCGCGGGTTTTGCCCGAATTGGAAAACATGAGCAGAATATCGTCTTTACCCAACATGCCCAAATCGCCATGCTGCGCTTCGCCCGGATGCAAAAACACCGAAGGAGTGCCGGTAGATGAAAAGGTGCTTGCCACTTTTTGAGCAATGATGCCCGCCTTGCCCATGCCGCTGGTTACCACCTTGCCTTTGCAGTGCAAAATGGCATCTACGGCTGTGAGCAGATTTTTATCAAGAGGAATATTGGCGATGGCGCGGCTTTCTATTTCGAGAATCGCTCGGGCCCTTTCAATTTTTCTATCCATTGTCCTTGTTCCCAGTCTAAGGTGTTGATGGTTTTGTCGTCAATAAAAATATCGTAAGGCGGTTTGTCCAAGCGCAATTCGTGATACTTAGCTCCCCACGATTGCAGTTGCTGCTCGGTGAGTGCGCGCCAATCCAAACCGCTTTTCATACCGCGAGCAGTCCAATAAACGATGTGGTTGCCGGCATCGTATAAGCGGTTCACTCTTTCGATATTTTCAGGAATCGGTTTGGAGTTGGGGTAATCGGTGCCGTGCGTAATGGCAACGGTATTGTCAATGTCAACATATATATCCATGAGGTGCGAAGATACAGGGTTTAGGGGAGTATGGATCTTTGATTAATAAATGCAGAATGCAAAAATTTATCTCTAAAACCTAATGATACCCAACCAACTCATCATGACCATAGCGTAATAGGTAGGGTCAATTTCGAACCATTTTTTGGAGAACTTAGGGCTTTGCGGAAACTTATGATGATTGTTTTGAAACAATTCGCCCAACATGATGAATCCCCACGGCTCGGAGTTTTTGGATTTATCTCCGTTGTTGAAATTGGCGTAGCCGTATTTGTGCCCACACCAGTTCACCAATGCGCCATGTATAGGCCCCATCAAATAATGAATGGGCAACAACAAAAACATCCACCAGTGTGTGGCGAAGAAAATATAAAAGAGGGTATAGGCAATACCAAAACTTACACGAACAGTCATGCTGTCGCCAAAGCGGTCTAAACGTTCCCAAACAGGATAATTGCCCTTAAACTCAGGTTCGGTATTGACTTGGTTGTTGACAAGTTGGATATAAATGTTTTTGGTATTCCACATCATTTTAAAAACATCTTTGAAAAAATGTGGCGAATGCGGGTCTTTGTGGGTGTCGCTGTAGGCATGGTGCTGACGGTGCATGATAGCATAAGCGCGGGGCACCAAAAACGATGAGCCCATAGTAAAAAACGTGAGCAGATAATGCACTTTTTCCCAAAATTTACTCATCGAAAACATTCGGTGCGATGCATAGCGATGCAGAAAAAAAGTATGAAAGAACAGCGAAAGAAACCAATGTGTAACGAAGAAAATAAAAATAATCATCAATTGAAACTTTGTTACAAATATCGAACATTAATATCGCCTCTCACAGCATCAGCCATTTATTAACGCATTAGAAACGAGAAATTCAGGTGTAATTATAAAATCCCTGACCGGTTTTTTTCCCTAATTGACCTGCCAAAACTTTTTGCTGTTGCAGGCGCGAAGGGCGAAATTTTCCATCGAAATGAAACGACTCAAACATGGCTGTAGTAACATTGAAATTAGTATCCACGCCTATAAGGTCCATCAATTTAAAAGGTCCCATTTTAAATCCTATAGATTCGGTCAGTTCATCAATGGTTTCGAGCGATGCAATGTTCTCTTCTAAAATTTTAAGGCTTTCTACATAGTAATGACGGGCTACGCGATTTACAATAAAGCCCGGTGCATCTTTGGCATATACCGGAGTTTTTTCCAATTTTTCGGCTATTTGAAAAAGTGTTTGACTCACATTTTCGTTGGTTGCTGCACCCGAAATTATCTCTACGAGTTTCATGATGTGTGCAGGATTAAAAAAGTGCATTCCGGCAATTCTTTCAGGATTTTTCAACGGTGCTGCAATGCGCGTAATGGGAATAGAAGAAGTATTGCTGGCTATTATGGTGTTTTCAGAATTTACCGCAATCAACTTTTTCAGTAAATCGGCTTTAGGTTGAAATTTTTCTACAATGGCTTCAATAATTAAATCGGCAACTACCGATTCAGTGTCGGTAGTGTAGCCAATGCGCTCAATAATTTTGTTGGCTTCGGTTTCTGAAATTTTATTTTTTTCGAGCGCATATTTAACGAGTTCGCGTATGTGTTTTTCCGCCCTCGATAATTGTTCGTCTGAAATGTCGAACAGAATAGTAACATAGCCCGCTTTTGAAAAAAGATAGGCTATGCCCGCGCCCATAGTGCCGGCACCGCAAACGGCTACTGTTTTTATATTTTCTATAGAATATTTCATGTTCCGTTTTTTTTAGCCGAAAAAATCTTACAGAGATTTCTTCTGTTTTTCAATCTGCTCTGCTCAAATCTATTTCAGTATTATCTCCTATGTTCAGGCTTTGGCTCAAGCCCTTCACCGAAGCATCGCTGCCGATAATGGAGTTGTGTAAAATAACCTGGTCGAGTTTGGTGTAGTTGCCGATGACCGAATTTTTCAGAATGGAATAATTCACTTCTGAATTTTCTCCAATGGTTACGTTGGGTCCGATGATTGAATTGGAAATTTTTACTCCTTCAGAAATATAAACCGGATGCACGATGATGGTATTGGGAAAATCGGGAAGATTGGTTGAAGCGATGCCGGGCTTTTTGAGCATGATGGCATTGGTTTCGAGCAGAATTTCTTTTTTGCCCAAATCGAACCAGTTGTTTACCCTGAAGCCCGTAAACTTAATTCCCTGCTCAATCATGAGCATTAATGCATCGGTTAGTTGAATTTCGCGTCCGGCATCTTGCGTGTTTACCAACTTATCTAACGACTGAAAAAGGGAGGCAGTTTCTTTGATGTAATAAAACCCTACCAAAGCCAGATTCGATTTTGGAAACTTAGGCTTTTCCACTACTTTATCAATGAAGCCTTGTCCGTCAAATTCTGCCACACCGAAGTTGCGCGGGTCATCCACTTTTTTAATGGCAAGGTTAGAGTGTGGCGCTTCGATGGCGCTTTTAAAATCTGCATCAATAATGGTGTCGCCCAAAAGAATAATCACCGGCTCATCAAGATTCATGAGTTCTTTCGCTGTCCATATGGCGTGCCCTAAGCCTTCCCGTTGCGATTGAACCGCAAACTTTGCAGATATTTCAGGAAACTTTTCTTTAACATAGGCTTCAATTTTATCGCCCAGATAACCAATGATAAAAACAAATTCATCTACGCCTATTTCTTTCAACTGCTCTATCAAATAAGCTAACAAAGGTTTCCCTGCAACCGGAATCAATGCTTTAGGCTGAGTGTAAGTGAGCGGTCTGAGGCGGGTGCCTGCTCCGGCTACCGGAATAATTGCTTTCATAGGATAGATTCAACGGCTAAAATACAGATTTCATGTTTTTCGGATTGCTTTTCTTCATTATAGTTGTTTAAACTGTTTCATGCCTACCTTTGTTTCGCTGTTTTTATCGGTTTAAATTCCTTTTCATTTTCTATTGGCACACGACCCGTTAGCATCGCTCAGAATTCGTGAATTCAGATTATTTCTGTTTGCCCGCATTTTAACCACCATTGGTTTGCTGATGCAATCTACCATCATTGCGTGGCAAGTGTATGCTATTACCAACGATAAACTTGCTTTAGGCTTAATAGGTTTAAGCGAAGCGGTGCCTTTTATTTTAACCGTTTTTTATTCGGGCTATGCAGCCGACCGTTTCAACAGAAAAAATCTGATGGTTGGGTTTACATGGCTACTGGCATTGTGCTCTTCATTGTTGGTGGTGGCGAGTATTATTGGAGAGCCGTTGTTTCAAAAATTTGGAGCCATACCCTTTTATGTCATCATAGCCATTAGTGGTGTTGCGAGAGCATTTATTGCGCCTACCACACAAGCTATTCAGGCGCGTATCGTGCCCCGTGGTTTATATGCCAATGCTGCCACATGGAGCAGCAATGTGTTTCAGGTTGGGGCAGTTATCGGACCGTTGTTGGGGGGTTTTATTTTGGAAAAAACAAATCCGGTATTTGCCTTTTCAGTAATTGTGAGTTTAATAGCCGCTTCTGCCATTCTAAAAGGTTTATTGAAAGACCAACCCATATTACCCGATGTACAGCACGAACCATTTTTAAAATCGCTGAAAGAGGGGCTGAAATTTTCTTTCAAAACCAAACCTATTGCATCGTCTATCTCTCTCGATTTGTTTGCGGTATTGTTTGGAGGAGTGGTGGCGCTGCTGCCTGCTTTTTGTGTGGACATTCTTCACGTAGGACCCACGGCAATGGGGTTTTTGCGGGCATCACAATTCATAGGCTCGGCAATGATGGGCGTGTTTTTGGCATATTATCCGCCATTAAAAAAAGCAGGAAGAAACATGTTGTTGAGTGTGGCATTTTTCGGCATCAGCATTATTGGTTTTGCCCTTTCGGAATTTTACTGGCTTTCGTTTTTATTTCTGTTTTTGAGTGGTGCGTTCGACAATGTGAGCGTGGTTATTCGCTCCACCATATTGCAGCTATACACGCCCGACAAAATGCGCGGAAGGGTGAGTTCGGTAAATTCTATTTTCATAAAATCTTCCAACGAAATTGGCGATTTTGAATCGGGCGTAATGGCGCGGTTGATAGGGTTGGTTCCTGCGGTTATCTTTGGCGGAAGCATGACTTTGCTCGTAGTAATAGGCACTAATTTTTTTGCGCCAAATTTGAAATATTTAGATTTAACCAAAGACCCGGAAAACGAATCGGAAAGTTAAGATATCAGACAACTATTGTTCAGCACTCACTTCAATTTCTTTCTTATTCTCTCTACCAACTTCATAACATCGGGGTCGCGTTTGTATGGATAAAAATCGAGGTCGTTGCGGGAGCCTCCCACCTGAAATTACATTTATAAACCCGACAGTCTCAGGCTCGGCTTCTTGAGCTTTCCGTGTTATGTCATAGATAGTTACGCTTTGAATTTTATACTCCACAAAAAATAGATTTGAAAGGCTGATAGCAATTTTTGAAAGCCGGGCAGCCGGTTGGAACTTTTGATAGCAAAACTTAATTTTACACTATGCCGAAGATTTACAAATACTTAGAAATGTTCATTATGTATTTTCATAGTAGAGAACATTTACCGGTTCATGTTCATTGTAAATATCAGGGGCGCGAAAGCAAAGCCGAAATTAAAACGGAAAATGGCGTAATAATTAAAATAACCATTAAAACCGTGAAAGGAAAGTTGCCACTAAAAGAGAGTGAAAAGAAGTTGCTAAGAGAGTTTGTAGAAGTTAAAGGCATGGATATTTTAGAAAAGTGGAATCAATTTTTTGTTTTGAATATTCCTATAAACATGGAAACAATCAACGAAAGAGTATGAAAACGAGCGTTATTGAAATTGTAAAAGCCGAATATATTTCCGGGTATAAAGTAATACTTTATTTCAGCGATAACACACATAAAAATTTAGATTTTAAAGCGTTTTTTGATAGCGTAACAAACCCGGCTGAATTAAGACATAAGCCTATCGGCAAGTTCAAAAAGTTTACTATTGAGGACGGAAATATAGTTTGGGGCGAAAACTGGGATATTGTTTTTCCTATTCACGAACTACACAAAGGAATCGTTAGAATTTAACTGCCGCTTTATCAAATAAGTTTAATGAACCTTTCAAGTTTCCACTTTTGAAAATCTTGGCATCTATTACTACGCAGTCTTGTTCCATTTTTTAACGGCAGCTATGGTTTCCTGTGGAGTGGCTTTGTTTTTCTTCACGCTTTTACCCAGTGTTTTGGCTTTTGCAAGCAGCTCATTTCGCCTCAGCTTCAACAGTAAAATATGTTGTTCCTTTAATCAAATTTTAACTTTGTTCATGTCTTTAAAATGTTTTTACTCCTACTGATAGCACCCGCTACCAATGAAGCGCTTACTTCAACTTCTTCCTGATTCTCTCTACCAACTTCATAACATCGGGGTCGCGTTTGTATGGATAAAAGTCGAGGTCGTTACGAAAATGAAATACGTTGGCTTTATCGGTGAAGTATTTGGCTTTTTCGCTGAGCTTCAAAAATCTCATCATCT